>NZ_CP009755.1:2191509-2504581 GCF_000772085.1 Curtobacterium sp. MR_MD2014 | reverse complement strand
GACGCCGATGGCCTCGCCGATGGCCGGCTGTGTGCCGACGGTGGCGAGTCCGCCGACGAGGGCGACGGCGGCAACGCCCCCGACGACGAGGGCGGAGCGACTGCGGAGCGCACGGCGGACACGGCGGCTCGGGGAGTCGAGCGCCTGGCGTCGGGTGGTCGCGGTGAAGGGGGCTTCGGGGGTGGTTCGCGTCATCGGTTCCGGTGGTCGGCCGGCTGGAGGGCGACTCCCGGGCACGCCGGATCGGGCACGCGGGTGTGGGGGAGCGTGCACGACCGTCGGGACGGCCGTCGTGGGGGAGCCGCGAGCCGGGGGAGGACCGGACGGTGGTGTGGGGCCCGTCCGTCCGCCGCTGGGCGACCGGGTGGCCGCCTGCTCGGGCGAAGCCGTCACGATGACGTGTCAGCCTGGACAGCCCGTCCGGAAGCCCTGGCAGAACCGTCCGTCCACCCCTTGGTAACGGTTCGGTAACGGTGCTGACGCCGCCGGATCAGCGCCCGGAGGTGTGTGCTTCCTGGGAGCGCTCGCCCTGGCCGATCCGTTCGAGGGCGGCAAGGGCGGCGGCGATGGAGTCGACGTCGTCGTCGGGCAGGTCCGCGATGAGCCCGGCGACGATGCCGGTGCGGTCGGAGCGGGCCCGTTCGACGGCAGCGATGCCAGCGGGGGTGGCCGACACCATGAACGCCCGGCCGTCCCGCGGGTCGGCCTCGCGTTCGATGAAGCCGCGCTGCTCGAGCTCGGTGAGGATGCGCGTCATCGTGGGCTTCGTGACGACCTCGATCCGCGACAGGTCGCCGGGGCGCAGGGGTCCCTCGGCCTGGATCGTCGCGAGTGCGGAGACGAGCCCGTAGCCCAGCGCGGCCGAGTCGGTGCGCGCACGGCGGTTGATGCGTCCGACGGCGGCGGCGAGGCGCGCGGCGATCTCGGTGCGGTCCGGCTGGCGGTGGCTCATGCGGTGCTCCCGGGTCGTCGGGTCGAGGCTGTTCGAGCGGGTCGGAGCGATGCTACCGGTCCCCACGGGCGTGTGACCGAGTGCCGTGCGGGGTGCTGACGCCGGGTGCAGGAACGCCCGTCCCGAGGTCCGGGACGGGCGTTCCTGTACGACGTGACAGGTGCGCTCAGCTGGAGCGGTGCCGCTTCTCGCCCGGGAGCAGGTGGATCGCCTCGGTCGCGAGCTCGGCGGCGATGTTGTCACCGCTCTCGGTCGCGTCGCGCAGCCGGCGGAAGTCCGCGGTCAGCTGGTCCCAGTCGATGAGCTCGTCGAGGTTCGGCAGGCGCAGGCGGAACGCGAGACCGTCGGTCGTGTCGCGGCACACCCGCTGCAGGTTCTCGTTGCCGCAGGCGTCGACGTACAGCCCGAAGACCGAGAGCGCGTCGTGGTTGACGGCGGGGACGTCGTGCGCGTCGAGCTCGGTGATCGTGCGGTCGAGCTGCGCCAGGATCTTCTTCCGCGTCGGCGCGGTGAGCCGGGGGACGGCCAGCCGGACGACCCCGCCGAACAGCACGCCGAGGGTCTGCATCGCCTCGACGACCTCCTCGGCCTTCGGGGTGGTGACCCGGGTGTACCGGTTCGGTGCCATCTCGATGAGACCGGCGCGGGCGAGCTGGCTGAGGGCCTCGCGGATCGGGGTGCGGGAGACGCCGAGCCAGGCGATGAGCTCGTCGTCGTTGAGGCGTTCACCGGGCTCGAGCGTGCCGTCCATGATCGCGGCGTGGATCTTGTGGCGGACGGTGTCGCGGAGCAGCTGGTGCTCGGTGGGGGCGCTGCTGGGGACCGGCATGCGGGTGTCCTCGTTCTCGGTGGACGGTCGGGAGCGCCGGACCGGTCGGTGTCGACGCCTGATCACCGTACCTGATATGTGAACGGTCGTCCGTCGGCCGCCGTGCCTCAGGTGGCGTCGAGCAGCCGGACCGTCACCGGGTCCTCGGTCCCGTCGAACCACCGGTCCAGCAGGGCACGGAACGGAGCCGGGTCCTCGGCGGCCCTGGCGAACAGGGTCGCCGACGACCGCGCCTT
The DNA here is from genome assembly GCF_000772085.1 of Curtobacterium sp. MR_MD2014. NCBI lineage: Bacteria > Bacillati > Actinomycetota > Actinomycetes > Micrococcales > Microbacteriaceae > Curtobacterium > Curtobacterium sp. MR_MD2014. The sequence goes on along the minus strand of NZ_CP009755.1, from coordinate 2,502,564 downwards.
CAGCGCGTCGATCCCACCGAACAGGTCGTCCGCGCTCCGGGCCGGTGCGTCGACGACGGTGCGGGCAGCCTCGAGCAGGCGCGGACCGAGCACGGGGTGTGCCAGGAACGCCCGCGCCTCGGCGAGCCCCTCGATCGCGTACCGCTGCGCCGTCGCACTGCGCCCGAGGCCGGCGAGCTGCGGGAACACGAACCACATCCAGTGCGACCGCTTCCGGCCGGCCGCCAGCTCCGCGAGTGCCTGCTCGTGGACGCCCTCCTGCGCACGCACGAACCGGTCGAGGTCGAACGGGTCGTCGCTCACCGGACCACCTCGCCCCACGCGTAGCGCACGGTCGTCGCGTCCACGACGAGCAGTGAGTCGGGGTCGCGGTCGAGGAGCCCGGGCAGCCCGACGGCGTCCGGTAGGTCGCCCTCGAGCCGCTCGAGCCGGGCGCTGCGGACGGTCAGCGGCGCGTGCTGCCGCTGCCAGAAGAGCGTCTGCGCCAGGTGCCGCGCGTGGATGCCGGCGCGCGTGGTGAGCGCGGCGGCGAGCGGCGTGTCCACGACGTCGCCCGCGGTGACCCGGACGAGGACGTCGTGCCGCGGGCGGGGTCGCGGCGGGCGTGCGTTCCCCGCGTGCACGAGCGCCCGCGCCCAGCGGACAGGGTGCGTCGCCCGGGCCGGGTGCCGGACCGACCGGTGGTCGAGGGTGTCCCCGCGACGCGTCGCCCGGACGTGGGAGAACGTGTACGGCACGCCGAGCAGCGTGTTCGCGGCGACGATGGCGGGGACGTGGCCGGTGTCGACGGTGCGGTAGACGATGCCGTGGCGACCCCTGGTGTCGACGGTCGCGATCTCGATCGTGACCTCGGTCATCGAACCGAGTCGTCGTGAGGGCGGGAGCGGCGGGAGGGCCGTCTCGCGGAACACGTAGGCGGTCAGACCCACCCACGCGCTGCCGTCGACCACGTCGGGCCGGGTGCCGCGTGGCACGAGCCGGGCGAGCGAGGCCGGGTCCCGCCGCCAGTGCGCGAACACGATGTCCTCCCACGCGTGCACGGCGACGGGCCGGTGCACGAGCGGGACCGCCGCCCGCTGGCGGACCGCGTCGGTCACCGTCGTGGCGCGTGTCGTCCGACGCGCACGGCCCAGGCCACGAGCGGCGCCTGCAGGGGGAGCCGCGCGACGCCGACCAGCCGTGCGGCGCGCCCTGCGCGTGGGCTGTCGAGGAGGTCGGCGGCCATCTTGACGTTCGCGGGGAAGACCGCCAGGAACAGTGCCGCTGCCGCCCAGCCGGACGCGCGACGGGTGGCCGGCACGGCGAGTCCGGCGGCGATGCCGAGCTCGGCCACGCCGGAGGCGACCGTGGTCAGGCGCGGGGGGAGGCCCTCCGGCACGATCCGGTCGTAGCCCCGCGGGCGCAGGAAGTGGGTGACGCCGGCTCCGCCGAGGAGCACGGCGAGCATGGTGGCGGTCCGGGTGGCACGTCGGGCGCGCTCGCGTCGTCGCATGCGCCCATCGTGCACGCCCTCGCCCGAGCGGGTGTCGGGCGTCGCTCAGGTCAGGGCGGTCGCGACGAGGTCGAGCACCGCCGTGGCGACGTCCGCCTTGCTGCCGGAGGTCTCCCGGACGACGTCGCCGCCGGGCACGAGCACCTCGATCGCGTTCTCCTCGCGTTCGAAGCCCGCGTCCCACCCGACGTGGTTCACGACGAGCAGGTCGGCCGGCTTCCGGGCGATCTTGGCGCGTCCGAGGGCGATCCGGGCCTCTCTGTCGGGCTCGGTCTCCGCGGCGAACCCGACGATGACCTGACCCGTGCGGCGTGCTCGGACGAGGTCGGCCAGCACGTCGGGGTTGCGGACGAGCTCGAGGGTCATGGTGTCGCCCTGGTCGTCCTTCTTCAGCTTGTCGGGGCGGACCTCGGCCGGTCGGTAGTCCGCGACCGCGGCGGTCATCACCACCACGTCGGCGTCGACCGCCGCGGCGTGCACCGCGTCGGCGAGTTCCTGGGCGGACCCGACGGGCACCACGGTCGCACCGAGCTCCGCGGTGAGCCCGGCGTCCACGTTCGCGGCGACGAGCGTCACGGTCGCGCCGCGTCGGACGGCGTCCGCGGCGATCGCCACGCCCTGGCGTCCGCTCGACCGGTTGCCGACGAAGCGCACCGGGTCGAACGGCTCGCGCGTCCCTCCCGCGCTCACGACGACACGCACCCCGGCGAGGTCGCCCTGGTCGCCCCGCGCCCCCGTCCCCGACCCCGCTGCGGCACCGGCCGGGAGGCCCGCCCCGCCCGGGTCCCGTCGGCCCGCCTCGGTCGGTCGGTCGAGCACCGCCAGCGCCGCGGCCGCGATGTCCTCGGGTTCCGCCATCCGGCCGATCCCGGCGTCGTCACCCGTCAGCGCGCCGACCACCGGCCCGACGAAGTGCACCCCGCGGTCGCGCAGGGTCCGGACGTTCGCCCGGGTCGCGGGGTGCTCCCACATCTGCGGGTGCATCGCGGGGGCGACGACCACGGGCGCCTCGGTCGCGAGCAGCGTCGTCCCGAGCAGGTCCCCGGCGAGTCCGTGGGCCATCCGCGCCAGGGAGTCGGCGGTCGCGGGCGCGACGACGACCAGGTCCGCCCGGCGTCCGAGCGCCACGTGCCGCACCTCGGCCACGTCGTCCCAGACGCTCGTCGTGACCGGGTTCCGGCTCAGCGCCTCGAGCGTCGGCAGTCCGACGAAGCGGAGTGCACCCTCGGTCGGGACGACGTGCACGTCGTGGCCGCGCTTGACGAGGTCGCGGACGACCCCCACGGCCTTGTAGGCGGCGATGCCCCCGGTGATCCCGACGACGACGGACAGACGGCGACCTGCTGCAGCATCCACGTCGGTCACGCTACCCGGACGGCCGTGCGAGGATCGAGCCCATGTGCACCGTCGTCGTCCGCGTCGACCCCGGCGCCGCGTGGCCCGTCACCGTGCTGGCGCTCCGTGACGAGTCGCCCGACCGTCCCTGGGACCCGCCCGCCGCCTGGTGGCCCGAGCTCGACCCCGCCGTCCGGGGTGTGCGCGACCGGTCGGCCGGCGGAGCGTGGCTCGCCGCGTCCGACGCCGCGGGGCTCGCCGTCGTGCTGAACCGTGCCGAACCGGTGCCGAGCGACGACGGCACCTGGACCACCCGCGGCGTGCTGCCGCTCGACGCGCTGACCGGCGCGGCGCCGGGCGCGGGCGGCTCGCTCCCGACCACGCGTGCGTTCAACCTGGTGCGGGCCACGGCCGAGGGCGCCGCCGTCGACACCTGGGACGGCAGGGCGGTGCGGACGACCCTGCTCGAGCCCGGCGTGCACATGGTGACCCACGGGGCCCCGGACGACCCCGCCGCGCCGCGGGTCGGCCGGTGGCTCGAGGCCTTCCGCGCGGCCCCGGCGCCGGCCGGGCCGCCGGCGCTCGGCCCGTTCGACGAACTCCGCACCGCCGACCTCGGCGACGAGGCGGGCGGCGGCTGGAGCGGCTGGTTCGGCGTGCTCGCCGACTCCGCGGCCCTGCCCCCGGACCACCCGGACGCGATCCTGCGCGACGCGGTCGAGCCGGACGGCCACGTCGCGACGCTGTCCGTCGTCGCCGCTGCGGTCGGGCCCGGTCGGACGGTGCTGCAGCACGCGCGGCTCGCCCACCCGGGACGCCTCGACGGCTCGGTGGAGCTGCACCGGGCGTGATCGTCCCGCCCGGACGTCCCCGATGCTGTGAGGAGCAGCAGCGCACCGGCCGGTCCCGCCGTGGTCCGGCGGCGTACGGTCCCCGTCGTGACCCCGACCACACGGCCGTCCCCGCGCACCGTCGCGGGCATCGGTGACCCCGCTCCGCGGCGCCGTCCCCGCGGTCGAGCCGTCCTCGCGACGACGCTCGCCGCCCTCACCGCGCTCGCCCTCGTCGGCTGCAGCGAGGACTCCTCGGTGGCCGCGGCCTCCTCGCCGAGCCCGACCGGCCGCGCCTGGGACCACGCCCCGGGGGAGCGGATCGTCGTCATCGGCGACTCGGTGAGCGGCGGCCACGGCCTGACGCCGGAGCAGGCCTGGCCCGCGCTCCTCGCCCGGACCGAACGGTGGCAGCTGACGAACCTGTCCTGCGACGGGGCCGGCGTCGTCGCCACGGGGGACCCGGACGCGTGCGCCAGTGCCTACCCGGGGCTCGTCAAGCGTGCGGTCGACCTGCGCCCCCGGGTCGTCTTCGTGCAGGCGAGCTCGAACGACCTGGGCGAGGACGACGCACAGGTGACGAGCGCCACCGACCAGCTCGTGGCCCTCGTCCACCGCGACCTGCCCGGAGCCCGGGTGGTGGGGCTGAGCGCCGTGTGGAACGAGCAGGCCCCGCCGGCGCAGCTGGCGACGATCTCGCACGCCCTGCAGCGGGCGACCCGGCGCGACGGCGGCACCTACGTCGACATCGGGCAGCCGCTGTCCGGCCACCCGGAGTGGATGCAGTCCGACGACGTGCACCCGACCGCCCGCGGACAGCGTGCCCTCGAGGCGGGGGTGATCGACGCGTTCGCACGCGACCACCTGCGGTTCTGACGCCGACGGGACGCGGTCGGGTCGTGCCTCCCGGCCGGTGCGGGTGCCGAGCCAGCGGTCAGGCGGGCGCGTGCGTGTCGGTGAGGTCCTCGGCGACCGCCCAGAGCGACCGGGCGAGGTCCGCACTGCGCGCCGAGCGCGGCACCGAGACCGTCGTGGTCGGTCCGGTCAGGCCCCCGAACCCGGACGGCCCGTAGTAGGCCCCGCCGACCGCGGCCGGACCGACGGCGGCGTACAGGAGCGGCTCCGCGCCCTGCTCCACCGCCTGCGTGAAGGGGAGCGCGCGGTCGCTCGCGCGGACCGGACGCGACCGGCCGAGCGAGCGGCCGGTGGACTGCAGGTTCGTGCGCGTGTAGCCGGGGTGGGCCGCCGTGCTGACGAGTGGCCAGTCCCGCTCGACGGACAGCCGGTGCAGGTGCAGCGCGAGGAGCAGGTCGGCCAGCTTGGACTGCGAGTAGGCCCGCCAGCCGTTGTAGCCGCGCTCCCACTGCGGGTCGGTGAAGCGGATGCTGCCGGGGATGGCGGCGAGGCTCGACATCGTCGCGACGCGCGGGGGCCGGGCGTCGTCGCTGCCCGCGGCCGTGCCGAGCAACGTCGGCAGCAGCAGGTTCGTGAGCGCCAGGTGTCCCAGGAAGTTCGTGCCGAACTGCAGCTCGAAGCCGTCCGCGGTCTCGAAGCGCTCGGGCGGGGCCATCACGCCGGCGTTGTTCACCAGGACGTGGAGGGGACGGCCGTCGTCGGCGATGCCCGCGGCGAACCGGCGGACGCTGGCGAGGTCGGCGAGGTCGAGCTCGCGCACCTCGAGGTCGGCGCCCGGGTGCTCCCGGCGGATCTCGGTCGCGGCGTCCTCGCCCTTCGCGGTGGTGCGGACGGCGAGCACGACGCTCGCGCCGGCACCGGCGAGCCGCTTCGCGGTCTCCTTGCCCGTGCCGCTGTTCGCGCCGGTCACGACGATGCGACGGCCGGTCTGGTCGGGGATGTTCGCCATGCGCGGCACGGTACGCCGGCGGTCTGGTGACCCGCCGGGCGCGCGCCGTCGGGGCTGTACGTCCGGCTCCCGCGGTGCTACAGTTCATGCAAACGCATCGATCAGGAGGCGCACATGAGCAACGCATTCGGCACCGACCGCCCGTCGGACGTCCCGCCGCCCGCACCCGAGCGCATCGGGCCGGTCCAGCTCGGCCTCGACACCTTCGGAGACGTCACCGAGCGTGCCGACGGGTCGCTCCGCTCGGACGCGCAGAGCATCCGCGACGTCGTCGACCAAGCCGTCCTCGCGGACCAGGTCGGGATCGACTTCATCGGCGTCGGGGAGCACCACCGCGAGGACTTCGTGGTCAGCGCCCCCGAGGTCGTCCTCGCCGCCATCGCCGCCCGCACCTCGTCGATCCGCATGGGCTCCGCCGTCACCGTCCTGTCCTCGGACGACCCGGTGCGCGTGTACGAGCGCTTCGCCACCGTGGACGCCCTGTCGGACGGGCGCGCCGAGGTGATCCTCGGCCGCGGCTCGTTCACGGAGTCCTTCCCGCTGTTCGGCTACGACCTGGCCGACTACGAGGTCCTGTTCGAGGAGAAGCTGCAGCTCTGGAACGCCCTGCGCGGTGGGGACGCGGTGACGTGGTCCGGCACGAAGCGCGCGGCGCTCGTCGACCAGGACGTCTTCCCCAAGCTCGAGCACGGCCCGATCCCGACCTGGATCGGCGTCGGCGGCTCGCCGCAGTCCGTCATCCGTGCGGCGTCCTACGGCCTGCCGCTGTTCCTCGCGATCATCGGCGGGCAGCCGGCGCAGTTCGCCCCGTTCTCGCGGCTGTACCGCCAGGCGCTCACGCAGCTCGAGCTCCCGCAGCAGCCCATCGCGATGCACTCGCCGGGCTTCGTCGCCGAGACCGACGCCGAGGCAGCCGAGCGCTACTGGCCGTACCACAAGGCCGTCACCGACCGGCTGGGCCGCGAGCGCGGCTGGCCGCCCCTCGACGCCGCGCAGTACCAGGCGGGACTGTCCGCCGGCGGGTCGCTGTACGTCGGGTCGCCGGAGACGGTGGCGCGGAAGATCGCCCGGAACATGCGGATCCTCGGCGTCTCGCGCTTCGACATGCGGTACGCGACGGGTCGCCTGCCGCACGAGGACATGATGCGGTCGATCGAGCTCTACGGCACGCGGGTCGCACCGCGGGTGCGCGAGCTGCTCGCCGAGCCGGTGCCGGTGCCGTAGGCGGACGCCTCCTCGGGGTGGGCCGGCGGGCCGGTGCGGCTCGGGGCGGCTCGGTGCTGCTCGGGGCGGGCCGGTGCTGCTCGGGGCGGGCCGGTGCGGCCTGCTCGTGCACAACGAGAAGCACCCCGCACCACGGGATCCCGTGGCGCGGGGTGCTTCCCGTTGTGCCGGGTCCGGCAGCGTCCCGTCGGCCGGGAGGCGCGCCCCACCGCCGCCACGCTGACTCACGGCAGCGCCGGGTACCGTCCACCGCATGTCGCCCCGCCCCAACATCGTCGAGCGTCGGTTCCGTGGTCGCATCATGGGCGTCGGCACGACGTCCGGTGTGCGGTTCGTCGTCGGCATGTGGGACCGGTCGCCGTTCGGAGCCTTCACGGACGTCTTCCTGGAGCAGCCGGACGGGTCGAGCGTGCTCCTCGCGCCGGACGAGATCGTCGCCGCGTACGTCTCCGGGACCTACCGCTTCGACACGGTGTCGGTGGTCGACATCGACGCCCGCCGCACCGCTCGTGGTCTCGAGCTCGACGCCGGCCCGCTCCGCGCCTCGATCGACGTCGGATCCATCTCACCGCTCGGGCGGGTGCTCCGCATCGTGCCGAAGCCGATCGCGCGTGATCCCCGGTGGCTCAGCGTGATCGACCCGGTCGCACGACTGGTCGCTCCCGGCGCGGGCACGGCCGGGACCGCAGGAGGTGGCCGCCGCGAGTACTACGGCGTGACCGGCGCGCACGACGTCACCGGCGTCTCGGGGTCCTGGGCGGGGGAACCGCTCGGGTCCCTGGCCCCGCTCGACCCGCCCGTGGCGTTCGGCTTCGCCTCGATGCCGCGCGTCCCGCAGGTCGTCGACGTCGAGACGACGATCCGCGAGCCCGCCGCCTGACGCGTCACCCTCGGCCCCGGGGGCGGCGCGGTGTGGGGCCGCTGGGTCGGAGCGTGTGGGTGTCCGTCCGTGCCCGTTCCTTCCCATGACGACCGCGATACCTGATCGTTCCGGGCGTACCTCCCGTTCTCGGACGGCCAGGTACGCCCGTTCCCGCAAAGTGCGCCCGTCCTCGCCAAGTGCGCCCGTCCTCGCCAAGTGCGCCAGTCCTCGCCAGGTACGCCAGTCCTCGCCAGGGACGTCCGTTCTCGCCAGGGACGTCCGTTCTCGCCAGGGACGCGCGTTCTCGCCAGGTGCGCCGTTCTCGCCAGGTGCGCCGTTCTCGCCAGGTGCGCCCGTTCCCGCCCTGCACGCCCGGTCCCGCGCGGCACGCGTCCGCGCCGCAGCCACTCGTGCGGGGGCCGGAACCCGGGCGGGCAGGTCCCAGCGACGAGGGGCACACTGGCGGGAACGGAACGCGCCCGGGCAGTGCCCGGCCGGACGTCGAGCACAACGGGGCGCACGACGAACAGGAGCATCATGACCGACACGCAGGCAGACCACCGCGCAGCCATCTCGGACATCGTCCACGGCGCTCGAACCGCCCTGCTCACCACCGTCAGCGACGACGGCCAGCTGCACGCCCGTCCGCTGGCCGTGCAGGACAAGGCGTTCAACGGGACCCTCCGCTTCCTGGTGCAGGACGGCAGCGAGAAGGTGGAGGACATCGCGCGCAACCCGCACGTCAACGTCGCCATCGAGTCGCAGGGCGGGTACCTGTCGATCGCGGGCACGGCGACGGTCACCCGCGACGAGTCCGTCATCGACGAACTCTGGTCCCCGTTCGCCGAGGCGTGGTTCCCGGACGGCCGAGAGGACCCGACCATCCGACTCCTCACCGTCGAGGGCGACTCGGTCGAGTACTGGACGCAGGACACCGGCCCGGTCGGCAGCCTCGTGCAGACCCTGAAGGCCGCGATCGGCAAGCAGAGCCAGCCCGACACCGGCCACCACGGCACCGTCGAGCTCTAGCCCGTCCCCCTTCCGCACCACGCAACGTCGGCGGTCCCTCGCAGCGGTACAGCCCTGCGAGGAACCGCCGACGTTGCGTTTCGCGAGCGTGCCGCGAGCCTTCCGTCGAGCGTACCGCTGGGGTCAGGGCGGGCCGAGCAGCCAGAGCACCGCGACGAGCACCGGCTGCCCGAGGAGCGCACAGCTCACGAACGTCCAGCGCATCCAGGGCCGGGCGACGAGCTCGGGGGAGCCGAACAACGGCGCGAGCGGCATGAGGAGCCGCGGGGTGGACGCCATCGGCAGGGACACCGCGAAGATGTAGAGCGCGTAGGCGGCCGAGTACAGCACGGTCGTCGAGCCAAGCGCCCGGGTCGAGCGCCGCAGCAGCCAGACGGGGTACGCCACGAGCAGGACGACCACGATCAGGACCCCACCGACCCCGAGCCACCGCCCGGCGATCAGGAACCAGGGCGTCATCGGTGTGAAGTCGACCCGCCCGATGAAGTTCACCCACCAGGACATCTCGGTCTCCAGGTAGGCGTCCGACCGCCCGGTGACGTGCGCCGCGATGACCGGCCACGCCAGACCCGCCGCAGCCATCACCACGCCGGCGGCGACGACCCGGACGCGTTCCGCCACCGGGAAGGCCTCGAGGGACCGCACACCGGTGCCCGCGGCGGCTCGTCGTGCACGCACCCAGCGGACGAGTGCGACGACCCCGAGCAGGAGCGGCAGCGCGAGCGCCCCGGGACGGGTGAACGCCGCGACCACGCCGAGCACCGTCAGCAGGCCGTAGCGCCGTCGTTCGAGCGCCAGCAGGGCGCCGAACGTCAGTGCCAGGAACGTGCTCTCCGCGTAGCCGACCTGCAGCAGGAACGACAGCGGACCGCACGTGAAGAAGAAGACCGCCCACATGCCCGCGGCGTTGCCGGCACGGTCGCTCACCAGCCGGTGCAGCAGGAACGTCGCCACGAGCCCGGCGGCCAGCGCGACGAGGGGCGCCCCCACGGCGAACGGCACCCCGGTCGAGGCCGTCAGCATGCGGATGGCGAAGGGGAACGCCGGGAGGAAGGCCCACGCGTTCTGGGCGACGTGCCCGGCGGCGTCGAGCGGCAACGTCGTCGGGTAGCCGTGCACCGAGATCTGCTCGTAGTACTGGCCGTCCCACGCGGTGAGGAACGACCCGAACCCGTGCTCGTTGCCCCAGATGGCGTTGTCCGGCATCTGCCGGGCCATCAGCGGGTAGGCGAGCGCCAGCCAGACCGTGGAGACGAGACGGCCGCCGCCCCACACCAGCAGCACCGCGGCCCAGACGGGCAGGCTCGTCGCCAGGTCGACGATGCGACGTCGACCGTTCGCGAGCGTCCCGGTGACGGCGCCGTCGGTGCGGCTCACCGGCCCGCTCCGGCGGGCGCAGGGCTCTCGGTGGGCACGGACCGAGCGTACCGACCGTCGCCTGGCACCCTCCGGCACGCCGGTGGCCGGTCGCGGACGGGTCGGTCGTCGGTGGTCGGCCGGGAGGCCCGTCCCGCGTTCTGCACACCGCAACGGCTCCGGCGGGTGGTCGGTCCGCGCAGTGGGGCCGGCCCTAGCCTGGAGGCCCACCCGGACGGACCGCGTCCGACGACCAGAGGAGTCCCCGTGCCGAAGACCGCCATCGTCACCGCGAACGCCCCGGCACCCGCCGGCCCGTACAGCCAGGGCATCGTGGCCGGCGGGTTCCTCTACACCGCGGGCTTCGGGCCGCAGGACCCGGCGACGGGGGCGATGGCCGACGACGTCGCCGGACAGACCGCCCAGGTGCTGGCCAACGTCGCCGCCGTCCTCGCCGAGCACGGCGCGACCCTCGACGACGTCGTGAAGTCGACCGTCCACCTCGAGCACTCGGACCGGGACTTCGCCGCCTTCAACGAGGAGTACGCGAAGCACTTCTCGGAGCCGTACCCGGTCCGCACGACCGTGCAGTCGCACCTGGCCGGGATCCTCGTGGAGATCGACGTCGTCGCGGTGCTGCCCAGCGCCTCCTGATCGTCACCCGCCGTCCCGCTCCCTGAGCGGAACCTCACCGACCTCCGGTGCCCCTCGGTGCCGTCGCGCCCGCACGCCGGATCCCGGCGCCCGGGGTGGTGCCCGTCAGACGTCCGGCAGCGAGCACCGGCACGCCCGCCACCAGGACGTCGTCCGTCCCCACAGCCGTGGCCGTCGGGTCGTCGTAGGTCGACCGCGCCGCCACCCGCTCGGGGTCGACCACCGCGAGGTCGGCGACCGCCCCCGCACGCACGACCCCGCGGTCGCCCAGCCGCAGGTGCTCGACGGCGGTGGTCGACAGGTGCCGCTGGGCGTCCGGCCACGACAGCAGCCCGGCACGCACGAAGTCGCCGAGGTACCGCGCCACGGTGCCGGTGGCCCGCGGGTGCGGGTGCGTGCCGACGTGGATGCCGTCCGACCCCGCGGTGTGCCCGGGGTGCCGGACGAGCGGCGCGAGGTCGGCGGGGGAGCGCGGGTGCGGGACGCGCATGATCGCGGTCACCTGCAGGTCGGAGGCGACGAGCAGGTCGATCGCCAGGTCCACGGGTTCGGTGCGTCGCACCGTCGCGGCGTCGGTCAGGGTGCGGCCCTGCAGGTCGTGGTGCGCCGGTGAGGGCACGTGGGAGAGCGTGACCTGGTCCGCCCAGCCCGGTCCGAGGTCCGGGCGCGCGGTGACCCGGTCGAGCACGGCGGTGCGGACCCGGCGGCGTCCGGCGTCGTCGGCGACCGCGCGGGCGAGGTCGTCGGTGCCGGGGCGCGCGAGTGCGGCGGGGAGCAGCAGCATCGACAGGATCGTGCACCCGCGGGAGTACGGGTACGCGTCGAAGGTCAGCCGTACCCCCGCGGCCGCCAGGTCCTCGAGCACGCCGAGGGCCGTGTCGACCGGAGCGTGCAGGTGCGACACGTGCGCACGGACCCCGCTCGACCGGACGATCTCGGCGACCTCCTCGAGCCCGACGCGGAGGTTCGCCTCGTACCCGCCGCGGACGTGCGACACGTAGACGCCGTCGACGGCGGCGACCTCCGCGCAGAGCGCCGCGAGCTCGGCGGTGTCGGCGTACAGCCCCGGCACGTAGTCGAGCCCGGTGGCGAGCCCGAGCGCTCCCTCGGCGAGCCCGCGGCGGACGAGCGCGCCCATCGCCGTGGTCTCCTCGGCGGTCGCGGGTCGGTCCTCGTCGCCCAGCACCTCGTGCCGGATCGTCCCGGCGGGCACCAGGGTCGCGACGTTCAGCGGCGTGGTGCCGTCGTACGTCGCCAGCAGGCCGGCGGTGCCGCCGCCGCGGTACCGGGGGTGCGGGCCGTCGATCGCCGCGAAGTACCGGCCCGCCCACCTGCCGTCGCCGGGGGCCGGGCCGACGCCGTCCTGGCCGGTGACGATCGACGTGACGCCCTGACGGAGCAGCGCGAGCTGGACGTCCTCGTCGAAGACCCGGGACCCGGCGTGCGAGTGCGCGTCGACGGCCCCGGGGAGGACCGTGCGGCCACCGCAGTCGATCGTGCTGGCGTCGTCCGGCACGGGAACCGTCGCACCGACCGCCGTGATCCGACCGCATTCCACGAGCACGTCCGCGCGGGTGGGGCCGTCCCGGTCGACGACGGACCCGCCGCGGAGCACGAGCGGCGCACCGGTCTCCGCGGTGGTGGTCACCGGGCGAGCCCCGCGACGAGCCGCTCCGCGCGGGACCGCAGCGCGACCGTGTCCCCGGTGCCCAGGGCGTCACCGACCAGGGGGGAGCCGAGTCCGACCGCCACCGCACCGGCTGCCAGGTAGTCGGCGGCATCGTCGATCCCGATGCCGCCGGTCGGGACCACGTCGACGAAGTCGAGCGGGGCGAGCACCTGCCGCAGGTACGCGGGGCCGCCGAGCTGTGCCGCCGGGAACACCTTCACCGCCCGGGCGCCGAGCCGCCACGCCCGCACGATCTCGGTCGGCGTCGCTGCCCCCGGGTACCAGCCGAGGCCCCGCTCGTGGGCACGCTCGCCGATCGCGGGGTCGAGGTGCGGGCTGACGACGAAGGACGCCCCCAGGTCGGCAGCGTCGTCGACCTGTTCCGGGTCGAGGACCGTGCCCACCCCGACGGAGACGCCGTCGCCGAACCGTCGCGCGGTCCAGGCGGTGCCCTCGCGCCAGCGCGGGGTGTTCGTGGTGAGCTCGACCGCGCGGACGCCGGCGCCCACCAGGGTGTCGACGACCGCCTCGACGTGCTCGCCCGTGCCGCCGCGGAGGATCGCGACGGCCGGACCCGCGCCGTGCCGGGTGCCGTGGTGCGGCACCGACGGGCTGTCGCCGGTGGACGTGTGGTGGGTGCTCACGGTGGGGCTCCTCGGATCGGTCGGGCGGGTTCGTGCCGGACGGGTGGTGGTCGCGGTCAGCGGTCGACGCGGTCGTGCACCGCGGTGTCGATCGCGGCTGCTCGGGGGCCGGCCGGGTCTGACGGGTCCGACGGGTCTGACGGGTCGGACGGATCGGACGGGTCCGACGCGTCAGCGGTGAGCGTGTCGGGGCTCGCGCCGGGGACCGGCAACCGCCAGTCGCCCGGGACGGTGCAGGCGAGCGCTCCGGCGTCGGCGGCCCGGTCGAGCGCGCTGTCCGCGTCGGCCCCCGTGAGCGTCGCCGCGAGCCAGGCCGCCACGAACGCGTCACCGGCACCGACCGGGTCGACGACCCGGACCGGTGTCGCCGCGCGGCGGGTCGTCCGCCCGTCCACGACCGAGACGGCGCCGCGGGAGCCGAGCTTCACCACGGCACGACCACGGGCCAGGTCGGCGAGCCCACGGGCGAGGTCCTCGTCGGACTGCAGCGGGCTCGCCCCGTCGTCCCCGGCACCGTCCGGGGCACCGAGCAGGATGCGGGCCTCGTCGTCGCCGGCGAAGACCACCGCGGCACGGGCGGCGACGGCGCGGTAGTGCTCCCGGGCGACCGCGGCGTCGAGCAGCTTCTGCCGGTGGTTCACGTCGAAGGACACCGGGACCCCGGCGGCCTCGGCGCGGTCGAGCACCGTGGTGACGGTCCGCCGGGCGGACTCCGAGAGCGCGAGCGTGATGCCGCTGACGTGGACGAGCGCCGACCGCTCGACGAGCCCGGCGGGGACGTCCTCCGGTGCGAGCGCCGAGCCCGCGGAGTGTCGACGGTGGTAGGTCACGCGGGTCCGGCCGTCCCGCAGTCGTTCCTTCATCATGAGCCCGGTCGAACGCTCGGGGTCGACGACCGCGGCGACCTCGACGCCGGCCTGCCCGACGTCCCGCAGGACCCGGTCACCGGCGGGGTCCGCCCCCACGCGTCCGACCCACGTGGCCGGGACACCCGCGCGGACCAGCCCGATCGCGACGTTGCTCTCCGCCCCGCCGGTGTCGACGCGCATGTGGTCGAGGTCGCACACCTCGCCGACACCGGGGCCGGCCAGCAGGAGCATCGTCTCGCCGAGGGTGAGGACCCCCGTGTGCGCGCTCACCGGGTCACCCCACCCGGTGCCGTGCGACGCAGGGCGAGCTGTGCCGACGAGGACCCGAGCGCGACCGAGATCTCGAGCGCGGTCCGCACGACACCGTCGCCGAGCTCGCGGACCGCCGCCGCCGGGAAGCGGGACGCCAGCCCCGAGATGCTCATCGCGCCGACGACCTGGTTCGCGTGGTCGAGCACGGGTGCGGCCACGCAGCGGATGCCCGGCTCGTTCTCGCGGTCGTCGATCCCGTACCCGCGCGCCCGGGTGCGGTCGACCTCCTGCCGCCAGCGTCCGTCGTCGGTGATCGACTGGTCGGTCATCGCGGTCGCGGGCACGGCGAGCACCGCGCCGAGGAGCCCGGGGTCGCCGAACGCCACGATCGCCTTGCCGGAGGCGGTGTTCCGCATCGGCAGGCGGTGGCCGATGCGTGACCCCATCCGGACCGTTCCGCGGGTCTCGACCTTGTCGACGTAGACGATGTCCGTGCCGTCCGGCACCACCAGGTGACAGGTCAGGCCGGTCGACTCCGCGGTGCGCCGCATGAACGGCGCCGCTGCGGCGCGCAGGTCGATGCCCTCGAGGTAGCTCTGGCCGAGCAGCAGTGCGCCGAGCCCGAGGGTGAAGCCGGCGTCCGGGGTGCGGCGGAGCAGGTCGGTCTCGACCATCGGCGCGGTCAGGCGCAGCACGGTCGACTTCGCGGTGCCCAGGGTCGTCGCGAGCTCGCCGAGCGACACCGAGGCGGCGCCGTTCCGGGTGCGGTCGGCCACGTGGTCGAGGACCGTCAGGCCCCGGCGGAGCGACAGTGCGGCGTTCCGCGCGGGCACGGGCGACGGCGGCGACTGCTCGTCGTCGGGCATCAGAACCACGTCGCGATCGTCTCGGTGACCGTGTCGTCGTCCGCGAGCACCTGCACCTGCCGCCACTTGTCGAAGACCGTGCACGGGTGGGAGACCCCGAGCACGACGACGTCGCCGGGCGTCAGCCCGGGCGCCCCGTCACCCAGGGCGAGGTAGCAGTGCTGGTCGTCGAGGCGGGTGACGGTGACCGCCCCGGGTGGGACGACCTGCGGGTCGTGTGCCGTGCCTCCCGGCCGGACGCCGCGCACCACCGGCAGGCCCTCGTCGAACGAGACGTCGCGCTTGCCGACCGCGACCAGCGCGCGGCCCGGCTCCGGGCAGGACGTGACGCGGCCCCACACCTCGATCGCCGGGCGGAGCGAGCCCTCCTCCGGGCGGCGGCCGAACGGCGTGCGCTCGGCGTAGAAGCCGTCGTCGTGCGTGAGGTAGGCGCCCGAGCGCAGGAGCACGTCGACGTCGTCCGGACGGCCCTCCACGGCGTCGACCACCCCGTCGAACCAGGCGCTGCCGCCCATGCTGAGCAGGGTGCGGCCGGCGACGAGACGACGCACGTCGCTGGCGATCGCGAGGACCTCGGCGACCCAGGCGCGTGCGGTGTCGACGTCGGGCAGGCCCCCCTCGTACCCGGTCACCCCGCGGAGGACGAGACCCGCGTCGTGCGCCGCGACGGCGACCTCGCGCGCCTGCTCGGCCGAGCGCACGCCCGTCCGGCCGCCGGGGAACCCGACCTCGACCAGCACGTGGACGGTGCCGCCGACGGAGCGGGCGGCGCTCGCCGCCGCGGTGACACCGGCGACGGAGTCGACGTTGCAGAGCACGTCGGCGTCGGGGTCGACGCTCCGGCGGGAGGCGAGCCAGGCGAGGCCGGCGGGGTCGAGGACCTCGTTGGCGACGAGGATCCGGTGCACGCCGTGTGCCCACGCGACCATGGCCTGCTGGACGGAGGCGACCGTGACGCCCCAGGCGCCGGCACGGACCTGGCGGTCGGCGAGGGCCGGGGCCATGTGCGTCTTCATGTGCGGGGCGAGCAGCAGCCCGTGGCGGTCGACGTACGACTGCATGACGGCGGTGTTGTGGGCGAGGGCGGACTCGCGGAGCGTCATCACCGGGAGGTGCGCGTGGTCGAGGACGTGCCGGCCGAGGACGGGGGCGGCGGGGTCGGCTGCGCCCTTCGTCGTGACGGTGCCGGGCGGGCGGACGGGGTGCCCTGCTGCTGCGGGGGTGGTCGTCATCGGTCCTCCTGCGTCGTGCGGTGTGCTCCTGGGGCAACGATCCCGGTGCCGGGTCCACCGGGCAACGTCCTCGTCCCGCCCATTCTGCGGTGCAGAACGGTGGTACGCCCCGGCGCCTGCCGGCTGCGTCGGGCAGAAACCGAGCGGGCATAGCATTCGACGTGATGACGACGATGACGACGACACGACGACGGGGGAGCACGGCGGTGGCCGTGCTCGTCGCGGGCACCTTCTTCATGGAGCTCCTGGACGGCACGATCCTCGCGACCGCAGCCCCGGCGATGGGCCGCGACCTCGGCGTCGACTCCGCCGCGATCGGTGTCGCGATCACCGCCTACCTCGTCACGCTCGCGGTGTTCATCCCGGTCAGCGGCTGGCTCACCGACCGGGTCGGCTCCCGCACGGTCTTCACCGGCGCGATCGCGCTCTTCACGGTGGCCTCCGCCCTGTGCGCGGCGTCGGAGGGGCTCGTCGAGCTGACGCTCTGGCGGATCCTGCAGGGGCTCGGCGGAGCACTCATGGTGCCCGTCGGACGGCTCGTCGTCCTGCGGAGTGCCGGACGCGAACAGCTCGTCACCGCCATCGCGATCCTCACCTGGCCCGCACTCGCGGCACCGATCATCGCCCCGTTCGTCGGCGGCGTGCTCGTCGACACCCTCAGCTGGCACTGGATCTTCCTCGTCAACATCCCGCTCGGGGTGATCGCCTTCGTCGCCGCACTGGTCCTCGTGCCGCAGGAGCGCGCTCCGGAACGCGTCCCGTTCGACTGGCGTGGGTCGCTGCTCGCCTGCCTCGGACTCGGCTCGCTCGTGGTGATGGCGTCCCTGCTCGCACTCGACGAGATCCCCCTGGTCGCGGTCGTCGTGTCGGGCGTGGTCGGGGGCGTCTGCTGCTGGCTCGCCGTGCGGCACTTCCGTCGGGCCCCGCACCCGATCATGGGCCTCGGGTCGTTCCGGCTCGAGACCTTCCGCGTCTCGCACGCCGGGGGCAGCCTGTTCCGGCTCGCCGTGTCGGCCGTGCCGTTCGTGCTGCCGCTGCTCTTCCAGGACGCCTGGGGCTGGAGCGCGGTGCTCGCCGGGTCCGCGGTGCTGTGGGTCTTCGTCGGCAACCTCGGGATCAAGCCGATGACCACGCCGTTCCTCCGCTGGTTCGGCTACCGGCCGGTGATCGTCGTGTCGAGCGCGATCGCAGCGCTGAGCGTCGTCGCGATGGTGTTCCTGACCGAGGACACCCCGTTCTGGCTGCTCGCCGTGCTGCTCGTGGTGAGCGGCGCCGCGCGGTCGGTCGGCTTCACGGCGTACAACACGATCGCCTTCGCCGACGTCGAGCAGGCGGACATGACGCCGGCGAACACGCTCTCGTCGACGCTGCAGCAGGTCGCAGCGGGCTTCGGGGTCGCCGTCGCCGCCGTGGCCATCCGGGCTGCGGCCGGGCTCGGCGGGACCGGGCCCTACGACGTGGCCTTCTGGGTGATCGCCGTGCTCCTCGTGGTGGCCTGTGTCGAGGGTGTCCTGATGAGCCGGACCGCGGGGGACACGGTGCGACCGGCGCGACGGGTGCGGGCCGCGGCGCGCTGACCGGCGCCGTCCCGCTGTCCGGCGGGGCTGTCAGCCGTCGGCTGTCCGGGGGCTGTCGGCTGTCCGCTGTCCGTTCGCGACACGGTCACACGATCGGGACCCCGGGTGCGCTACGGTCACAGCAACTGCCCGCGACAGCCGAGTACGGTTGCCGCGGCAGGGTGACCGAGACACCCAGGACGGAAGGCAGCATGGCCGGGCCACAGCAGCAGGGGACGATCACCGACGACACCGCCGTGCAGCCGACCGAGCTGCGCGTCGTCAGCTACAACCTCCGCGAGCACACCGCCAACAGCGAGCTCGCCGCCCTGGCGGAAGCGTCGCAGGCGGACGTGATCTGCGTGCAGGAGTGCGACAGCAACGACCTCGCGCCGGAGGTCGCCGGGCTGTCGCTCGCCGCCTCCACGAAGGCCAACCGACTCGGTCTCGCGATCTACAAGCGCGACGACCGCTTCGAGGTGCAGGACTTCAGCATCCACTCGCTGCAGAAGTCGCTGCACGACCGGGTGCTCGCCCCCGCGCACGAACGGCTCATCGCGATGCGGCTCCGCGACACCGAGGCCGAGACGGAGGTCATCGTGGCCTCGTTCCACGCCTCGCCGCTGACGGCCACGAACTCCCTGCGACGCAAGCAGATCGAGGCGGCCCACCAGTTCGTCCGTGAGCTGTCCGACGAGGCTCCGGCGATCATGGTCGGCGACTTCAACTACCCGTGGTTCCAGACGAACCTGCGCCGGAAGATCGAGGAGCACGGCTTCGCGCTGTCGCTGTCCGACCAGCCGACCTACCTGCGCTACCGCAAGTTCACCGGCCACTTCGACTTCGCGACGAGTGTCGGGCTGCACATCGCCGGCGTCGAGACCCTGCCCGCGGGCATCTCCGACCACCGGCCGATCCTGGTCCGCGCGCACTACGAGCACCCCGGCGTCGCGACCGCCGCCGTCGAGGTCCCGGAGACCCCCGCCGCCTGAGGCCGCCACGGCCGGGTGCTCGCTGTCCCTCGCCCGCGTTCCGGCACCGTCCCGCCGAACGGGCGTGACATGCCGTGTCCGTCCGTCGAGCGGGCACGTTCGGCTGCCAGCACCGCCTGGCGTGACGGATCGTGCCCGCTCGACCCCACCCGCGGCGGGACGGTACTGCACGACGGACGGGAGGCACGGTGCCAGCTGGCACCGTGCCTCCCGTCCGTCGTCGGTCGCCGGGGCGACCGATTCGCACCTCAGCGACGCAGCGTCGCCCGCGCGAGCCGGTTGCCGATGAACTGCCCGAGCTGGACGATCACCACGATCGCCGCCACGGACACGTAGACGATCCACCAGTCGTACCGCTGCGAGCCGTACACGATCGCGTACTCGCCCAGGCCACCGCCACCGATCAGGGCTCCCTGCGCGGTCATGTCGACGATGCCCACGAAGATGAACGTGTAGCCGAGGATGAGCGGTCCGACGCCCTCGGGGATGAGCACCGTCAGCAGGATCGACACGGGGTGCGCGCCGGATGCCCGTGCGGCCTCGACCACGCCCGGGTCGACGGCGAGCAGGTTCTGCTCGACGATCCGGGACACCGCGAAGGACGCCGCGAGCGAGATCGCGAACGTCACCGCGGGGACGCCGATCGTGGTCTGCACGGCGACGCGCGACAGCGGTGCGATCGCGGCCAGGAAGATCACGAACGGGATCGGGCGCACGATGTTCACGAGCACGTTGACGACCGTGTACACCGCCCGGTTGCCGAGCAGGTTGCCCGGACGGGTGGCGTAGAGGACCAGTCCGAGCGCGAGGCCGATCACGCCCGCGAAGACGAGGGAGACCAGCGTCATCACGAGGGTGTCGCGGATCGCGGCGAGGAACACGTCGGACGTGTCGATCACGCTCTGGAAGCCGTTGCCGTTCATGCTGCGACCTCCTCGTCGACGGTGACGTGTCCGTCGCGCAGTGCCCCGATCGCGCGGTCGATGGCGGCGGGGTCGTCCGCGGTCAACTCGTAGGTCAGCGACCCGATGCGGCGTTCGCGGATCTCGCCGACGCCGCCGAACACGAGCTCGGCCGACACCCCGGCGGTGCGGAAGGCCGCGTCGATCCGGTTCTGCAGGCCGACCTCGTCGGTGATCTGCACCGTGACCAGGCGGCCGCGGTGGTGTTCCCGCAGCCGCGCCAGCTGCTCCGCCGAGGGGCGGTCGTGCAGGGCGGTGCGCACGAAGCGCTGCGCCGCACCGGTCTGCGGCGAGGCGAACACGTCGTAGACGTCGCCGACCTCGACCACGCGGCCGTTCTCCATCACGGCGACCCGGTCGGCGATCCGGCGGACCGCGTCCATCTCGTGCGTGATGACGACGATGGTGACACCGAGCTCGCGGTTCACGCGACGGAGGAGCGCGAGCACCTCGGAGGTGGTGTCCGGGTCGAGGGCGCTCGTGGCCTCGTCGGCGAGGAGCAGCTCGGGGTTCGAGGCGAGCGCGCGGGCGATGCCGACGCGCTGCTTCTGCCCGCCGGACAGCTGCTCGGGGTACGCGTGCGCGCGCTCGAGCAGCCCGACGAAGTCGAGGAGTTCGGCCACACGGCGGTCCCGCTCGGCCTTCGCGACACCCGCGACCTTGAGCGGGTACGCGACGTTGCCGGCGATGGTCCGCGAGCGGAACAGGTTGAACTGCTGGAAGATCATGCCGATCTTCCGGCGGGCCAGGCGGCGTTCCTTCTCCGGGATCGCGGTGAGCTCCCTGCCGCCGACGGTGACCGTGCCGGACGAGGGGAGCTCGAGGGCGTTCACGAGGCGGACGAGGGTGGACTTGCCGGCACCGGAGTACCCGATGACGCCGAGGACCTCTCCCTGGTGCACGTCCAGGGAGACGTCCTCGACGGCCACCACGGTCTCGCCGGTGTCGGCGCGGCGGTAGTGCTTCGAGACGCCGCGGAGTTCGACGAGGGCGGGCACTACTGCTTGGCCGCCTTCGCGTCCTGCTCGACCGTCGCGAGCTCGGCCTGGAGCTTCGTGGCGCTCTCGTCGCGGGCGACGGCCTCGGGCAGGTCCTTGGCGAAGGCCTTCTGCACCGCCGGGTCCTGGAACAGCTTCGCCAGGTCGAGGTAGGTCTTGTTGTCCTTGTCGGCGTCGCGCACCGCGAAGACGTTCACGTACGGGGCGGCGCTCGCACTGGCCGGGTCGTCCTGGAAGACGATGTCGCTGGTCGGGAGCTTCGCGGCGGTGGCGAAGTTGTTGTTCACGACCGCGGCGGCGACGGAGCCCTGCTGGAGCGCGTTCGCGGTCTGCGAGGCGTCGAGGGGCTGGACGTCGACCTTCGACGACTCGATGTCGGTCGTGGTCGAGAAGGCCGAGCCGCCGTCCTTGAGCTCGAGGAGCTTCGCGGACTGCAGGATGAGGAGCGCGCGCGCCTGGTTGATCGAGTCGTTCGGGATCGCGACCTTCGCACCCTCGGGCAGCTCGCTCGGCTTCGAGTACTGCGTGGCGTACAGCGGCAGCGGGTACACGGCGGTGGAGCCGATCGGCTGCAGGTCGTCGTCCGAGGTGACGTTGTAGTCCGCCAGGTACTGGATGTGCTGGAACTGGTTGATGTCCAGCTGGCCGTCCTTGAGCGCGGGGTTCGGCAGCGAGTAGTCCGAGAAGTTGGTGAGCTCCACCGTCACGCCGAGCTCGTCCTTCGCGAGCTTCGTGTACGTGCTCCAGTAGCCGAGCGACTTGTCGGCGACGCCGATCGTCACGGTCTTCCCGGCGCCGTCACCGGAGGCAGCGCCCTCGGACCCGCCGGAGCGGACGGCCGCCACGACGACGGCGGCGACGATCGCGACCACGACGACCGCGGCGGCGATGATCCAGCCGACGGGGCGCCTGCCCTTCGGCTTCTGGGGCAGGACGGGTGCTGCGGACATGGGTGCTCCTCGTGGGGGACGTGCCCGGACGGGTGGGGCGGGGCCGGGCGGGGCGAGCCCGGACGGCGGCGTGCACGGGCGGTGCGTGGGGAGCCGCGGGATGCCGCGGCCAGGTTCCGAGTGTGGCTGCCCGCGGCGCGACACGCACGATCCGTTCCGCCGTGTTACATCCGTGCCGTTCTCCACAGGTGCCGCACGGCGAGCACCGGGCGCTGCGGGGCTTGGTTGACTCGGAGCGTGCGCAGCCTCGAACTCGTCCTCGACCCCGACTCCGACGCCGCCGTGCGCGCCGCGTGGGACGCCCTGACGGCAGCCGACCTGCCGAGCCTCGGCCGGTCGGGGACGAACGACCCGCACGTCACCCTCGCGGCCGGCGACGCGCTGCCGGTCCCGGAGGGGTTCGACGCCGCGGTGCCGACGACGCTCCGGCTCGGTGGCCTCCTGCTGTTCCCCGCCGGCGCCGGGCGGTCCGTGCTCGTCCGTGCCGTCGTCGTGGACCCGGTCCTCGCGGCCTTCCACGCGGCGGTGCACCGGCGGGCACCCGGCGCCGTGGAGACCTCGCTGCCCGGCGGCTGGTCGCCGCACGTCACCTTCGCCCGTCGGGTGCGCGACGAGGACCTGCCCGCCGCGGTCGCGGCGCTCCGGGCGACCCCGCTGCCGGAGACCCTGACCGTCGGCGGGGTCCGCCACTGGGACGGCGAGACGAAGACGGTCACCCCCGTCGCGTGAGGGGTGGCCCCGGTCGGGAGGCGCGGCTCAGGTCCGCAGCACCCGCTCACCGAACACGGACGCGAACCGCCGCTCCGGATCGGCCGCCGCCACCAGCCTGCGGAAGTCCGGCAGGCGCGGCCAGAGGGCCTCGACCGCGTCGGCGTCGAGCGAGCTCGTCTTGCCCCAGTGCGGCCGGCCGTCGAACGGCGCGAGCCGTGCTTCGAGGTCCGGCAGCAGCGCCGCGACCGCCTCGGGGTGCTTCCGCCAGGTGAACGCGATGCAGAGGACGTCCTCGCCCTGCGTCGGGCTGAGCCAGGACGGGTCGGCGGCCATCGTGCGGAGCTCGCAGACGTGCAGGTGTGGCTGGATCCGGTCGGCGAGCCCGCGGAGGGCCTCCAGTGCGGCGGCAGCGTGCCGCAGCGGGACGAAGTGCTCGCTCTGCACCTCGGACCCGACGCTCGGCACCGCGTCGATCGGGAAGTGCGGCAGCCGGTCCCACCACGGGCCCACGGTGCCGTCGCGAGCGGTGACGTGACCGTCGGCCGGGCGTCCCGGCAGCCGCGGTGCGCCGAGCAGGGCCTCCAGGACGTCGACGTCGTCGGCGCCGTCCGGCACGCGGGACTTCAGCAGCACCTCGCCGACCTCGTCCCCGAACACCGTGTAGGAGCACACCGAGTAGGCCGCGGCGTGCACGTCGGCCACGTGCGCGACGAACCGGTCCCACGGGACGGGCCCGTACGCGTCCTGGCGCATCCGGTAGGACGGTTCGACGTCCACCTCGACGCGCGTCACGATGCCGAGCAGCCCGAGGTGCAGCACGGCCCCGTCGAAGTCGTCCTCGCCGCGACGGACCGTCCGCACGGCACCGTCCGGTCCGAGGAGCTCGAACGACCGGACGGCGGTGCTCAGCGACCCGAGCGTCGTGCCCGACCCGTGCGTCCCGGTGGCGATCGCGCCGCCGATCGAGATGTGCGGCAGCGAGCCGGTGTTGTGCAGGGCGACCCCCGCGGCGTCGAGTTCCGGCGCCACCACCCCGTAGCGGGTACCGGCACCCATCGAGGCCGTGCCGGCGGCGGCGTCGACGACGAGGTCCGTGGGGAGCCCCGTCAGGTCGAGCAGCACCCCGTGGGCGTCTGCCACGTCGTTGAACGAGTGGCGGGTGCCGAGCCCGTGCACCCGCTGCGACCGGGCGACGACCTCGGCGGCCTCCTCCAGGGTGCGCGGCCGTTCGACCCGTTCGGCCGAGTAGGTGACCGTACCGGACCAGTTGACCTCGCGCGCCGTCGACCGCATGCCGCCCACGATGCCACGCCGTCGTCGACGTGGCACCGGGGACCGCCGGCCCGGTCCGGTGGTGTTCCGGGTCAGTGCATCGCGGGGGCGCCGGCGGGTGCGCCCTCGGGCGTCGCCGGGCGGCGGACGAACGCCGAGGTGAGGATGCCGACGAGGGAGATGACGCCGCCCACCAGGAACGCGGTCTGCACGCCCGAGGCGGTCGCGGCGGCGACCCCGGCGGCGTCCGCGTCGGCCCCCGCCGAGGCCGCACCGATCGTCAGGAGCGTGACGAAGAGCGCTGTCCCCGCGGCACCTGCGAGCTGCTGCGTCGTCCCGAGCACCGCGCTGCCGTGCGAGTACAGCTTCGGCGGCAGGCCACCGAGCGCGGCGGTGAAGAGCGGGGTGAAGGTGAGCGCGAGGCCGATGCTCAGCACGACGTGGGCGCCGAGGACGAACCACACGCTGGTGTCGACCCCGACCGTGGAGAGCGCCCAGAGCACGGCACTGATGATGATCGACCCGGGCACGAGGAGCACGCGGGGGCCGCGGCGGTCGTAGATGCGGCCGACGAGGGGCGAGAGCAGCCCCATGATCAGGCCGCCGGGCAGGAGCAGGAGCCCGACGGTCAGCACCTCGAGCCCGAGGACGCGCTCGAGGTAGATCGGCAGCAGGATCAGCGTGCCGAACATCGCCATGAAGCTGATGCCCATCGCGACGATCGGGACCGTGAAGCCCTTCGTGCGGAAGGTCCGGAGATCGAGCAGGGCGCTGTCGGTGCGCTGCAGGCGGGTCTGCCGGACGACGAAGAACGCCAGTGCCGCGAAGCCGACGACCAGGGCGAGGACGGGGACGAGCGGCCCGGTCGACCCGGCCTCGCCGAAGCTGGACAGCCCGAAGACGATCCCGCCGAACGCCACGGCGGAGACCACGACCGACAGGACGTCGAGCGGCGCGCGGCGGGGCGTGGTCACGTTGCGGACCTTGAGCACGCCGAGCACGAGCGCGGCGACGGCGATCGGCAGCACGAACCCGAAGAGCCAGCGCCACGAGAACGCGTTGAGGATCAGGCCCGAGATGGTCGGGCCGACGGCGGGCGCCACCGAGATGACGATCGAGATGTTGCCCATGATGCGGCCGCGGTGCGCGGGCTCGACCAGGTTGAGGACGGTCGTCATGAGCAGCGGCATCATGATCGCGGTGCCGCTGGCCTGCACGATGCGGCCGACGAGCAGCACGGGGAAGCCGGGTGCCGCGAGGGCGACGAGCGTACCGAGGCTGAACAGCGCCATCGCCGCGATGAAGACCTGGCGCGTGCTGAAGCGCTGGAGCAGGAACCCGGTGATCGGGATCACCACCGCCATGGTGAGCAGGAAGCCCGTGGTGAGCCACTGCCCGGTGGCCGCCGAGATGTCGAGGTCCTCCATGAGCCGGGGGAGCGCGACACCCATGATCGTCTCGTTGAGGATGACGACGAACGCGGAGACGAGCAACAGCCCGATCACGAGTCTGGTCTCGCCGGCGGAGGGCTGCGAGACGCTCCCGGTGCGCGGGGCGGAATCGACTGCCTGGGTCATGCGGGGCTCCTGGGGAGTGACGGGGGAGTACGGCGGAGAGGACGAGGGCGCGCGGACCGCGCAGACAGGGCAACCGCCTGAACGGATCCGAGTATTCCGCTTCCGTGTGTCGTCCTCGTGAACAGGTCCACCCCGAGCGCGGTCAGCGCAGGATCGCGAACCCGTCGCCGTCGCCGTGCGGGACCACGCTGCGTCGGGCGACGTCGGTGACCGTGGCGGTCGGCGGACCGGTGCGGAGGAACGCCATGAGCGCCTCGACCGCCTCGGACGGCCCCTCGGCCTCGACCTCGACGGTCCCGTCGAACAGGTTCCTGGCGTACCCGTCGAGTTCGAGCCCGTCTGCCTTGCGTGCGGTCCAGTACCGGAAGCCGACCCCCTGCACCGAGCCGGACACCACGGCGTGCACCCTCGTCACCGTCGTCATGGCGCCAATGTAGGCACGTCGGGGACCCTGCACGTTACGGCGCTGTTCCGGTTCCGTGAACCGACTGATAGTGTCATCACAACCCGAACACTTCGAGTCATCATGACACAAACACATCCCACCAGCATCCGCGTCGCGGTCTCCACCGTGATCGTCGCCCTGCGCCCGCACCCCGACACCGGTGCCCCGGCGCTGTGGATGCCGCTCGTGCGCCGTGTCGCCGATCCGTTCGAGGGGTCGTGGGCGCTGCCCGGTGGCTGGGTCGGCCCGGACGAGGGGCTCGAGGACTCCGCCGCGGCGCGCCTGCGCGAGACGACGAACGTGCAGCCGCGGTACCTCGAGCAGCTGTACGCGTTCGGCGACGTCGACCGTTCGCCGAGCCGCGTGGTGTCGATCGTCTACTGGGCGCTCGTCCACCCCGACGAGGCCGAGTCCGTCCCCGACGACTGGAACGTCCGCTGGTTCCTGGCCGACGAGCACCCCGCACTCGCGTTCGACCACGACCACATCGTCGCCTACGCCCTCTGGCGGCTCCGCAACAAGGTGTCGTACTCGCGGATCGCGCAGGCGTTCCTCGGGGACCGGTTCACCCTCGCCGAGCTGCGCGGGGTGTACGAGGCCGTGCTCGGGCGGACGCTCGACCCCGCGAACTTCCGTCGACAGGTCGCGCAGTCCGACGCCGTCATCGCGACGGACGAGACCACGAGCGGTGACCGGCACCGCCCGGCTCGGCTGTACCGCTCGAACCCCGACCTGGCCTACGCGGACAACGGCCCGCTGCAGCCCGCCCACCCCCGGCAGCACCACCCGCAGAACCGATAGGAACCACAGTGTCCATCGCCACCACGATCGAGCTCATCTCCAACGGCAAGGCCGACGGCAGCACCTGCACCCCCGACCTCGCCGCGCCGACCTGGGACTTCGACAGCCGCCCGGGCTACGGCCCCGGCTCGTCGATGTCCGACGTCATCCCGACCTCCGCACCGCGGCAGGGGCAGCTCCCCGACGAGTACCGGACCGCGAGCGACGCGGAACTCCACGAGCGCATCGAGCGGGCGAAGGCGACGCTGGGGGACCGGGTCGTCGTGCTCGGCCACTTCTACCAGCGCGACGAGGTCGTCCGGCACGCGGACTTCCTCGGCGACTCGTTCCAGCTCGCGAACGCCGCCCTGACCCGGCCCGACGCCGAGGCCATCGTGTTCTGCGGCGTCCACTTCATGGCGGAGACGGCGGACATCCTCGCCCGTGACGACCAGCGTGTGGTCCTGCCGAACCTCGCCGCCGGGTGCTCGATGGCGGACATGGCCGACATCGACAGCGTCGAGGCGGCCTGGGCCGAGCTCGCCGCCGTGTACGGCACCGAGCCCGACGCCGACGGCCGCGTGCCGGTGATCCCCGTCACGTACATGAACTCCGCCGCCGACCTCAAGGCGTTCTGCGGCCGGAACGGTGGGATCGTCTGCACGTCGTCGAACGCGGCGACCGTGCTCGAGTGGGCGTTCGAGCGGGGGCAGCGCGTGCTGTTCTTCCCCGACCAGCACCTCGGTCGGAACACCGCGAAGGCCATGGGGATCAGCACCGACCGCATGCCCATGTGGAACCCGCGGAAGGCGCTCGGCGGCAACGACGCACAGACCCTGCTCGACGCGCAGGTGGTCCTCTGGCACGGGTTCTGCTCGGTGCACCGCCGGTTCACGGTCGAGCAGATCGACCAGGCCCGCCGGGAGGACCCCGGTGTGCAGGTCATCGTGCACCCCGAGTGTCCGATGGCCGTCGTGGACGCTGCGGACGCTGCGGGCAGCACCGACCTCATCCGCCGGACCGTCGCCGCCGCCACCGAACCGACCTCGTTCGCGATCGGGACCGAGATCAACATGGTGAACCGGCTCGCGGCCGAGTACCCGCAGCACCGGATCACCTGCCTCGACCCCGTCGTCTGCCCCTGCTCGACGATGTACCGGATCCACCCGGGCTACCTCGCCTGGGTGCTCGAGGCACTCGTCCGCGGCGAGGTCCTCAACGAGATCACGGTGCCCGCCGACGTGCAGGCCGACGCCCGGGTCGCGCTCGAGCGCATGCTCGCCGCGAAGCCCCGCGGCTGACGGCCCCGCGCGAGGACACCGGGGACCGCACCGTGCACGTCGTCATCGTCGGGTCCGGCATCGCCGGGCTCACCGCCGCGATCCGCGCCAGCGCCCGCCACGACGTCACCCTGGTGACGAAGGGCGGGCTCGCCGACGGCGCCACCGCCGCTGCCCAGGGCGGGATCGCCGTCGCGCTCGGCGCCGACGACACCGTCGCGCTGCACGAGCACGACACCCACGTCGCGGCCGTCGGTGGGGCCGATGCGCGCGCCGTCGCGCTGCTCTGCGCCGACGGGCCCGCCCGGGTGCGGGACCTGCTCGCGCTGGGCGTCCCGTTCGACCGGACGTCGGACCCCGCGTCCCTCGACCGCCACGGCGACGACCTGGCGCGCGGGCGCGAGGCCGCGCACGGTCGCTGGCGCGTCCTGCACGCCGACGGCGACGCCACGGGCGCAGCGGTCGAGCGCACGCTCGTCGCCGCCCTGCACCGGCAGCACGTCACGGTCCTGGAGCGCACCTGCCTCACCGACCTGGTCGTCCGGGACGGAGCGGTGGTCGGTGTGGACGTGCTCGACCTGCTCGGCGAGCCCCGACGCATCGAGGCGGACACGGTCGTGCTCGCCTCCGGGGGCGCCGGCCACCTGTACCGCGAGACGACCAACCCGCTGGTCGCGACCGGCGACGGCGTCGCAGCGGCCTGGCGGGCGGGGGCCGTCCTCGCCGACCTGGAGTTCGTCCAGTTCCACCCGACCCGGCTGGCCGTACCCGACGGTGGGCTCGTCTCCGAGGCGGTCCGCGGCGAGGGTGCCGTCCTGCGCGACGCCGCCGGACGACGCTTCATGAGCGCCGTGCACCCGGACGCCGAGCTGGCGCCGCGCGACGTGGTCGCCCGCGGCATCGCGGCCGCCGTCCGCGACCAGGGCGGCGCCCCCGTGCTCCTCGACGCCACGGGGCTCGGCGCGGACCGGCTCGTCGCACGCTTCCCCGGCCTCACCCGCGCGACCCGCGCGGCCGGCTTCGACTGGACGCGGGAGGGCGTGCCGGTCGCCCCGGCGGCGCACTACGCGATGGGCGGGATCGCCACCGACAGCGAGGGGCGCACCAGCCTCCCCGGACTGCTCGCCGTCGGCGAGGCCGCCTGCACCGGCGTCCACGGCGCGAACCGACTCGCGTCGAACTCCCTGCTCGAGGGGCTCGTCTTCGGCGTGCGGACCGCCGACGCGATCGGTGCCCCACGACCCGCGCAGCTGCGCCTGCGCGGCGACGCGGCCCTGCCCGTGCGCACCGTCCCCGACGACCAGGTGGGCACGGAGGCGGAGCCGCACCGTGCCTCCCGGCCGGACGGAGGGGTGCCGGGATCGACGCCGCACGGGACGGACCGCAGCGGACGGCCCGGAGGCGCCGCCCACCCGGACCGTGCCACCGACCTCCGGCAGGCGGTCCAGACCGAGATGACGGAGCGGGTCGGCCTGCTCCGGGACGCGGACGGACTCGCCGCCGCACGTCGCGCGCTCGCTGCGCTCCGGTCGCCGGTGGCGCGCACCGTGCGGGACCACGAGGACCGCGCCCTGCTCGACCTGGCGCGGGTCACCGCACTCGCGGCGGCTTCCCGGACCGAGTCGCGCGGGGCGCACGCGCGCACCGATCACCCGGAGACCGATCCCTCCGCGCCGGTGTCGACCGGGTGGGTCCGCGCCGTCCGGCGCGGCAGCGCCCCGGCCTCCGTCCAGTCCAGCAGCACAGCGCAGTCCAGCAGCACCGCGAAGTCCAGCAGCACCGCGCCCGTCCAGCAGGGAGTCCCCGCATGACCACCACCACCGCAGTCGACCCCGGGACGATCCCGCCGCACGCCCTGCGTCGCGTGATCGAGACGGCGCTCGAGGAGGACGCTCCGTGGGGTGACGTCACGAGCGAGACGCTCATCCCCGTCGACGCCCGCGCGACCGCGACCATGGCCGCCCGCGAACCCGGCGTGCTGTCCGGCGGCGCGGTGTTCGCCGCCGTGATGCACGCCGTCGACCCCACGGTGCGCACGGAGCTGCACCTGGCCGACGGCGAGCTCTTCGACGCCGGACAGGTCCTCGCCACGGTGCACGGCCCTGCGCGCTCGGTCCTGCGCGCCGAGCGGGTCGGGCTCAACCTGGTGCAGCGGATGTCCGGCATCGCGACCGTCACCGCGCGGTACGTCGCGGCCGTCTCGGGGACGGGCGCACGGGTCGTCGACACCCGCAAGACCACTCCGGGCCTCCGGGCCGTCGAGCGGTACGCCGTGCGCTGCGGCGGTGGCCACAACCACCGGAACTCGCTGTCCGACGCCGTCCTCGCCAAGGACAACCACCTGGCCGTGCTGCTCGCCGGCGGCACCGCGATCGGCGACGCCGTCCGCGGAGCCCGTGGTCGGCTCGGGCACACGGTCCACCTGGAGGTCGAGGTCGACCGGCTCGACCAGGTCGAACCCGTGGTCGCGGCCGGTGTCGACACGATCATGCTCGACAACTTCACGCCGGAGCAGCTCGTCGAGGGCGTGCGGCTGGTCGCGGGCCGTGCGCTCGTCGAGGCCTCCGGCGGGGTCTCGCTCGACACGGTGGGCGCCATCGCGCGCACCGGGGTCGACGTCGTCTCCGTCGGCGCACTCACCCACTCGGCGCGGGCGCTCGACCTCGGGCTCGACGTCGACGTGACCGGCGGCTGACCCGGTGTTCTACCTCGACCGCGCCGCGACCACCCCGGTCCGCCGCGAGGTGCTCGAGGCGATGTGGCCGTACCTCACCGGCGTCTTCGGCAACCCGTCGTCCACGCACGGGGTGGGCGAGGCGGCCGCCCGGGGACTCGCCGACGCCCGGGCGACGATCGCCCGGTTCCTCGGGTGCCGTCCGGGCGAGGTCGTCCTCACCACCGGCGGCACCGAGGGTGCGAACACCGCGGTCAAGGGCATCGCGCTCGCGGCACCCCGCGGCCGGCACGTCGTCACGAGCGCGATCGAGCACGAGGCGGTGCTCGAGAGCTGCCGGTACCTGGAGCGCCACCACGGGTTCACCGTCACGCTCGTGCCGGTCGAACGCGACGGGACCGTGACGCCCGAGGCGCTCGCGCGGGTCGTCCGTCCGGACACCACGCTCGTCTCGGTGGCACACGCCGACAACGAGGTCGGCACCGTGCAGGACCTCCCGGCCCTCGCGGCGGTCGCGCACCGCGTCGGGGCCCGGTTCCACACCGACGCCGTGCAGAGCGCTCCGTGGCTGCCCCTCGGGCTCGACCGGCTCGGCGTCGACGCGCTGTCGTTCTCCGGGCACAAGCTCGGCGCCCCGAAGGGCACCGGCGCACTCGCGGTCCGGGGTGGGGTACCGCTCGAGCCGCTGCTGCACGGCGGGGGACAGGAGCGGGGGAGACGGTCGGGGACCGAGGACGTCGCCGGAGCGGTCGCCCTCGCCACCGCGGTGTCGCTCGTCGAGGGGGCCCGGGGCGCCGCTGCCGCCCGTGCGACCGTGACCCGGGACGCCGTGGTCGAGGGCGTGCTGGCGTCGGTGCCCGGTGCCGTGCTGACCGGGGCGGCGCCGGTCGGGTCGGCGCTGGGCGGGGCGGGTCGGCTCCCGGGGCACGCGTCGTTCTGCTTCCCGGCGGTGCCGGGTGGTCCGCCGGCGGTCAACGGCGAGACCGTGCTGCTCGAACTCGAGGAGCGCGACGTCGTGACCTCCTCCGGGAGCGCCTGTGCCGCGGGGAGCACCGAGGCCTCACACGTCCTCACCGCCCTCGGACTGTCGGAGGACACCGCGCGCACGGCCCTGCGACTGACGTTCGACGACGGGCTCACGGATGAGGACGTGGCCGTCGTGGTGCGGGCGGTCGCCGAGTCGGTCGCCGCGGTTCGGCGCCTGAGCTGAGTGTACTAGACGTTCTACTCCATAGTTGGGGGTGATGTCCCCCCTTCTGCGGACAGCGATCGTCCGTCACGATGGAGCCATGGCGAACGCGATCACCACCCGGGACCGACAGGAGGTCCCCTTCCGTGCGGTCCAGCTCCTGCCGGCACCCGCGACCGTGGTCGCCATCGCACTCGCCGCGCAGCACGACCTCGGCACCGCCCCGCTCGGCGCCATCGCGACCGTGGGGGCACTCGCCACCGTCGTGAGTGCCCTGCTCCCGACGGTCGGCACCGCGGCACTCCGTCGGGCCATGCCCGCCCCCAGCGAGACGGACCGGTACCGAGGAGACACCGAACACCTCTGAGGAACCCACCACCCGAGGCCAGCACCGCGCGGTCCCGTCACCCCGGGGCCCGCGGTGCTCATGACCGGACGCAGCACCCCTGACCGCGTCCGGCGCCGGACACGACATCCCCTGTCGTCGTGCTCGAGCGGCCGCCGCGCCCGTCGTGGACGCGGCGCCGGACCCTGACCGGCGCCGCACCCCCTGTCAGTCCACGACGGGTCGCGGTGGCGTCGAACGGCCGCGCAGCTGCCGTCCCGCCGTCGAGCGGCGGCCGCCCGGTCGTCGTGCCCGGGGGTGAGCGTGTCAGCGTGCCGCCGGCGCGGGGACGCCCGGCCAGACGTAGTCCAGGTCGTCGGGCACGTCGGGGAACAACGGTCGGTAGTGCTCCGGCGCCTTCTGCACGAGCTTCGACCGGTGCGACGCGTGCACCGCCGGGTCGGCGTTCCACGCGGGCACCGCGAAGTCGCCGCGCTCGTACGCGACCAGGTCCTCGGGGACCAGCCCGAGGTCGGCCAGGGTCTTCTCCAGGCAGGTGTCGGCATGCCCGCGCTCGAGCCACACCCGGCACGTCGCGTCCTGGTAGGCCATCAGCGCCGGGCGGTACCCGCGCCACATGGCGACGACGGGGTGGTGCTGCCAGCCGTAGTCCGGCAGGGTCAACGCCCGCATCACCTGCAGGGTCTCGACGCGCTGCTTGCCGAGTCGCTTGTCGTCGAGGACCTCGGCCGAGGCGCGGAAGTCGGCGTACGGCAGGAACGTCTGCATCACCCGGACGGTACCCGTGCGTGCTGGTGGGCGACACAAGTCGTCACACCCGGACGGGCCGTCGGACGACGTGTGAGCATCGACCGCATGGACGGAGCACTCGTCGTCGGCGTCAGCGGCAGCCCATCGGACCCCTCGCGCACCTCGACCCTGGTCGGGGCGACCGTGGCGCGCATGGCGAAGGACCTGCCGGACGCCCGGACCGCACAGGTCGAGATCGGACCCCTGCTCGCGGACCTCGGTGCCGCGCCCTCCCGCGAGGCGATGTCGGACCGCACCCGGCGCGCGCTCGAGACCGTCGAGGCAGCGGACGTGCTCGTCGTCGGCAGCCCGGCGTTCCGGGCCGCCTACTCCGGTGCCTTCAAGCTCTTCTTCGACTGGGTGGGGCAGTACGACCTCGTCGACACCCCGGTGCTCCTGACCGCCACGGGCGGCAGTGACCGGCACGCACTGCTCGTCGAGCACCAGATGCGCCCGCTGTTCGGCTTCTTCCAGTCGACGACCCTGCCGCTCGGCGTGTTCGGGAACGAGCGCGACTTCACCAAGCGCGAGGGCGGGTACGACATCGCCAGCGTCGACCTCGAGCTGCGCATCGACCAGGCGGTCCGGCGCGCGCTGCCGATCGTCCGCGGAGGCTTCGCCGCCGTCGGCGCCGACGACGTCCGCCGTCCCGCCGACTTCTAGTCGCCGCCCGCCCGCCGCTCGCGGTCGCACGACGCGCCGCCGGTCGCGCCGCCGAGCGGGCACGACACGCCGCGCGTCGTCCGCCGAGGGGGCGATGTACGTCACGGTCGATCGCGACCGTGACGTACATCGCCCGTTCGGAACCTCACCGGGACGGGACGGGACGGGGCGGACGGGACGGGACGGACGGCACGTCTGGACGCGGGGCGGACGGGAGGCGCGTGGCGGGCAGGTGCCGCGCCTCCAGGCCGTCAGTCGGTCGGGTCGGCCACCAGCGACGCGACGTGGGCGACCGCCAGGCGGTAGCCGTCGGCGCCCGCGCCGGCGATGACCGCGGTCGCCGCGGTCGCGACGTGGTCGACGTGCCGGAACGGCTCGCGCTTCCACGTGTTCGAGAGGTGCACCTCGACGACCGGGACGCTCAGCGCCTCGACCGCGTCGTGCAGCGCGATCGAGGTGTGCGCGTAGGCGGCGGGGTTGATGACCACCGCGACGAAGTCGTCGAGCGCCTCGTGCAGCCACTCGACGAGCTCGCCCTCGCGGTTGGTCTGCCGGAAGTCCGCCTCGAGCTCGTGGACCGCCGCCTCGGTGTGCACGATCGCCTCGAGCTCGGCGAGCGTCACGGTGCCGTACTGTGCCGGGTCGCGACGCCCGAGGATGTCGAGGTTCGGCCCGTTCAGGACGAGGATCCGCCGGGGGCGTGTCGTGGTGTCGGTGACCGGCTCGCTCATGGGGAGAGCCTACCGAGCGGCGGGGCTGCAGCGACGGCGACGGATGCGCGAGCTATGTGAACGGTCACATCGCGGTGTAACGTTCCCGCTCGGGTCGGCGCAGTTGCCGACTGCAACACACTGATGTGGAGATCGCATGGTTCTCGCTGCGGCGACCAACGGGATCCGGCTCGAACTGGGCTGGGTCGACTACTTGATGATCATCGTGTACTTCGCGGTGGTCATCGGCATCGGGTTCACCGCCCGCAAGCAGGTGCGGACGAGCATGGACTTCTTCCTGTCCGGCCGCTCGATGCCGGCCTGGATCACGGGCCTGGCGTTCGTGTCCGCGAACCTCGGCGCGACCGAGATCCTCGGCATGGCCGCGAACGGCGCGCAGATCGGCATGGCGACGCTGCACTACTACCTCATCGGTGCCGTGCCCGCGATGGTGTTCCTCGGGCTCGTGATGATGCCCTTCTACTACGGGTCCAAGGTCCGGTCGGTGCCGGAGTTCATGCTCCGCCGCTTCGGCAAGGCGCCGCACCTGGTGAACTCGATCGCGTTCGCGGTGTCGAACGTGCTCATCGCCGGCATCAACCTCTACGCCATGGCGATCGTCATCGAGGCGATGCTCGGCTGGCCGGAGTGGCTCGCGATCCTGGTGTCCGCCGCGTTCGTGCTCGCCTACATCACCCTCGGTGGCCTGAGCAGCGCGATCTACAACGAGGTCATGCAGTTCTTCGTGATCATCGCGGGCCTCGTGCCGCTGACGATCGTCGGCCTGCACCGTGTCGGCGGGTGGGGCGGTCTCACCGAGGCCATCAAGCAGACCCAGGGCGTGCAGCACCTGCAGGCCTGGACGGGCACCGGCATCGGCGACGTCACGAACCCGATCGGGGCGAACTGGCTCGCCATCGTGCTCGGCCTCGGCTTCGTGCTCTCCTTCGGCTACTGGACGACGAACTTCACCGAGGTGCAGCGCGCGTTCTCGGCGAAGAACATGTCGGCAGCCCGCCGGACCCCGCTCATCGCGGCGATCCCGAAGCTCTTCATCCCGTTCATCGTCGTCGTGCCGGGGCTCATCGCCGCGGCCGTCGTGGGCAACCAGTTCGCCTCGGGGGAGCTGACCTACAACGACGCGATCCCGAAGCTCATCCAGATGTACCTGCCGACCGGCGTGCTCGGCATCGCGGTGACGGGTCTGCTCGCCTCGTTCATGGCGGGCATGGCGGCGAACGTCTCCTCGTTCAACACCGTCTTCACGTACGACATCTGGCAGCGGTACATCAAGCCGAACATGCCCGACCTGCACTACCTGAAGACCGGTCGCTGGGTCACGGTCGTCGGCGTGGTCGTCGGCATCGGCACGGCGTTCCTCGCCGCGCAGGCCGGCAACATCATGACCTACATGCAGACGCTGTTCTCGTTCTTCAACGCACCGCTCTTCGGCGTCTTCATCCTCGGACTCCTGTGGAAGCGGATGACCACCCAGGGCGCGCTCTGGGGCTACGTGCTCGGCATCGTGACGCCGACGATCACCTGGATCGCGTACCTCGTGAACCCGTCGCTGTTCTCGACGGCGACCGCCGAGACGATGTACGGCGCGATCATCTCGTTCGTCACGGTGCTCGTCGTCGGCGTGCTCGTCTCGCTCGCCACGAAGCCGAAGGACGTGTCGGAGCTCGGCGGCCTGGTGTACGGCGTCGGCAAGATCGACATGACCGCCGGAGCCGTCGCGACGGACACCGCCTGGTACCGCTCGCCCGCGCTGCTCGGCACCGTCGCGCTCGTGCTGTGCGTCGCCCTCTACCTGCCGTTCCTCTAGGCCCGGACCCGAAGGAGTACTCCCATGCGTGAGGACACCACGAAGCTCACCGAGGAGCAGGCGGCGCTCGTCCGCTCCACCCGCCGACTCGACCTGCGCCGCATCCTCGGCGGCCTGTTCGTGCTCTACGGCGTGATCACCACCATCGTCGGCATCGTCCACTGGGACACCGACCCCGAGAAGACCGGCGGCATCCACATCAACCTGTGGGTCGGGCTGTCGCTGCTCGTCGGCGGGCTGCTCTTCTTCCTGTGGGACCGGCTGAA
The DNA here is from genome assembly GCF_000772085.1 of Curtobacterium sp. MR_MD2014. Lineage (NCBI taxonomy): Bacteria > Bacillati > Actinomycetota > Actinomycetes > Micrococcales > Microbacteriaceae > Curtobacterium > Curtobacterium sp. MR_MD2014. The sequence goes on along the minus strand of NZ_CP009755.1, from coordinate 2,466,398 downwards.
CCCGGTGCCTGCCGAGGACATCGTCGGGCAGGCCGAGGCCGAGGCCGACCAGCGCGCCGCAGGCGAGGGGCGCGAGCGGGTCTGACCCCGCTGCGCCGCTGCGCCCGCTCGGCGAGAACGGGCGTACCTGGTGAGAACGGGCGTACCGGGTCGGATCATCCGACCAGGTACGCCCGTTCTCACATTCCATCTCGGGCGTTCTGGGAAGGAACGGGCGGCCGGGACGCGGTCGGCCCCGGGACGGGACGGTTGCGCTCGACGGGCGGCTGGGCCAGGTTGGTGCTCGACGAAGGGAACCACCGTGGAGCAGATGGTGTTCATCAACCTGCCGGTCACCGACCTGGACCGGGCAGTCGGCTTCTACGAGGCGCTCGGCTACACGGTGAACCCGGAGTTCACCGACGAGACCGCCGCGTGCATCGTCGTGAGCAGCACCGTGTACGTGATGCTCCTCACGCATGCGAAGTTCCAGGAGTTCACCGACGGGACGATCGCCGCCCCCGGGACGGTCGAGGTGATCAACTCGCTGAGCGCAGCTTCGAAGGACGAGGTGCACCGCATCGTCGACGCCGCCGTCATGAGCGGCGGGAACGAGGACCGCCCGGAGACCGACCTCGGCTTCATGTACCAGCGCAGCTTCACCGACCCGGACGGCCACCGGTGGGAGTACGTCTGGATGGACCAGGCCGCGATGACGGGCGACGGCACCGATCGGTGACCCCGGGGTCGTCGGTGCGGTCGGCCAGGATGGACGCGTGAGCGACGACCCGACGATGATCCCCGACGGCCTGGTGACCGGAGAGGACGGCCTCGCGCGCCCGGTCTGGGCCGCGACCGACCCGATGCTCCGCGAGTACTACGACACCGAGTGGGGCATGCCGGTCCGCGACGAGCGCGGGGTGTTCGAGCGGTTGTCGCTCGAGGCGTTCCAGTCCGGGCTGTCCTGGCGCACGATCCTGGCCAAGCGCCCCGCGTTCCGCGCGGCCTTCGCGGACTTCGACCCGGACGTGGTCGCGGTCTTCGGGGACGACGACGTCGAGCGCCTGATGGCGGACGCCGGCATCGTCCGGAACCGGGCGAAGATCCGCGCGACGATCACGAACGCGAACGCGACGATCGCCCTGCGCGCCGACGGTGGGCTCGCCGACCTCGTGTGGTCCTTCCGGCCGGACGCGACACCGGCGCCGCGGACGATCGCCGAGGTCCCGACGACGAGCGAGGCGTCCGTGGCGCTGTCGACGGCCCTGCGGAAGCGCGGGTTCGCGTTCGTCGGGCCCACGACGATGCACGCCCTGATGGAGGCACTCGGCATCGTCGACACCCACCTGGTCGGCAGTCACCGACGCGGCACGTCCGGCGTCTGGGCCTGACAGGCCGCGATCAGTCGAGCGGGAGCTGCATCTGCGTCGCGGTGACGCGGTAGCCGAGCGCGGCGTACAGGTCCTGCGCGCCCGTGTTGTACCCGAACACGTTGAGCCCGATGCTCGTGGCGCCGTGCTCACGGGCGACCCGCTGCCCGGCCTCGAGCGCCCGTCGGGCGTGACCGCGGCGACGGAACGGCTCGTCGACCTCGACGTCGAACACCCACCACTCGGTGCTGCCCGACGAGAACGGTCCGATCCAGAGGTACCCCACGACGGCGTCGGCGTCGTCGACCAGGTCCCAGACGAAGTGGTCGGGCAGGGGTGCCCCGTCCGGGAACCACTGGTCGAGCGACCGCTGCTTGTTCGCCTCGGCCTGCTCGCGGGTCTCACCGGCCCGCATGCGCGATCCGACGTACTCCGCCATCGTGCGGTCCAGCCAGGCCGGGAGGCGCGTGGCCGGCATCGGGACGAGCCGCGTGTCCGTCACCGGTTGCCCTTGGACCCGCGTTTCGGCTTGCCGTTCCCGAGCCGCTGGGTGCCCGGTCGTCCGGTCCCGCGCGGCTTGCGCGCGCCCTTGCCGCCCGCCTTGCCGCCGGCGGCCTGCTTCGCGGTGGCCTTGCCGCCACCGGCGCGGGCGGTGCTGCCGCGACCGGCTCCGGAGCCGTCCCGCGTTCCGCGCGAGCCGGCGTCGTCGGCGTTCGTCGTGCCTCCCGGTCGGTCGGCGGCGTTCCGCGAGCTGTTGGCGGTGCGACCGCGCACGACACCGATGAACTCCTCGGTGGTGTCGGAGGCGTCCGCGTCGCGCCAGACGAGGGCGATCCGGGTGCCCGCTGCGCCGTCGAGGGGCTTCGCCACCAGGTCCTTGCGGCTGGCCGCGCGGAAGAGGGACTGGGGGAGCACGACGACCCCGACGTTCGCCTCGACCAGGTCGAGGGCGGCGGACACGTCCTCCGGCACGGGCCCGGCGTCGACGACGTGCACGTCGGCCAGGTCGGCCTCGGTCACCACGTCGGAGGAGGCGAGGGACGCGTCCTTCGGCATCGCGACGACGGCCGTCTCGGTCCAGAGCGGGATGGCGTTGAGGTGGGCGCCGACGGGCATCCGGGCGAAGGCCATGTCGGCCTCGCCGGTGAGCGCGTCGTCGACCTCGGTCGGTCCGACCGGCAGCAGGCCGAGCTCGGCGTCCGGGAAGCGTTCCCGCCAGACCCGGACCCACTTCGCGGGGGAGACCCCCGGGACGAAGGCGATGGTGAGGGCCGCGGTCATGCAACCGAGTGTAGGGGCCGTACCCTGGTACGCATGGCGCAGGAACAGACGATGAAGCCCGAGACGGCTGCGAAGAAGCTCGGCATCCTGCTGGCGGCAGCCCCGGAGTCGTTCCGCGCGGAGCCGGTCACCCGGACCGCCTTCGACGAGCTCCGCACGCAGCCGCCGGCGTGGCTCGAGGAACTCCGTCGCGAAGGGCCGCACCCGCGTCCGGTCGTCGCGCAGAAGCTCGGCGTGTCGATCTCCGGCCTGGTGCGTGCCGGGGTCGAGGAGCCCCTGACCACCGCCGAGGTCAAGGCCCTCCTGCAGGAGATGCCCGAGTGGCTCGTGCGTGAGCGTGCGACGCAGGCCGAGGTGCACGCCGAGAACGCCCGCGTGAAGCAGGAGCGTGCCGACAAGGCCGCTGCGCGCGCCCAGGACTGACCGACCGGACCGACCCGGACGCCGCTCGCCGTGACCGCCGTGCACGAGACCGTCGCCGACGCGATGCTCGTCGTGCCGCAGTTCGCATCGGTCTGCTGCATCGTGGGGGACCGCTACCGGCCCCGACCGGGTGTGATCGTCCCCGCCGCGGTGATGCTCGTGGCGATGGTGCTCCCCGTCGTGCAGGCGGGCGCCTCGTGGACGCTGCTGGCCGCGGCGACGCTGCTGCTCCTCGCGCCGCTGCCCGTGCTGCGGCGCCGTCGGCCGGACGGGCGTCGGGCGGAGCCGATGGACGTGCACCGGGCACTGTCGTCGGTCGTGATGGCCGGCATGCTCCTGATGGGGCACGCGACCGGGCTGTCCGACGGGCACGCCGGACACGGGATCGCGCTCTCCGCGGTCCTCGGAGCCGGTGTGATCGGCTACTGCGCGTTCAGCGGGTGGCTGCTCCGGTACGAGTGGGCGCGCGAGGACCGTCGAGCCGTCCGCAGCGGTGAGGTCTTCGCGATGACGGTCGCCGTGGTCGGGATGACGCTGGCGATGTAGCGCTGGGGTCGACCAGCGGTAACGTCGGGGCGTGTCCGACCGAACCGTCCGTCGCCCCGATCCCGCACCGCGCCTCGACGAGGTCGACGAGCGCATCCTCTGGACCCTCGCCGGCGACGCCCGGATGCCGAACAACCGGCTGGCCGCCGCGGTCGGGGTCGCGCCGTCCACGTGCCTGACGCGGGTGCGCGCGCTCGAGGACGCCGGGGTGATCCGCGGCTACCGGGCCGACGTCGACGTCGCGAAGCTCGGGTTCGCGATCGAGGCGATGGTGTCCGTCCGGGTGCACGCCGCGGCCCGGCACGAACTGCGCGACTTCGCGAAGCGCCTGCTCCGGGTGCCCGTCGTGCAGGACGTGGCGTTCCTCGCCGGCGACAAGGACTTCCTCGTGCACATCGCCTGCACGTCGACGGAGCAGCTGCGGGACTTCGTCGCCGACGAGCTGAGCGGGGACCCCGCCGTCGCGACGACGCAGACGAACATCGTGTTCGAGCGGCTCGTCGCGGACCGCGCGCACCAGGGGCGGTCGTTCGACGAGCTCCGCCGCTGGCGCGCCTGACCCGGGCGACGAGCTGCGGCGCCGGCGAGCCTGACCCGGGCCGACGTCGCACCGACCCGGGACGCGGACGACAGTGCGCTCAGCGGGTGCGCGTCATCGGGACGTGCGGGATGGCGTCCTCGAGGAAGTCGTTGCCGGACCGCACGAAGCCGAACCGGCCGTACCACTGCTCGAGGTGCGCCTGCGCGTTGATCGCGATCGACGACGAGCGGGACTCGGCGATCGCCGCCTCCATGAGCTGCGCCCCGAGCCCCTGCGACCGCGCGTGCCGGGCGGTGGCGACGCGGCCGATGCGCTCGGTGCCGTCGTCCTCGCGGAGCAGCCGGAGCGTGGCGTCCACCGAGCCCTGCCCTGCCCAGAACTGCACCGTGCCCGGCTCGAGGTCACGGCCGTCGATGTCCGGGTAGGCGCACTCCTGCTCGACGACGAACACGTCCTGTCGGAGCCGCAGGATCTCGTGCAGCGTCACGATGTCGAGGTTGCGCGTCGGGGCGGAGAAGATCGAGACCACGTGCGGCCTTTCCTGAGAATTTCTTCCGTGACCGGTTCCGGTCCGGGATCGATCGGCGTACAGTGCCGGTCAACCACTCTACGTGCGCAGCCGAGATCAGGAGGTGAGCGCATGGACCAGCCGTTGCGCGACCCCTGGCGCGCGCTGCTCCGGACCGCCCTCGTGGGCGTCGGGGTCGCCGCTGCGCTCGTGCTGCTCTCGCTGCTCCTCGGTGCCCGTCCGGCCGCAGCAGCCGAGGGGGATCCGCAGCAGCGCGGGCTGGTCAGCGGGCTGGTCCAGGACGTCGGCGACACCGTGCAGGGAGCGACGCAGGCCGTCGACAGTGCGGTCGCCCCCGTGCGGCAGGCCGTCGCACCGCCCGCCGCTGCCCCGGTGCCAGCGGCTCCGGCTCCCGCCCCCGCTGCTCCGGCTCCCGTCGCTGCCGCTCCGGCTCCTGCCGCCGCGGCTCCCGCCCCGGCGCGTCCCGCACCGCCGGCACCGCCGGTCGTGCAGCACGCCGTACCGGCCGTCCCAGCGACCAGCCCGCAGACGCCGGCGGCCCAGCAGACGACGACCGCACAGCAGACGCCGGCGGCCCAGCAGGCCCCGTCCACGCCGCAGGCGTCGCCGACTCCGCCGACCGGCACCGCCGCGATCCCGGCCACGCCGACGACCGCCGGTGGTGAGGACGTGGCGAGCAGTGCCTCCCGGCCGCTCACCGACACCCTCACCGGCGCCCTCCGCCCCGTCACCGAGACGGTGCAGACGGTCACGGGAGCACGGCCCGTCACGGGCGTCGTCGACACGGTCGACAGCGTGGTCGGCGCCCTCCCGGTGACCCGCGACCTGCTCGGTGACGACACCGTCGGCACCGTCACCGCGCCGGTCACCGGAGCGGTCGACGACGTGGTCGACGCTGTCGGGACGACCGTCGGATCGCTGCCCGGCACGGTCGAGCAGGTCCTCCCGCCCGTCGAGGACGCGCTCCCGGTCCTGCCGCTCCCGGTGACGCCGGTCCTGCCGCTCCCCGTCACGCCGGCCCCGCTGCCGCCCCTCCTGCCGGGAGGCACGGCGCCCGTCCCCGGGACCGCGCCGACCCCGGTGGGCGGCACGGACGAGCAGCCGGTGCGCGTCCGGCACGACGCGCCCACCCCAGCCTCCGCCGTCGCCGTGGACGGCGCCAGCGGCCCACCGACGGTGGCCGGTGTCCCGGCACCACCGGGTGACGTCGCACGCGACGGCGCTCCGGCCACCGAGCACGTGGCGGTCGCCACCGTCGTCGGTGCTGCCGCCCCGGCCGCTCCGGTGCCGGCCGCGGCGACCGTCGGCGGGGCGGCGCTGCTCGTCCCGGCGGACGGCGACGGCCACGACGGCCTCCCGTCCGGCCCGGGCGTCTCCGGTGCCGCGGGCGGTGCCACCTCCGGCTCCGCGGGCGCCGCGCCCGTCGGGCTCGACGGCACCTCCGGTGTCCGGTTCTCCCTCGCCGTGGGGTCACGCGGCAGCCTCGCCGACGACGTGGTCCCCGCGTCCGTCGTCGGCGACCACGACGTCGCTCCTGACTGAGATCGGTGCGCCTGTCCAGCACGGCAGGCACGCACCACCCGACCGCGATCGCGGTCGGAGGACAGATCTCGATCAGTGAGGAACGAACGACCATGAACAAGTACGTCTCGAGAGGGCTCTGGTTCACCCTCTTCGTCGGCGGCCTGACGCTCGGGGGGACCGCGGTGGCGAACGCCGCCACGACCTCCGGTGACGACGGCCTGCTGTCCGGCACCCAGGTGGCACCGTCGATCAGTGCCCCGGTGTCCGTCTCCGGGAACGCCCTCGGGCTGCTCGGCGACGCCGTGTCCACGACCGGCTCGGCTCCGGCTGCTCCGGCTCCCGCTCCGGCTGCTCCGGCCCCGGCTCCTGCCCCTGCCCCGGCCACCTCGGGTGACGACGGCATCGCGTCCGGTACCCAGGTCGCGCCCGTCGTGACGGCACCGGTGCAGGCGACCGGCAACGCGGTCGCCGTGGCGGGCGACGCCGTGGCGACCGCTCCGGCGCCCGCTTCGGCTCCGGCGCCCGCCCCGGCTCCTGCTCCTGCTCCGACGACGACCGGCTCGGACGCTGTCGCGTCGGGGACGCAGGTCGTCGGTGACGTCACCGCTCCGGTGTCGGTCACCGGCAACGCCGTCGGTGTCGCGGATGACGCGGAAGCCGCTCCGGCGTCCGCTCCGGCCGCGGCGACGAGCAGCCCGGCGGTCCCGGAACCGGCAGCCGAGCCGGTGACGTCCGGTTCGGACGGCATCGCGTCCGGGACGCAGGTCGCCCCGGTCGTGTCCGTCCCCGTGACCGTCGGCGGCAACGGCATCGGGGTGCTCGGTGACGGCTCCGCGACGGGGACGGCGCCGACCGCTGCCCCGGGTTCGGGTTCGGGTTCGGGTTCGACCCCGACCGCGGGTGGCACGACGTCCGGTGACGACGCTGTGCTCAGTGGCACGCAGGTGTCACCGATCGTCGACCTGCCGATCACGATCGGCGGGAACGGCATCGGCGTCGTCGGAGACGGCACCAGCACCGGCACCGGCACGACCGGCACCGGCGGGGGTTCGGGTTCGACCCCGGTCGTGGGTGGCACGACGTCGGGTGACGACGGCGTGGGCTCCGGGACGCAGGTCGCCCCGGTGGTCGCGATCCCGGTGACCGTCGGTGGGAACGGCATCGGCGTCGTCGGTGACGGCACCAGCACCGGCACCGGCACGACCGGCACCGGCTCGGGTTCGGGTTCGACCCCGGTCGCGGGTGGCACGACCTCCGGTGACGGCGGTCTGCTCGGCGGGACGCAGGTGATCCCCGTGATCAGCGTGCCGATCACCGTCGGCGGGAACGGCATCGGCATCGTCGGTGACGGCACCAGCACCACGACCCCGGGCACCGACCCGGGTACGGACCCGGGCACCGACCCCGGTACGGACCCGGGGACCGACCCCGGTACGGACCCGGGCGCTGACCCCGGTACGGACCCGGGCACCGACCCCGGTACGGACCCGGGAACCGACCCCGGTACGGACCCGGGGACCGACCCCGGTACGGACCCGGGCGTGACGCCCGGTGACACGACGGGCGGGACGACCCCCGGCACCTCGGTGCCGGAGGCGACCACCGTCCCGGTCGCGAGCACGGAGGTCACCGCGGCCGGCGCGGTCACGGCGACCAGCGCCTCCCGGTCGACCGTGGCGTCCTCGACGGGGACGACCGCCGCTGCTGCGCCGGCGGCGCAGCCGGAGCTCGCGTACACCGGAGCCGGCTCGCAGACGGTCCCGGCGGGCATCGCGTTCCTGCTCCTGCTCCTCGGAGCCGGCGTGCTCGTGCTCCGCAGGCGCACCGCCTGACACCAGGGAGTCGGAGGGGCGTCGTCCGCGGCGCCCCTCCGACCCGTTTCCGCGAACCGGATGCCGCTGTGGAGCGCCTGGAGCATCCCTGGGAGCGATCAGTGCCCAACCTGTGCGCAGTGGAAGCGCTTCCGAGGCTGTGCGGCAGCGGTGCGGGGCCACGATGAACCCGTGCTCCACGAACTCCTCCGCGTCCCGATCACCGGCAGCCGCCTGCTCGTCCCGGTGTACGTCCTCGCAGCCCTCCTCGCCGGGTGGGTCCTGGTCGGTCCGGTGCACGAGCGGCACCGGCTGCGTCGTGCCGCGGTCCGGGTCGGGGGAGCGGCGGTCGGAGCGGCGATCGGCCTCGTCGCCGTGTGGTGGACCGGCGACGTGCAGGACGACTTCGGCGTGCAGTTCACCCCGGTCACCCGGATGTGGGTGGCGTTCGCGTTCGCGGGCGTGGCGCTCCTGCTCGTCGTGGCGGTGCAGGGCGGGTGGCTCGCACGGGTCCTCGCCGTCGCCGCTGCCGGTGCGCTCCTGCTGTCGGCGGGCCTCGGCGTCAACGTGGACTTCGGGTTCTACAAGAACATCGAGCAGGCCGTCGCGACCAACCCCTACCGGAGCCGGGACCTGCCGCCGCTGTCGGACCCGGGGTCGCACCTCGAGGTCGACGCGGCGGACTGGCACGCGCCGGCGGGCATGCCGTCGAAGGGCGAGACCATCAGCGTGACGATCCCGGGGACGGTGTCGCACTTCCGGGCGCGCAAGGCGGTGGTCTGGCTCCCGCCGGCCGCACAGGTGGCCCACCCGCCGCGGCTGCCCGTCCTCGTCGCGCTCTCCGGGCAGCCCGGGCAACCGGCCGACATGTTCCAGACCGGCGACCTCGGCAGCTTCCTCGACCGCTACGCCGCCGCACACCACGGCCTCGCCCCGATCGTCGTGTCGCCGGACCAGCTCGCGGCGCCGAACCGGAACCCGATGTGCGTGGACTCCCGGCGCCTCGGCAGGAGCGCCACCTACGTGATGACCGACACGGTGCACTGGATCGAGCGGCACCTGCCGGTCGCCAGCGGAGCAGGAGCCTGGGGCATCCTCGGGTTCTCGCAGGGCGCGACGTGCACGATGCAGTTCTCCACCGAGCACCCCGACGTCTTCGGTGCGGCCCTGGCGATCTCGAGCGAGCTCGCCCCGGTGACCGGCGACGCGCAGCGGAGCACCGCGCTGGCGTTCGGTGGTTCGGCTGCCGCCTACCGTGCCGCGGCGCCCGTCGCGATCATGGCGGCGCACGGGCCGTACCACGACCACCTCACCGTCTTCGGCTACGGTCAGGACGACGCCCCCTACCGGGCGTCGACCGAGACCCTGCACGCCGCAGCGGTCCGTGCGGGCATGCAGACGCAGGTCATCGTGTCGCCGGGTTCGGCGCACGACTGGAACACCGTGCGGTACGTGCTGGCCCACGGACTGCCGGTCGTCCTGGCACACCTCGGTCTCCCGCAGGAGGACGGTGCGCTGTGAGCAGGACCACGTCAGGAGCGGCCGCCCTCGGGTCGCGGATCGTCAGGTCGACCCGGCGGCACCCGGTCACGGCGGTCGTCGTCGTCCTCGTGCTCCTCACCTCGATCGCGGGCCTCGTCGTCCGCGTCGTCGGGCACACCGGCTCCCTGGACACCGTGCACTTCGGACCCTTCCGGGTCTTCGCCGTCACCACCGGGGCGCTGGCGCTCGCCCTCACCCTCGTTGGTGTGGTGGCGCTCGTCGGGGCGTCGGAGCGACTGATGGGCAGCAGGCGGACGGCCCTCGCGTTCGTCCTGACCACCGTCGTCGGCACGGGGCTCGGCGCCCTCACGGCCCTCGTCGACCAGGACGGCCGCGCGGCCGGCGCGCTGCTGCTCGGACGCGCGACGAGCTTCGACCCGTGGACGGCCATCGTCGGGACGATCGTCACCGCGAGCGCGTTCGCCGGTCCGCTGTGGCGCCGACGGATCCGGGTCAACGTCGTCGCCGTCGTCGCCGCGCTGCTGCTGTACGCCGGACACGCCTCGGACCTCTACGCATCGCTCGCGGCGGCGGCCGGGTGGCTGCTCGGCGACCTGCTCCGCCGAGGCCCCGCCCGGATCGGCTGGACCAGGAGCTCGCACCGCGAGACCCGGGTCCTGCTCGGCACCGTGGTCCTCGTGTCGGCCGTGGGTCCGGTCATCGCGCTCCTCTCCCGTGCCCGCGTCGGGCTCCTGGCCCCGCTCGCGGCCGTCGTCGGCACCGGGCCGGTCACCCCCGTCCACGGCTGCCACGCGGACAGCGCGTCGGGCGAGTGCCTGCGGGGGCTGCTGGCGTACCGGGCCACCGACCCGTGGACGCTCGTGCTCGCGGTCGCACCACTCCTCGTGCTCCTCGTCGCCGGCCTCGGGCTGTTCCGGGGGAGTCGCTTCGCGGTCTGGCTCGCCGTGGTCGTCGACGTCGTGCTCGCCGTCGCTGCCGCCGTGACCTACGGGCTCCTGCCCGCCGGGGCGGCGGAGCTGCACGGGGCCGAGAACCGCTTCGTGGTCACCGTCTCGGTGACCGCCTCCGTCGTCGTGCCGCTCGCCACCGCGCTCGTGCTCGTGCTGCTCCGCCGTTCGTTCACGGTGCTGCCCGCACGGCGACGCGTCGTGACCTTCGCCGTGGTCGTCCTCGTCGCACTCGGCGTGGTGACGACCGTCGTGCTCGTCACCGCGGCGTCCACGCGCGAGACGGTCGCGGACCCGCTGCGGCTCGTCGTCGCGGCGCTCGGCCCGCTGTCGCCCGTGGTGTTCTGGGACCGGCTGGCGTCCCTCGACCCGGCGCTCCGCTTCGTGCTCGGCGCCGCTGGCCCGGTGCTCTGGCTGGTCGTGGCCGGTGCCGCCGTCCGTCCCACGGGCGCTGTCGAGCCGGACGCCGACGTCGACGGACTCCGCGAGAGCCGACTCCGCGCCCGCACGCTGCTCGAGGCCGCCGGCGGCGACACCTTCGGGTGGATGACCACCTGGCAGGGCAACGCGTACTGGTTCAGCGAGGACGGCCGCGCCGGTGTCGCGTTCCGCCGCAACGGGCGGGTCGCAGTGACGGTCGGCGGTCCCTTCGGGTGGCCGGACGCCCGCGACGCAGCGATGGTCGCGTTCGCGCGGTGGTGTGACGACAACGGCTGGACCGCCGTCTTCTACGGCATCGGAACCGAGGCCGCCGGGACCCTCACCGCGCAGGGGTGGGAGACGCTGCCGGTCGCGGAGGACGCCGACCTCGACCCCCGCACGTGGACCACGAGCGGCAAGAAGAAGCAGGACGTCCGCACCGCCGTGAACAAGGCGGACCGCGAGGGCATCACCGCCCTGTGGTCCTCGTGGCAGGACCTGCCCCCGGCGACGGTCCGGCAGATCGAGGCGATCTCCGAGGAGTGGGTCTCGGAGCGCGAGCTGCCCGAGATGGGCTTCACGCTCGGTGGCGTCGACGAGATGCGGGACCCGGCGGTGCGCACGCTCGTCGCGCTCGACCCCGAGGGCACCGTCCTCGCCGTCACGAGCTGGCTGCCGAGCCACCGGGCCGGCAGGGTCGTGGGGTGGACGCTCGACGTGATGCGGCGCACGGGTGCGGCCCCGAACGGGGTGATGGAGTTCCTCGTCGCGAGTGCGGCGCAGCGGATGCGCGAGGACGACGTCGAGCGGCTCAGCCTGTCCGCCGCACCGCTCGCGCAGTCCGCGGAGGGTGCCCCCGCGGGCGAGGGCGTGCAGGACCTGCTCGACCTGGTGGGCGGCGTGCTCGAACCGGTCTACGGGTTCCGCTCGCTGCTGCGCTTCAAGGCGAAGTTCGGGCCGGAGCTGCACCCGCTGGTGCTCGCCTACCCGGACCCGGTGGCACTCCCGGCGATCGGTGTCGCCGTCGTGCGGGCCTACCTGCCGGACCTGTCCCTGCGGCAGGCGGTGGCGCTGGTCCGCGGGCGGAGCTGAGACCGGTCCGGCCGTGCCGGACCGACGTCGGCGTCCCGCACGCACCACGCGACGGACGGGAGGCCCGTGGCGGCGCCGCCCCGCGCCTCCCGTCCGTCCCGTGCCCGGCAGGCGTCTCCACGTCACACGGGGCAACGGCCCCGGACGGGCGCCCGGTGTGTGGGGTATCATTTCAGTCACGCAAGCGCTCCGGGGTCGGTGCAATTCCGAACCGGTGGTGACAGTCCACGAGCTGACGCAGGGTGCGAACCCCGCCGATGTTGACCCGGCGGAACTCCGGGACCGACGGTGAGAGTCCGGACGGGAGGAAGCGCAGGCGGACAGGACGTGCCCTCGTACCCGGGGTGCCACGACCCGTCCGTCCATGCCGACGATCGTCGAGCACCCCCGGAGTCCCGTTGAGAGGACACCAGTGTTCACCGGCATCATCGAGGAACTCGGCACCGTCACCGCCGTCGAGCAGCACGGCGACTCCGTCGCGCTCACCGTCCGCGGCCCGAAGGTCGTCGCCGACGCGCGGCACGGCGACTCCATCGCCACGAGCGGCGTCTGCCTGACCGTGGTCGAGCAGACGGACGAGACCTTCACCGCCTTCGTCATGAAGCAGACGCTCGACATGAGCGCGCACGGCGCGCTCGACGTGGGTGATCGACTCAACCTGGAGCGAGCGGCCTCGGTCGGCGACCGACTGGGCGGCCACATCGTGCAGGGGCACGTCGACGGCACCGCCACGGTGCTCGAGACCGCCGACGGTGACGGCTGGCGGCGCGTCCGCTTCTCGCTCGCCCCCGACCTCAGCCCGCTCGTCGTCGACAAGGGGTCGGTCGCGATCGACGGCGTCTCGCTCACGGTCAGCGCCGTCTCCGCCGAGGACGTCCCGCCGACCGATGCCTGGTTCGAGGTCAGCCTCATCCCGGAGACACTCGAAGCCACGACGCTCGGTACCCGCGTGCCCGGTGACCGGGTCAACATCGAGACCGACGTCCTCGCGCGACACGTCCGCCGCATGCTCCGGCTCGACGCCGCCACGGCTCCCGTCCCGGAGGCACGGTGAGCGCCGTCGACGCCCCGCGCGCCGAGCAGGCGGCCGGGCCGCACCTGTCGAGCATCGCCGACGCGGTCGCGGCGATCGCCGCCGGGCGTCCGGTGATCGTGGCCGACGACGAGCACCGTGAGAACGAGGGCGACGTGATCCTCGCCGCCGAGACGGCCTCGCCGGAGTGGATCGCGTGGACGGTCGCGCACTCGTCGGGCTTCATCTGCGCCCCGGTCAGCGCCGAGATCGCCGATGCGCTCGACCTGCCCCCGATGGTCGCGCACAACGAGGACGTCCGCGGCACCGCGTACACGGTGACGGTCGACGCTGCGGTCGGTGTGACGACCGGCATCAGCGCGCACGACCGGGCACGGACGCTGCGGGTGCTCGCCGACCCGACCTCGGTCCGGGACGACCTGCACCGCCCGGGACACGTCGTCCCACTGCGGGCCCGACCCGGCGGCGTCCGTGAACGCGCCGGGCACACCGAAGCCGCGATCGAACTGGTCACCGCAGCCGGGCTCCGGCCCGCGGCGGCGATCTGCGAGATCGTCGGCGAGGACGGCGAGATGATGCGTCTGCCGGGCCTCGTCGAACTCGGGGCGCGCGAGGGCGTGCCCGTCATCACCATCGCCGCACTCGTCGAGTGGCTCGAGGCGGCAGACCGGGCGGCGGCGGAGTCCGCACCCCAGGAGGGAACGACACCATGAGCGGAGCAGGAGCGGCGGAGCGCGACCACGTCGACGGGACGGGCGTCCGGGTGGCGATCGTGACCGGGCAGTGGCACGAGACGATCGCCGGGGGCCTCCTCGCCGGAGCCCAGCGGGAGGTGCAGCGCCTCGGCGCCACCGCACAGGTCGTCCCGGTGCCGGGGAGCTTCGAGCTGCCGGTCGTCGCGAAGGCGGCGCTCGAGAGCGGGTTCGACGCGGTCGTCGCCCTCGGGGTGATCATCCGCGGGGGCACCCCGCACTTCGAGTACGTGTCGAGTGCGGCGACGGACGGTCTGACGAGCGTCGCGCTGCAGACCGGCAAGCCCGTCGGCTTCGGCGTGCTGACGCTGGACGACGAGCAGCAGGGCATCGACCGCGCCGGTCTGCCCGGGTCGAAGGAGGACAAGGGCGCCGAGGCCGCGCACGCGGCGATCGCCACGGCCCTCTCGTTGCGGAGCCTGCGCCAGATGGCCTGACCCGCGACGAGGAGCGGCCGAGCGGGCACGAGCCCTGCGGGGCGTCAGGGTCACCTCCTCGCGCCCACCGCGCAACGGGAAGCACCTCGCGCCACGCAGTTGCGTGGCGCGAGGTGCTTCCCGTTGTGCTGGATCAGTTGCAACCACGACGTGCTCGTGCCCGTCCGACCGCCCGTCCGTCCGCCGTCCCGACCGCCCGTCCGTCCGCCACGGCGCCCGCACGGACGACGACGGCCCCGCACCCTCCGGAGAGGTGCGGGGCCGTCGCGGTACGGCTGTGGTTACTTCTTGCCGAAGACGTGGATCGGCAGGAAGAACGAGAGGCTCATGAGGACGAGGCCGCCCATGAAGACGAACGCCTGGCCCGACTGCACCTGGAACGCGAACCCGAACAGGTACATCGACACCAGCAGCAGCAGGATCGAGAAGAAAGCGGCGATGACGCGGCCCACGGTGGTACCTCCGGTTCGAGCGGGTGGATCGGGACCAGTCTATCCCCAGGAAGGAGCGGACCGGTTCACGGACGTCCGGGAGACGCCGACGTCAGGCTGCCGGCCGGGTCGCGATGAGCCGGTCGACGACCGCGAGCAGGGCGTCCATGTCGACGGTGCCGCGGTTCGGGCGGACGTCGGTCGCGATCGCGGCGCCGAGGGACGCCTGGTGGTAGAGCCCGTCGCCGAGCAACTTGACCGCCTGCGCCGTGGGGACGTCCCCGAGCGCGTCGACCAGCGTCTCCAGCCACGCGTTCTCGGTCTCGTCGAGGGTGCGCCCGGCCTCCTCGTACCCGGCCTGCTGCAGCCGGCTGGCCGCGAGCAGGGCGAGGTCGAGCTCGCTGCCCACGAAGAGGCAGTTGCGCACGAAGTACCGCGCAGCGCCGTCCTCGGCGTCGCGCATGCGGTCGACGTCGATGGCGGACAGGTCGGACAGGCGCTCGCACAGCCCCTCGACCAGCGCTGCCTTCGACCCGAAGTGGTAGAGCAGCCCGCCCTTCGAGACACCGGCCCGCGCGGCGACGGCGTCGAGGGTCGCCGGACGCTCGCCCTCCTCGCACACGATGGCGACGAAGCTGTCCAGGACACGGTCTCGGGCACTTGCCATGCGGACGAGTCTAGGGAACCGTCCGGACCGTGACGACCGCCGGGTTCCGTGAACGTTCACGAACGGGTTGTCCCGCAGCATCTGCGCGGCTAGCGTCGCCGTGACCGTGAAGGTTCACGACACGAACAGGATCCGCATGTCAGCGCAGACCGCGACCCCCTCCAGCACGCCCGCCGACGGCCCCGGGACGGACGGCTCGGCGACCCCGGCCCCGACCAGAGCGGGCTGGGCCGTCCTCGGTCCGGGTGGCATCGCCCGCCGCTTCCTCTCCCAGCTGCCCGCGAGCACCGGTACCCTCGTGGCCGCCGGCAGCTCCTCGACCGACCGGGCGCAGGCGTTCACGGACGAGGCGGCCGACCACGGCTTCACCGACGTCCGAGCGGGGGAGTACGACGCCGTGCTCGCCGACATCGCCGTGGACGCGGTGTACGTCTCGACCGTGCACACCGGCCACGCCGACCTGGTGCTCCGCGCCCTCGACGCCGGCAAGGCCGTGCTCTGCGAGAAGCCCCTCGCCCCGAACCACGGCACGGCGATGGCCCTGGCCGACGCTGCCCGCCAGGCCGGACTGCCGCTGGTCGAGGCGTACATGTACCGCTTCCACCCGCAGACCGCCGCACTGCTCGACCTCGTGCGCGAGGGCGTCGTGGGTGACGTCGTGCGCGTCGACGCGTCCTTCGCGTTCCGCAGCGAGGAGCGCACCGGTCGGCTGTTCGACGTCGCCACGGCCGGCGGCGGGATCCTCGACGTCGGCGGGTACCCGGTGACCATGGCCGCCGCGGTCGTGCAGGCCGCCACGGGCGTCGCTGTCGCCGAGCCCGTCGAGCTGACCGCCACCGGCACCCTCGGGCCGACCGGCGTCGACGAGTGGACGGTCGCGCACCTGACCTACCGCGACGGCACCACCGCCAGCGTCCGCACCGGCGTCCGCGTGCAGGACGAGAACGCCGTCACGGTGCACGGCTCGCGCGGTCGCATCGTGCTGACCGACCCGTGGACGCTCTCCGCCGACCCGACGATCACCGTCCACACGGTCGACGAGGAGCCCCGCACGCTCTCCTTCGCCGGTGCGCAGCCCTACGCGCTCGAGGCCGACGCGACCACGGCGGCGCTGGCGTCGAACGCGGTCGAGGCGGCGCAGATGACCCTGGACGAGAGCCTCGCCACCGCCCGCACGCTCGACCGCTGGCGCGCCGCGATCGGCCTGCGCTACCCGTTCGAGGCCGAGACCGCCGACGTCCCGACGGTGAGCGGCCGTCCGCTGCGCGTCCGCGACGACGCCCCGATGCGCTACGGCGAGGTCCCCGGCGTCGGCAAGCGCATGTCCCGCCTGGTGATGGGTGTCGACAACCAGCCCGACCTCGCCCACGCGAGCGCGATCTTCGACATGTTCGTCGAGCAGGGCGGCAACGTCTTCGACACCGGCTACGTCTACGGCGGCGGGGTGCTCGAGGGACGACTCGGCCAGTGGATCCAGAACCGCGGCATCCGCGACGACGTCGTGGTCATCACGAAGGGTGCGCACACGCCGTACTGCGACCCGGAGTCGTTGACCCGGCAGCTGCTGGAGAGCCTGGAGCGTCAGGGCACCGACCACGCGGACATCTACATGATGCACCGCGACAACCCGGACGTGCCGGTGGGGGAGTTCGTCGACGTCCTCGACGAGCACCGTCGCGCCGGCCGGATCCGCGTCTTCGGCGGATCGAACTGGACGCCGGCGCGCTTCGACGAGGCGAACGCCTACGCGGCGGCGAACGGGAAGCACGGCTTCGAGGTCCTCAGCAACCACTTCGGCCTGGCCGAGGCGTACGACGTGCCGTGGGACGGCTGCGAGCACGCCACGGACCCGGCGTCGAAGCGCTGGCTCGAGGAGCGCCAGGTGCCGCTGCTGCCGTGGTCGTCGCAGGCCCGCGGGTTCTTCACCGGCCGCGCCGCCCCGGACGACACGAGCGACGCCGAACTGGTGCGCTGCTACTACTCGGACGACAACTTCGAGCGGCTGCGTCGCGCCCGTGAGCTCGGCGAGCAGTACGGCGTGCCGGCGACGGCGATCGCCCTGGCGTACGTACTGCACCAGCCGTTCCCGACGTTCCCGCTGTTCGGGCCGCGCACGATCGCCGAGGCCCGCTCGTCGATGACGGGGCTGTCGGTCGAGCTCAGCGCGGAGCAGGTCGCGTGGCTGGACCTGCGCGCCTGAGCCGCACCGTCGGCCGGACCCCGGCGCGCGCCACGATCCACGACGTCGCGGCCGCGGCCGGGGTCTCGCGCCAGACGGTCACCCGCGCGGTGAACGGCCTGTACGGCATCAGCCCGGCGACGAAGGAGCGCGTGCTCGCGGCGGCGGCGGCGCTCGACTACCGCCCGTCGCGCTTCGGCCGTGGGCTCGTCACGGGTGGCGACCGGCAGCTCGGTCTCGTCGTCGACGACCTGCGGAACCCGTACTCGCCGGAGCTCGCGGCGGCGGTGCTCCGGCTCGCGGCGGGTCGTGGGTGGGACGTCATGCTGGCCGACGCGGGGCTCGCGGGCGACTCGGACCGCGCGGTCCAGGCGCTCGGGGTCCAGACGGACGTGGTGCTCGGCTACCTCGGTGCCCGGGCGCCCGAGCTCATCGAGCGTCTGGGCACCGTCCCCGTGGTGGAGCTCGACCCTGCCGGCGAGGTCCTCCGCGGTGCCGTCCGCATCGACCCCGCCGCGGCGGTCGAGGACCTCGCCGACCACCTCGTGCACACGGGGGTCCGGCACCCGGTGATCGTCGATGCGTCGGACACCGGCCGTCCGAGCGGTCGTGGCCGGCTCATGCTCGACGCCCTCCGGCGCCGTGGGTACCTGCCCGAGATCGCGATCGCCGACGCCCCGACCTCGGAGCTGGGCGCGGCGATGACGACCAGGGCGCTCGAGCGCTTCCGTCGCGTCGACGCGGTGCTGGCCTTCAACGACCTCATGGCGCTCGGGGTCCTGGGTGCCTGCCGCCGTTCCGGGGTGGACGTGCCGGGCGACGTGCGGGTGGTCGGGGTCGACGGCCTGGCGATCGGCACGCTCGTCGCGCCGACCCTCACGACGCTCGCGGTCGACCTCGACGCGGTCGCGCGCGAGGCCCTCGACCTCGCCATCGGCATGCTGGCCGGTGACCTGCCGCGCTCCGGCGCGGCGGTGCAGCGCACGGTCCGCCACCGGCTGCTGGTGCGCGAGTCCGCCTGAGCGCGCACGGTCGCCGACGGGAGCGGAGGGCGGACGGGAGGCTCGTGGCGGTCCGGCCACGGGCCTCCCGTCCGCCCGTTGGTTGCACTTGCAACCACAACCGTCCAGACGGTACACTCATGGAGTCCTGACGGGGCGCGTGACCACTTCCGCGTCCCGTCTCGTCTGCCCCACCGAAAGTGTCCGCCGTCGACCTGGTCCGGCTCGTTCCCCAGGGAGTCACCGTGTCCACTCTGCTCACCAGCCCCGTCGCCACCGCCGTCACCGGCAGCCGCGCCCGACGGTTCGCGGCGCTCGCCGTCCTGATGCTGCCGGTGCTGCTCATCTCCGTCGACAACACCGTGCTGAGCTTCGCGCTGCCGACCATCGCGCGCGCCCTCGACCCGAGCGCGACGACCCAGCTCTGGATCGTCGACGCCTACCCCCTCGTGCTCGCCGGCCTGCTCGTCGTGATGGGCAGCATCGGCGACCGCATCGGGCGACGCCGGATCCTCGTGATCGGCGCGACCGGGTTCGCACTGCTGTCCGTCGCGGCGGCCTTCGCGACCGAGGCCTGGATGCTCGTCGCAGCCCGCGCCGTCATGGGGGTCTTCGGTGCGATGCTCATGCCGGCGACGCTCTCCATCATCCGCAACGTCTTCGTCGACGCCGGGGAACGGCGGATGGCGCTCGCCGTCTGGTCGACGATGTTCGCGGCCGGCAACGCACTCGGTCCGCTCGTCGGCGGCGTCCTGCTCGCGCACTTCCACTGGGGTGCGGTGTTCCTCGTCGCGGTGCCGATCCTCGTCGTCATGCTCGTCGCGGTGCCGTTCACCGTGCCGGAGTCGCGCGACCCGCAGCCCGGCCCCGTCGACGTCCCGAGCATGCTCCTGTCGCTCGGCGCCCTCGCCCCGACCGCCTGGGCGATCAAGTCGGTCGTGCACCCCGAGGAGCGCGGGTTCGCGATCGCGCTGCTCGCCGTCGGCGTGCTCTGCGGGATCGCCTTCGTCCGCCGCCAGCTCCGCTCCCGCGCGCCCATGCTCGACCTGCGGTTGTTCCGCAGCACCGCGTTCACGGGCAGCGTGCTCATGAACATGGCCGCGATGTTCTCGCTCACCGGCTTCCTGTTCTTCATCGCGCAGCACCTGCAGCTCGTCGCCGGGCTCGACCCCTTCGCGTCCGGTCTGGTGCTCGTGCCCGGTTCGGTGCTCACCATCGTCGCCGGACTCGTCGTCGTGCCGATCGTCGCGCGGGTGGCCCCCCGCTGGGTCGTGGCCGTCTCCCTGACGTTCTCGGCCGCCGCGTACGCGATGGTGTCGGTCCTCGGACACCACGCGTCGATCGTCGCGCTGGCGTTCGCCTTCGTGCTGCTCGGCATCGGCATCGGGGCGTCCGAGACCGTCACGAACGACCTCATCATCTCGACGGCCCCCGCGGACAAGGCCGGTGCCGCGTCGGCGGTGTCCGAGACCGCGTACGAGATCGGCGCGGTGCTCGGCACGGCGGTGCTCGGGACGATCCTCGCGACCGCGTACCGGTCGCACGTGGTGGTGCCGGACGCCCTCGCCGGCTCGGCCCGGACAGCGGCGCAGGAGACCCTCGGCGGTGCCGTGTCGGCCGCCGCCGACCTCGGAGGCTCGGCCGGTCAGGCGCTGCTCGAGAGCGCTCGTGCGGCGTTCGACTCCGGTGTGACGATCACCGGCGCCGTGGCGGCGGTGCTCATGCTCGTTGCCGCGGCGGCCTCCGTGGTCATGCTCAAGCGCGACTGAGCCGGGTCGTCCGGCGCGCCCGGGATCGGACGAAGTTGGGAATCGTTGACCGGAAACCCGGTCGAGGTCCTACGTTGGGAGGTGGCCGCGCAGCCGCGGCCGATCCCACCCGGAGGAACACCACGACTGCCATGCCCGACGAAGCCCCGGCCACGACCGCCGACGCGTACAAGGCCGCCTTCCGCGGACACCCCGCCGGTGTCGCGGTCATCACCGCCGAGGGGCCGGACGGTCCCACGGGCCTGACCGCCTCCAGCGTCGCGAGCGTCGCGGTCGACCCACCCGTGCTCGTCTTCTCGCTGTCGACCAAGTCCGGCTCGGCCGGCGTCGTGCTCGGCGCAGACGTCTTCGTCGTGCACCTCGTGGACTCGCTCAGCGTGGGCCTCGCCAAGCGGTTCGCCGCGACCGGCAGCCCCGCAGCGGACGACCCGATGTGGGGCACGTTGCCGACCGGGGACCGGTACCTGCCCGCCGCCGCGACGGCGCTGCGGTGCCGACCGCGATCGACGACCGAGATCGGCTCGTCCACCGTCGTCGTCGCCGAGGTGCTCGACATCGTGGTGGGTCAGGCGCACGGTGAGCCGCTCGTCTACCACAACCGGGAGTTCCACTCCCTCTCCGAACGTTCCCGGCTCTCCTGAGCCGCGGAGCCCGCTCCACCAACCCCAGATCGAAAGGACCTCGAATGGCCGAGTACACCCTGCCCGAGCTGCCGTACGACTACGCCGCCCTCGAGCCGCACATCAGCGGCAAGATCATGCAGCTGCACCACGACAAGCACCACCAGGCCTACGTGACCGGTGCGAACACCGCGCTGCAGCAGCTCGGCGAGGCGCGCGAGTCCGGCAACTTCGGTGCGATCAACAAGCTCGAGAAGGACCTCGCGTTCCACCTCGGCGGCCACGTCAACCACTCGATCTTCTGGACCAACCTCGGCCCCGACACGAAGGTCCCGGAGGGCGAGCTCGCCGCCGCCATCGACGAGTTCTTCGGCTCGTTCGAGCAGTTCCAGGCGCAGTTCGCCGCCGTCGCCAACGGCATCCAGGGCTCCGGCTGGTCGGTGCTCGCGTGGGACCAGGTCGGTCAGAAGCTCGTGACCTTCCAGCTCTTCGACCAGCAGGCCAACGTGCCGCTGGGCGTCGTGCCGATCTTCATGCTCGACATGTGGGAGCACGCCTTCTACCTCGACTACCTCAACGTCAAGGCCGACTACGTCAAGGCCGTGTGGAACATCGTCGACTGGGAGAACGTCGCGGCTCGCTTCGCGAACGCCAAGTCGCAGTCGTTCGTCACCCTGTGACGCGGCTGCCGGTCACGTGCTGACCGGCTGACGGACGGGAGGCGCGGTGCCGGCTGGCACCGCGCCTCCCGTCCGTCTGTCGGTGCCGATCCGTCCGACGGTGCCGGTCGGTCCGTCGGTGCCGGTCCGTCCGACGGTGCCGGTCCGTCCGACGGTGCCGCTCGATCCGACGGTGCCGGTCCGTGCGTCGTGCCGTGCGGCGGTCAGGCGGCCGCCAGGCGGACGGACGACGCGAGCTCCTCGGCGATCGCCCGCAGCGCCCCGTCCACGTCCGAGCGGTCGGGGTCGACGAGTGCGCTCCACTGGGCACCGCGTGCCGCAGCGACCACCGCCCGGGCGGTCCGCTCGGCGTCCGTGCCGCACCGGCCGTGCGCACGGCACCAGGCCGCGAGCTCGTCGACCCGTCGTCGGTGGAGTCGCTGCTGGCGGTCACGGCCGTCGAGGCCCTCGACGCAGCCGAGCTCGAACGTCAGACGGGCTGCGAGTCGCCGCTCCGGGGTGTCGAGCCCGCCGAAGACGGCGAGCAGGTGGTCGGTGAGCGCGCACGGCTCGGCGGCGGGGTCGAGCGCCCGGTCCTGGTCGACGGACAGGTGGTCGACCACGGCGTCGATCAGGGACTCCCGCGAACCGAAGTGGTACACGATCGGGTACGCGCTCGTGCCGAGCACCCGGCCGAGGCTGCGGACGGAGGCGTCCTCGAGCTTGGTGTCCTGCAGGTGCCGGGCGACCTTCGCGACGATCGCGGGCTTCAGGGTCGGGTCGGGTCTCCTGGGCATGGCGTCTCCCGCGAGGTCGAGTGATCGGTCGGCGACCGTGCGCACACGATCACCTGAAATGTTAGCCGATCACCGGCCGGTCCGCGTGGTTCAGTCCTCGGCACGCTCCGGCGTCACCGTCAGGCTCTGCACCCGACCCGCCGCGAGGGGGGCGAGCCGGATCTCGATCCGCAGACGGCCGGCGTTGCCGGGCAGCCACCAGCGCAGGTGCGACGGCACCGAGGACTGCTCGTCGACCGGTGCGGCGGCGAGGTCTGCACCGACGGCGTGCGCGGACTCGAGCAGGGCGCGCCGTCGAGCGGTCCACGGGCGGTCGAGGGGGACGTTCGGCGTGCAGACGGCGGCGCCCAGGTCTGCCGCGCTGTCGTCGTCGACGGCCGGGTCGGCCCAGGCCTGCAGCAGCGTGGTGACGGCCCGACGCGCGGTGTGCGTGGCCTCCGTGGTCTGACGGACGCCCGGCGCGGCTGCTGATCCGCTCGTGGTGGTGGCGGCCGCCGGCGCCGCCGAATCGGCGTCGAGCGCCGCGGCGAGCAGCAGGTCGAGCGCCCGCTCGGCCGGCGCTGAGACCTTCGCCTGCGTGGCGTTCTCGAACGCGACCACGCCGAGGCCGTGCTCCACCGACCACCGGACGTGCGCGGAGAAGCCGGGGTAGCCGCCGGAGTGCGACACGATCTCACCCGCGCGGTCGTCCTGCTCCACGAACAGTCCGAACCCGTACGCCGTCGGTCGCTTCGCCGCGGGCACCACCGAGGACGGCACGATCCGCATCGCCTGCTGCATCGCGCGACGGTCCGCGGGGGAGACCGGCCCGTCCTCCGGCGCTGCGGTGGACGCCGACGCGAGGTACCGGGCCCACCGCGCCAGGTCGCGGACGGTCGAGAAGAGTCCGCCGATGGGCGAGAACGCGCCCGGCCCGGTCATCGGCTGCGGGGTCCACGACCCGTCGTCGTCGCGCTGGCCGACGACGACGAAACCGCGCGCCTCGGCGGCGCTGAACACGGTGTCGGTCAGTCCGAGCGGCCGGAGCACGCGGTCCGTCACCGCCCGGGCGTAGGGCGTGCCGGCTGCTCGGGCGATCGCGCGCCCGAGCAGGGCGTAACCGGTGTTCGAGTACGCGAACCGGGTGCCCGGGACGGAGTCGAACAGCAGCCCTGCCCGGAGGACGGCATCGAGGGCGTCGTCGTCGATCGACTCCTGCCGGTCCGCCCACGGGTCGTCGGTCGGCAGCCCGCCGGACATCGTCAGGAGCATCCGGAGCGTCGGCACCGGGGCGTCCGGCGACGGGAGGGCGACCTCGGCGAACGCGGGTACGGCGGTGGTGATCGGGTCGTCGAGGGCGACGGACCCCTCGGCGACCAGGGTGAGCAGCGTCGCCGCGGTCACGCTCTTGGTGCACGACGCGATCCGGTAGACGGTGTCGGCGTCGGGCGCGCTCCCGTCGCCTCGGTCACCGTGTCCTCCGGACGCGACCAGGCCCTCCCGGTCGAACACGCCCCAGACGCTGCTCGGCGCGACCCGGTCGGCGACCCGCGCGGCGAACAGGGCGTCGACCTCGGCGAGCACGTCGCGCGGGACCGTCATGCGCGACGCATCTGGTCGTAGGCGTCCAGTGCACGTTGCCGGGAGGCCTTGAGGTCCACCATCGGCTCGGGGCGTTCCTCGTCCGCGGGGACCCAGCGCCGCACGTACTCCTTGTGCGGGTCGAAGCGTTCCATCTGCCGGTCGGGGTTGAACACGCGGAAGTACGGCGCGGCGTCGAAGCCCGAGCCCGCGACCCACTGCCAGTTGCCCGCGTTGTTCGCCGGGTCGGCGTCGACCAGGGTGTCCCAGAACCACTGCTCGCCGATGCGCCAGTCGACGAGCAGGTTCTTCACGAGGAAGCTCGCCGCGGCCAGCCGGACGCGGTTGTGCATCGCCCCCGAGTGCCAGAGTTCCCGCATGCCGGCGTCGACGAGGTCGAAGCCCGTCCGCCCGTACCGCCAGCGGTCGAGCTCGTCGTCGTCGACGTCACGCCACGGGAACGCGTCGAACTCGCGGCGGACGTTCACGGTCGCGATGTCGTCGCAGTGGAAGTACTCGTTCCAGTTGAACTCCCGCCACGCGAGCTGGCGGAGGAACGCCGGGGCCTGGCGGCGCTGCTCGGGCTCGAGCTCGCCGTGCAGGCGGTGCCACACCTGGTACGGGCTGACCTCGCCCCAGCGCAGGTGCGGCGACAGGTCGCTGGTCGCCGCCATCGCGGGCTCGTCACGCTGGTCGTAGTCCTCGAGCGCGTCGTGAACGAACTGCTCGAGCTTGCGGTGCGCCCCCGCCTCGCCGGGCTCCCACGCGTCGCGGAGGCCGCCGGCCCAGTCCGGCTCCGTCGGCAGCAGGGCCCAGTCGTCGAGGTCGTCGGAGTCCACGTCCGCAGGAGCGGGCAGGTCGCGCGGCTTCGGCAGCGGGTGCCGCGGTTCGGGCATGGCCTGTGCCGCTCGCCAGAACGGGGTGAACACCTTGAACGGCTCGCCCTGACCGGTGAGCACCGTCCACGGCTCCCAGAGCAGGTTCGCCGCGAAGCTGTGGGCCTCCGTGCCGTCGTCCGTCAGGGCGCTCTTGATCCCCGCATCGAGATCGCGCTCGACCCTGCCGTACCGACGGTTCCAGTAGACGGCGTCCGCCCCGGCCTGCGCGACCACCTCGGGGATCACCCGCGCGGCACTGCCACGGCGCAGGACGAGCCGCGAGTGCCGGGACCGCAGTTCGGCGTCGAGGGCGGCGAGGGAGTGGTGGAGCCACCAGCGGCTCGCGGCGCCGACGGGACGGATGCCCGCGGACTCCTCGTCGAGCACGACCACGACGGTGACCGGGCCGCCGTGGTCGATCGCGGCACGGAGCGCCGGGTTGTCGCCGAGCCGGAGATCCTCGCGCAGCCAGACGACCGCGCCGCTCACGCGGACACCGCCTCGGACGGACGGGGACCGGTACCGCCGGCTGCGGTGCGCAGCTTCGTGCACAGCTCCGTGAGGGTGCGGAGTTCGTCGTCGTCGAGTCCGGCTCCGACCTGGTCGGCGATGGTCTGCGCGTGCTGCACCGCCACCGAGCGGTAGACGTCGAAGCCGTGTGCCGTGAGGGCGACGATCACGCCGCGCGCATCCGACGGGTCGGGTTGCTTCTCGACGATGCCGCGCGAGGCGAGGCGGTCGACCAGGCGGCTCACGCTCGGCTGTGTCAGGAGCAGGTGACCGGTCAGGTCGCGCATCCGGCAGCGTCGTCCGGGCTGCGTCGACAGGTTGAAGCAGACGTCGTACTCGTTGAAGGAGATCTCACCGCCCGGGAAGTCGGTGTTGAGTGCGCGCATCACGGTCACCTGTGCCCGGAACAGGGCTTCCCAGGCCGCGACGGCGGTCGCCTTGTCGCTGCGGCGTACGTCGTCCACGGTCGTCGTCCCTCCGGTCGTACGGTCGGTCCACACTACCGAGGGGCGTGTGACACCGGTCGGGTCGCGGGGGACAGCGGACCGGGCCGGGATGTGACGAGGGCCGGGATGTGACGAGGGCCGGGACGTGACGAGGGCCGGTCGCCTTCTGAGCGACCGGCCCTCTCCCTTGCACCAAGAGTGTCCTGCAATCACATTCCGCAGGCGGTGCCACAGCAAACACTGCCTGCGACTCCGACTGTATAACGGCGAGGTAACGGCGCGCCAGCGTGTCCGGGCTCCGTTCGCTGCGAGTTCGCCGAACGTCGTCGGAGCAGATCAGAAGAGGTCGGGCGACGGCGTCGAGGCGTAGCGCACCGCGACGTCGGCGTGCCGGTCGAAGCGGTAGCCGACGCCGCGCACGGTCCGCACGATCTCCTCGAACGCACCGAGCTTCGAGCGCAGCCGACGCACGTGCACGTCGATGGTGCGCTCGTTCGGGGTCTCGTCCTCGTCGTCGGACCACAGGCCCTCGATGATCGCGGCACGGTCGACGGTCTGGCCCTCGCGCAGCACGAGGAACTGCAGGAGCTCGAACTCCTTGTAGGTCAGGGGAGCGGCTTCGCCGTCGAGCGTCACGCGCTTCCGGGAGATGTCGATGACGACACCGGTCTCCTCGGGCTCGGGCTTCTCGGCCTGCTTGCGGGCGGCCACGGCGGAGCGGTCCTGCAGCGCGAGACGGACCACGTCCACGTCGCGGCCCCCGGACCCCTCGGCGGCGACGGCGACGGCGGCGTAGGTCTCCGACGACGGGACGAGCTGGGCGGTGAGGGCCTTGAGCTGCTCGACCACGGCCGCGAGGCTCGTCCCGGCGGCAGCGGCCGCGGCCTCGTCGATGCCGACGTAGAGCGCGAAGCCACGCGCCTCGGTGCCCTCGGGGAGCGCCCGGTTCCGCTGCGGTGCGACGACCGGGCTCGTCGGGATCCCGCTCGGTACCGGCGGGGCGACGGGCGTGCGACGCGGACGGATCGGCGTGACCGTGCCGAGGTCGGTCGGCACCGTGGTGGCGGGACGGAGGGCGGTGCGGGGCTGGGGGATCGTGAGCGACATGGCGGTTCTCCGGGCGGGGCTGCGGTGCGGTGCACCGTGCGGTGTCGAGTGCGTCGGTCCGGGTACGGCTGATCGCCGTGTCGCCCAGCGGTCCTGCGGTGGACCGGGGCCTCCCGGGAGGTACGGGTGGTCTGCGCTCCGACGGGACGCGGTGTGGGGGCGTCGCCGAGGTGCTGTCACCCGGGGATCACACGCGCGCGACCGGGGTGGTGTCGCGGGGGATCCGGCTGGAACGGGTACCGATCAGGCACACATTCGACAACGCATGACCGCCGACGCCGGCATCATGGTGCCGGCGTTCCCCAGGGCCTCGGAGAGGACTCGGGAGGACACGGTTGCAGTCATGGGACGAGTATCCGCGGTATACCAAGGCGCTGTCAACCGTCCGCACGGACGGTGACGAGAGCGGACAGGCGGTGGTCGGGCGGACCCCGCTGCCGGACGGGAGGCGCGCTGCCGGCCCGCCACGGGCCTCCCGTCCGCCGTCGCGTGGGCGGGGCGCGGTGCGCGTGACGCGGTCTGCGCGCGAGACGCCGCTTCTCGCGCGAGACGCCGCCCTTCGCGCGAGACGCACCCGGAAGCGGCGGTGTCTCGTCGAGTCGGCGGCGTCTCGCGACGACGACACCGTCCCGCGCGAGCGCCGAAGACGCGAGACGCCCCCGTCGACACGGCCGGAGCCGGGTCGACGGGGGCGTCGGGGGAGCGGGTGCTACTCGGCCAGGCCGTACAGGCGGTCGCCCGCGTCGCCGAGACCCGGGACGATGTAGCCGTTCTCGTCGAGCTTCTCGTCGAGGGCGCCGAGGACGATGCTCACGTTGCGGTCACCGACGGCCTGCTCGACGGCGGCCAGGCCCTCGGGTGCGCCGAGGATGCAGACGCACGTGACCTCCTCCGCGCCGCGGTCGAAGAGGAAGTCGATGGCGGCGGCCAGCGTGCCACCGGTCGCCAGCATCGGGTCGAGCACGAAGCACTGCCGACCGGACAGGTCGTCGGGCAGGCGCTCCGCGTAGGTCTGCGGCTCGAGCGTGTCCTCGTTGCGGGCCATGCCGAGGAAGCCGACCTCGGCGGTGGGGACGAGCTTGACCATGCCCTCGAGCATGCCGAGCCCGGCGCGCAGGATCGGCACGACGAGCGGACGGGGCTTCGCGATCGCGACACCCATCGTGTGCGCGACGGGGGTGTCGATCGGCGTGGCGGTGACCCGGACGCTGCGCGTGGCCTCGTAGGCGAGCAGCGTCACGAGCTCCTCCGTCAACGCACGGAAGGTCGGGGAGGGTGTGGTCCGGTCGCGGAGCACCGAGAGCTTGTGGGTGATGAGCGGGTGGTCGGCGACGTGGACTCGCATGGTGTCGAGCGTACCGTGCCGATGGGGCAGGATCGACGCGTGGAGCACCCAGCCGGACGACCGTTCACCGCGGCGATGGACCGAGCGCTCGACGAGGCGCGTGCCTGCCTGTCGACCGGGGACGTGCCGGTCGGTGCCGTCGTCCTCGACGCTGCGGGCGAGGTCGTCGCGGTCGGCCGGAACGAACGCGAGGCCCGGCAGGACCCGACCGCCCACGCCGAGGTGCTCGCGCTGCGGGCGGCGGCCGAGGCGACGGGGGACTGGCACCTCGCCGAGCACACCCTGGTCGTCACGCTCGAGCCGTGCCCGATGTGCGCGGGAGCCGCACTCGCCGCACGGGTGCCGCGGATCGTGTTCGGGGCCTGGGACCCGAAGGCCGGGGCGAGCGGCAGCGTCTACGACATCGCGCGGGACCGGCGGTTGCCGCACCGCGCCGAGGTGGTCGCGGGGGTGCGCGAGCAGGCCTGTGGCGACCTGCTCGACGCGTTCTTCCGCGAGCGCCGCTGACGGCCCTGCGCTCAGTCGGCGGCGCGGATGACGATCGCTTCGGTGGGCGGCCGCGGCCCGGTCCGGAGGACGTCCGGCTCGACGTAGATCACGCGGGCGACCGGCACCGCGGCGCGGATGCGCTGCTCGACGGTGTCGATGCCCGCGGCCACGTCGCCGAGCCGACGGTCCCCGTCGACCGCGACCTTCATGCCGACCATGAGCTCGTCCGGCCCGAGGTACAGCGTCTTGAGGTGCACGATCGACTCGACCTCGGGACCGTCGAGCACGGCGGCCCTGATGCGCTCCACGTCGGCGACGCTCGCGCCCTCGCCGACGAGCAGGCTCTTCGTCTCGATGCCGAGCACGACGGCGACCGCGATGAGGAGCAGGGCGATGAGGACCGTGCCGATCGCGTCGAACACCCCGTTGCCGGTGAGCACGGTGAGCCCGACGCCGAGCAGTGCGAACACGAGACCGGTCAGCGCCGCGGTGTCCTCCAGCATGACCACGGGGAGCTCCGGGGCCTTCGCCCGACGCACGAACTGCACCCACGACTGCGAGCCCTTGTGCGGACGGGCCTCGCGCAGGGCGGTGCGGAGCGAGAAGCCCTCGAGGCCGATCGCGACGACGAGCACGGCGACGGGGAGCCACCAGTTCGTGATCGGGTGCGGGTCGGCGAGCTTCTCGATGCCCTCGTACAACGAGAACACGCCGCCGATGGTGAACAGGATGATCGAGACGACGAACGCGTACACGTACCGTTCGCGGCCGTGGCCGAACGGGTGCTCCTGGTCGGCTGCGCGGCGGGCACGGCGGCCGCCGAGCAGGAGCAGGAGCTGGTTCGCGGAGTCGGCGAGGGAGTGCACGCCCTCGGCGAGCATCGCGGCGGACCCGCTGATCGCGGCCGCGACGAACTTCACGATCGCGATGCCGACGTTCGCGGCGAGTGCGGCGACGATCGCCCTCGTGCCTCCCGAAGCGCTCACGGGTGTCCCTTCTCCCTGCCGTGCACCGGGCCCGCACCGCAGGCGGCCCCCTGACGGACCGATCCTAGGCGTGGGCGCTGGGTAGGGTCGGGACCATGACGATCGAACTGCCCCGCACCGCCATGCTCGGCGTCGGCTCCATGTCCGGCAGCGTCCTCGAGGGACTGCTCGCCGCCGGCCTCGACCCCGCGACCGTGACGCTCACCACCCGGTCCGGAGCGTCGGCGGCGGCATGGCGCGAGCGTGGGCTCGAGGCGTCGGCGACGGAGACCGACCCGGACGCGAACCGGCAGGCCGTCCGCGGGGCCGGGCTCGTCGTCCTCGGGGTCAAGCCCTACATGATCGGCGAGGTCCTCGACGAGGTCGCCGCGTCGCTCCACCCCGGTGCGGTGGTCGTGAGCGTCGCGGTCGGCACCACGCTCGCCTCGATGGAGGCGCGTGTCCCGGCGGGCGTCCGTGTGGTCCGGGCGCTGCCGAACACCCCGATCGGCGTCGGCCACGGGGTCACCGGCATCAGCGCCGGGTCCACGGCCGACGACGAGGCGGTCGGGCTCGCCTCGAGCGTGTTCGCCGCGTCCGGACAGGTCATCGAGGTGCCGGAGTCGCAGCTCGACGCCCTGTCCGCCGTCTCCGGATCGGGGCCCGCGTACGTGTTCCTGCTCGTCGAGCAGTGGCAGCAGGCCGCCGAGTCGCTCGGGTTCACCCCGGAGCAGGCCGCGACGATGGTGCAGGGGACCGTGCGGGGAGCCGTCGAACTCCTCGCCGCGTCCGGGCGGGAGCCCGCCGACCTGCGCCGCGCCGTCACCAGTCCGAAGGGCACCACCGAGCGTGCGGTCGCCGTCCTGCAGGAGGCCGACCTCGCCGGCACCTTCACCCGCGCGTCGCGCGCTGCGATCGCCCGGGCCGAGGAGATCGCCGCGTCCTGACCGCGGGCGCCGGTCGGTCCGTCCGGCGTGACCACGGGACGGACGGGAGGCCCGTGGCCGTGTCCGCCACGGGCCTCCCGTCCGACGTCGGGTCGCTACTCGAGCGCGGCGAAGCGCTCCAGGTCGGTCTCGGTCCCCGAGACGATGATGACGTCGTCCTCGCCGATGACGCTGTCCGGGGTTGCCGGCACGAACGCCCTGCCCGGCGACTTGATGCCGAGCACCGTGAGGCCGTGCCGCGTCCGGATGACGGTCGTGGCGAGGTCCTTGCCGCGCACGGCGCGCGGCGGGAACATCTTGACGACCGCGAAGTCGTCGTCGAACTCGATGAAGTCGAGCATCCGACCGGACACCAGGTGCGCGGTCCGTTCGCCGGCCTCGCGCTCCGGGTACACGACGTGGTTCGCCCCGATGCGGGACAGGATCGTGCCGTGCGAGCGGCTGACGGCCTTCGCCCAGATCTGCGGGATGCCGAGGTCGACGAGGTTCGAGGTGATGAGCACGCTCGACTCGAGGTGCGAACCGACGGCCACGACCGCGATCGCGAAGTCCTGCGCGCCGATCTGCCGCAGGGCGTCGATGTCCGTCGCGTCCGCCTGCACGGCGTGGGTGACGCGGTCCGACCACTTCTGGACGAGGCCGGCGTCGGTGTCGACGACCAGGACCTCGCGGTGCTGGCGCTCGAGCTGACCGGCGGTGGCGGCGCCGAAGCGGCCGAGGCCGAGGACGAGCACGGGGGCGTCGTGGCTGACGGCTCCGGTGACGGGGTGGGGTGCGCGACGGTCGGCGCGGGGACGGCGGTCAGCCAACGATCGGCCTCTCCTCGGGGCGGCGGAACAACTGCCGGCTCTGGCTTGCGGCCAGCGCGGCGGCGATGGTCACTGTACCGACCCGGCCCAGGAACATCGTGGCGGCGAGGACGTACTTGCCCGCCTCCGGGAGCTCGGCGGAGATGCCGGAGCTCAGGCCGCAGGTCGCGAAGGCGGAGATGACCTCGAAGAGCACGCGGTCGAGCGAGTCGCCGGTGATCTGCAGCAGGACCACGGTCATGACGGCGACGATCGTCGCCCCCCAGAGCACGACCGCGACGGCGACGCGCAGGACGTCACCGGGGATGCGGCGCCCGAACGCCTCCATGCCCTGGCGCCCGCGGGCCTCGGCGACCGCGGCCAGGAAGAGCACCGCCAGCGTCGTCACCTTGATGCCGCCGGCCGTCGACGCCGAACCGCCACCGATGAACATGAGCATGTCGGTGACGAGCAGGCTGGCGCCGTGCATCTGCTCGACGTCGATCGTGGCGAAGCCGCCGGACCGCGTCATCGTCGAGAAGAACAGCGCCTGGAACGCGGTGTGTCCGGCGCCGGCGTCCCCGAGCGTGCGGGGGTTCGAGGCCTCGAGCGCCGTGTAGACGACCGCGCCGAGGACGAGCAGCACCGCGCTGGTGGCCAGCGTGAGCTTCACGTGGATGGGCCACCGCCGCGGCGTGCGGAACTGCTTGGTGACGGCCCGGATCACCGGGAACCCGATCGAGCCCGCCACGACCGCGACCATGAGGAGCGACAGGAACCAGTAGTCGTTCGCGAAGGGGGTGAGCCCCTCGGCGTTCGGCGAGAAGCCCGTGTTCGTGAAGGCCATCGCCGAGTAGTAGAAGGCGTCCCCGACGGCGGTCCAGAACGGGTAGCCGGCGGCGAGCGTGGACGGCAGCAGGAGCACGCCGATCGCGATCTCGATCGTCAGGGTGCTCACCGCCACGGTGAGCAGGAGCGTGCCGACCTCCCCGAGCCGCACGGCCTGCCCCTCGGGGACGGCGCCGGAGTGCGTGCGGAGCGGGTTCGAGTCGCCGGCGGCGATGAGCTTGGCACGGAGCCCCAGCCGCCGTGTCACGACCAGGCCGAGGATCGAGGCGAAGGTGAGGACGCCGACGGCGCCGATCTGGGTCCCGACGACGATGAGCACCTTGCCGAAGACCGACCAGTGCGTGGCCATGTCGACCGTCGCCAACCCGGTCACGCAGACGACCGACGCCGCCGTGAACAGTGCGTCCGCGAAGTGCGTCGGGGTCCGGTCCGCAGCCGCCCAGGGCGTCATGAACAGGGTCGTGAAGATGAGGATCAGCGCGACGAACACCAGGATCGCGAGCCGCGACGGCGACGACCGGAGGACGCCGAGGGCACCGTCCAGACGCCGTCTCACCCCGCTCGTCGGCGTGTGCCGGTTGAGCGGCTCGGTGCGGTCGAGCATCCTGTGCCTCCGGAGCCGTGGGCAGGTCAGCGGTCATGGTACATGCGAACGGGTCCGGCTAGCCTTGCCGCATGGCCGACATCTTCACCGTCGTGGCGGACCCGACCCGGCGCGAGCTGCTCGGGGCGCTGCTGACGGCGTACGGCTCGGACGCGACCGGCGGCGAACTCAGCGTCGGGCAGCTCGTCGAGAAGATCGGCGTCAGCCAGCCGACCGTGTCGAAGCACCTCCGCGTCCTGCGCGACCACGGTCTCGTCTCCAGCCGTGAGGAGGGCCAGCACCGCTTCTACCGGCTCGACCCGGAGCCGCTCGTCCGGCTCGAGGAGTGGGTCGTCCCCTTCACGGGAGCGGTCGACGCAGACGGTACCCCGGCGACGACCTCGTGGACGCTGGACGGGCAGCCGGTCTCGTTCCGTCGGACCGGCACCGCAGCGCGGTCCACCGTCGAGGTCGGCACCGAGCTGGGTCGCGTCATGGCGGAGGCCTCGCACCGAGCGACCGCCGCGTTCTCGGGTGCGCAGCAGGGCTGGGAGCGTGTCGTCGACCGCAGCCGGAAGCGCTTCACGCGCCGCGGTGAGGACGACTGACCGACGGGTGGGAGACCCTCGCGCAGCGCGGTCGAGCGTCCGCTCGGAGTCTCCTGGACACGTGGTCCCACGCGCCCCTACACTCGCCCTTGACCACACTGGTCACACCGACCCCGCGCGATCCGCGGGAACCCGAAGGCGGACCATGACCGGCAGTTTCGACGACGTGCGCTTCCTCACCGTCGCTGAGGTGGCCGAGATGATGCGCGTCTCGAAGATGACGGTGTACCGCATGGTGCACGCGGGGGAGCTCCCCGCGATCCGGTTCGGCCGGTCCTTCCGCGTCCCGGAGTCGGCGGTCGCCGAACTCCTGCGCGGCGGCATCGCCGACGTCGGCTGAGGTCGGCCCGGCGCGCGCCCGTTCGACAGGACCGCTGCGCTCCGCTAGACTCGGCCGGGTTGATTTTCCGCGGTCTCTTCGGGCCCGGTGTCCACACATCTGCATCGTTCCGAGCGAGGTCCACTATGGGTTCTGTCATCAAGAAGCGTCGCAAGCGCATGGCGAAGAAGAAGCACCGCAAGCTCCTTCGCAAGACGCGTCACCAGCGTCGCAACAAGAAGTAAGTCCAGTACTTGCACCCGAAGCCCCGGTCCGCCGGGGCTTTCGTGTTCCCGGGCGCGTTATCGTGGGGACATGCCCGCCGTGACGTTCCTGACGAAGCCCGGCTGCCACCTCTGCGACGACGCCCGTCCGGTCGTGGAGCAGGTCGTGGCCGCCCACCCCGGTGTCACCCTCGAGGAGCGGTCGATCCTCGACGACGACGCGCTGCGCGAGGAGTACGCCGAGGACATCCCGGTCGTCCTCGTCGACGGCCGGGTCCACAGCAACTGGCACGTGGACGCCGACCGGCTGCACGGTGCCCTCGAGAAGGCAGAGAAGGCCGAGGCCAGCGCATGATCCACCACGTCGTCTCCTGGACCGTCCGCGAGGACCTCGACCGCACCGCGACGATCGAGCACGTCCGCGAGCTCCTGACCGGGCTCGTCGGCACGATCGGCTCGATCCGGTCGCTCGAGGTCGTCGACAACGTGGCCTACCCGGGGAAGAACCAGGACCTGGCCGTCGTGGCGACCTTCGACGACCTCGCCGGTCTCGACGAGTACCAGTTCCACCCGGACCACCAGGCGGCGGCAGCGGAGATCCGCGAGCTCGTCACGGGGCGGGCGGCCATCGACTGGGAGAGCTGACCCGCGCCTCCCGGCCCGCACGTGACGACGGCCACCCTCCTGTCGGAGGGTGGCCGTCGTCGTCGGTGGTGACTACGGGGTCAGGCGCGTCGGTCCGCGGAACAGGTAGGTGACCTCGCGGATGGACGGCTCGTGCAGGGCGAGCATGAGCACGCGGGCGAGGCCCATGCCGAAGCCGCCGTGCGGCGGGACGCCGTAGCGGAAGAAGTCGAGGTACCAGCCGAGCTCCTCGGGGTCGAGGCCCTTCTCGACGGCCTGCGCCTCGAGCACGTCGACGCGGTGCTCACGCTGGGCACCCGTGGAGATCTCGGCGCCGTTGAACAGCAGGTCGTAGCTGTTCGTGAGCGTCGGGTCGTCGGCGTGACGCATGTGGTAGTACGGGCGGATCGAGGCGTCGTAGTCCGTGACGAACACGAACTCCGAGCCGTGCGTCTCCTTCGCCCAGGCGCTGACGCGACGCTCGCCCTCGGGGTCCAGGTCGCCGTCCGCCCGCACGACGTCGTGTCCGCTGTCGGCGACGATCTTCCGGGCCTCGGCCAGGGTGACGCGGGGGAACGGAGCGGTCGGGACGACGAACTCGAAGCCGAAGACCTCCTCGATCTCCTTGCCGTACTTGTCCTTGACGGCGGTGAAGCCCGCGACGAGGAGCTCCTCGTGCATCGCCATGACGTCGGCGTGCGACTCGACCCACGAGATCTCGGCGTCGACGCTCGTGAACTCGGTGGCGTGACGGCTCGTGAAGGACGGGTCCGCACGGAACGCGTCCGCGATCTCGAACACCGCGCCGAATCCGGCGGGCTGCGCCATCTGCTTGAAGTTCTGCGGGGACTGCGCCAGGTAGGCGGTGGTCTCGAAGTACTCGAGCTGGAAGAGCTCGGCGCGCGACTCGGACGCCGACGCCATCAGCTTCGGGGTGTGGATCTCGATGTAGTCGCGCTCGACCCAGTACGTGCGGAACGCGTGCTCCAGCGTCGTCTGGATGCGGAAGATCAGGTTCTGCTTGCGGTTGCGCAGGTCGAGGAAGCGCCAGTCGAGACGCTTGTCGAGCGAGGAGTCGTCCGCGATGGGCGTCTCCGGCTTCGCGGCGCTGACCACCTCGAGCGAGCCGACCTTGACCTCGAGCCCGCCGAGCTTCACGCGCTCGTCGTGCTTCAGGGTGCCGCGGACGTGCACGAAGGTGCCGTGCGCGAGCCCGGAGACCTCGTTCGTGACGGCGAGCCGGGCCTGGGCGTCGTCGTCGCCGTCCTCGGCCTCGCGCGTGGCGGGGTTCACCAGCTGCGCGGCGCCGGTCTCGTCGCGGAGGACGACGAACTGGACCTTCTTCTGGTCGCGGACGGTCTCCACCCAGCCGGCGACGGCAACGGGGCCGTCGGGGAGGGCGGCGAGGTCGGCGATGCGGGTGCGTTCGATCACGGTCGTCGAGTCTACGGCCTCCTCCACAGGTGGGGTCCCGGTCCGTTCTCTCCACAGCGTCGGCCGGGAGGCGCGGTTCGGCCCCGGCACGTCCGTAGCGTCGTCCGTGTGGTCGGGTCGCGAGTCGAGAGGGGATCCCGGATGACGGCAACGGGAGCGGGGCTCGCGGCCTGGCCGCCCGTCGCGGTGGCGGCGGTGGTCGCGGCTGCGGTCGGGTCGGTGCTGACGTTGGTCGGCGCGGCCGTGGGAGGCGTCTGGGCGCTGGTGCGGTGGCGGCGGGACGTCGGGCGCGAGGAACGCGACCGGGCCTGGGCGCGGTTCGTGTGGACGGTCGACCAGGTGTGCGACGGCGACGTCGGCCGGTCGGAGGTCGGTGACGTCGGGGCGAACGCGATGTACGACATGCAGATCCTTCGCGGGGACGACGCCGTCTTCGGAACGCTGGTACTCGGACTCATCACCGGAAGGGGAGGCATGACGATTGAGGACCCGGTCCTGGCGCTGGTCGGACGACGTCGGGAGGAGTGGCGGCAGCGGGTGCGCCGTCGGTACCGGTTCCGTCCGTGGAAGGCGCGGCGTCTCATCTGGGAGCACGACGAGTTGCTGCGTCGTCAGGAGGAGTGGCGAGTGGCTCGGCGTGAGCGGGCACGGCTGATCGAGGCCGGGGAGCTGCAGGTCGACCGGTGACCGAGCGGTGTCTCCGGCTTGCCGGGTGTCGTCCGGGGCTCAGGGGAGCGTGGCGCGCAGCGTGCTGAGCGTGCCGATGAACTCCTCGGCCATGCCGGCCCGTTCGACGAGCTTCGCGTGCCGGGCGCGGGCGTCCTCGAGCGACGCGTCGAGGCGGGCGGCGAGTGCCGGCTGGTCCTCGGGTCCGGCGTCGGCGAGGGCGTCGACGACGCGCAGGAGCTCCGCCATCTCGTCCAGCGAGAACCCGAGCGGCTTCATCCGACGGATGACGAGCAGTCGCTCGAGGTCCTGCGCCGTGTAGACCCGGAACCCTCCGGTGGTCCGTCCGCTCGGCACGAGCAGCCCGACCTCGTCGTAGTGCCGGATCGTCCGCAGGGACATCCCGGCGCGCTCGGCGAGCTCACCGATGTGCATGGTGTCGCCCGGCGTCGGGGCGGGGGAGTCGATCGCGTGCACGGGAGCCATGGTGGCAGACCGCCGCGCGAGATCGCTCGGAGTGCTCGTCTGCCCGGCGCAACCCTCCCCTCACGTCAGGGTATGGTCGCTGGCGATGTCCCTCGCACCGCTCGCCCCCGCGGCACCCACCGTCCTCACCGCGCTCCGGTCGCCCCGGCTCCTCACCCGTGAGGTCCTGGCCGGCGTGGTCACGGCGCTCGCCCTCATCCCCGAAGCCATCTCCTTCTCGGTCGTCGCCGGGGTCGACCCGGCCGTCGGCCTCTTCTCGAGCGTCGTCATCGCGGTGGTCATCTCGATCGTCGGCGGGCGACCCGCGATGATCTCGGCCGCCGCCGGATCGGTCGCGCTCGTGATCGCTCCGCTCGTACGCGACCACGGCGTCGCCTACCTCGTCCCCGCGGTGGTGCTCGGCGGTGTGGTGCAGCTGGTGCTCGGCTTCCTCGGGGTGGCCCGACTGATGCGCTTCATCCCGCGCAGCGTCAACGTGGCCTTCGTCAACGCGCTGGCGATCCTGATCTTCACGGCGCAGCTGCCCAACCTCCTCGGCGACGACGTCCCGTTCGTGGTCTGGCCGCTGACGGCGCTCGGCATCGGCATCATCGTCGCGTTCCCCTTCCTGACCAAGGCCGTCCCCGCGCCGTTGATCGCGGTCGTCGTGGTCACGGCGATCACGATCGTGTTCGGGGTCGCGGTGCCGACGGTCGGCGACGAGGGCTCCCTGCCGACCGCGCTGCCCGGGTTCGGCGGCATCACGGTCCCGCTGTCGCTCGAGACCCTGCAGATCATCGCGCCGTACGCGTTCGGGGTCGCGATCGTCGGCCTCATCGAGACGCTCCTGACCGCGCAGCTCGTCGACTCCCTGACCGAGACCCGATCCAGCGGCTGGCGCGAGTCGTGGGGCCAGGGCATCGCCAACATCGCCTCGGCGTTCTTCGGCGGGACGGGTGGCTGCGCGATGATCGGCCAGACCGTGATCAACGTGAAGACCGCCGGCGCCCGGACCCGGGTGTCGACCTTCACGGCGGGCGCGGCGGTGCTCGTCCTGACCATCGTGCTGCACGACCTCGTCGCGCAGATCCCGATGGCGGCCCTGACGGCCGTGATGCTCATGGTCTGCGTCGCGACCTTCGACTGGCACAGCGTCCGGCCCCGCACGCTCGGGCGGATGCCGCTCGGCGAGACGGCGGTCATGGTCGTGACCGTCGTGGTGGTCGTCGTCACCCAGAACCTCGCGACGGGTGTGCTGGTGGGCGTGGTCGTCGCGGCCCTCGTCTTCGCCCGTCGCGCGGCGCACGTCGTGTCCGTGGTGCGCGAGCCGGTCGACGAGCGCACCGTGCGGTACCGCGTGCACGGTGCCCTGTTCTTCGCGTCGTCCAACGACCTGGTGACGCGGTTCTCCTACGCCGAGGACCCGGAGCGGGTGATCGTGGACATGTCGGGCGCGCACGTGTTCGACGCCAGCACCGTCGCGGCACTCGACGGCGTGGAGCAGCGGTACGCGCGGCACGGCTCGACCGTCGAGGTCGTGAACCTGAACACCGGGTCGGTGGCACTGCACGGCCGACTGACCGGACGGCTGGGCTGACGGCAGCGACCGGGCAGAGCCGAACGGTCGCAGGGGCTGAACGGTCGCACATCCGGTGAATCCGCTGTGGGGCGGGTGATGACGGTGGAGCGACCTAGACTGGAACCCATGCCCGCGACACGGATCCACCTCGTCCGGCACGGCGAGGTCCACAACCCGGGGCGCGTGCTCTACGGCCGGTTGCCCGGCTTCGGGCTCAGCGAACTCGGCGCCCGGATGGCCGGTGCGTCGGCGACCGCCTGGCACGACGCCGGGGTCGACGTCCGACGGATCGTCGCGTCGCCCTTGCAGCGCACGCAGGAGTCCGCGGCGCCCTGGGCCGCCGCCTACGGGCTCGAGGTCTCGCTCGACGAGCGCCTGATCGAGCCCACGAACCGCTACGAGGGCCAGCGCCCCGGCTTCACGAAGCGCTCCATCGGACGCCCTGCGGAGTGGCCCTGGATCGCGAACCCGTTCCGGCCGAGCTGGGGCGAGGCCTACGAGTCCATCGCGAACCGCATGCTCGCCGCGGTCGCCTCCGCCTGGGAGAGCGTCGACGGCGGCGACGTCGTCCTCGTCAGCCACCAGCTCCCCATCTGGACCGTGCACCGCAAGCTCGCGGGGGAGCCGCTCTGGCACGACCCGCGCAAGCGTCGGTGCGACCTGTCCAGCATCACGACCCTCGAGCGTGTGCCCGCCACCTCGTCCGGTCGCTTCACCGAGGTCGGGTACGCGGACCCCGCGCAGTCCCTGCGTGCGTCCGCGGTCGACGAAGGAGCAGTCTGATGTCCGCACGCAGCCGGATCGCCGCCGTCGCGGCCTCGGCGGTGATCGCAGCCCTGGCGCTCGCCGGGTGCTCGTCGTCGAACGACGACCTGTCCCGCCAGTACGGCAGCGGCACCACCCAGAACTACATCTCCGGCACCGGTGCGGTGACCGAGGTCGCGACGGACGAGCGGAGCGCCCCGGTCGACTTCACGACGAAGGACACCGACGGCGACACCGTCTCGGCGGAGGAGCTCCGCGGCAAGGTCGTCGTGCTCAACTTCTGGTACGCCGGCTGCCCGCCGTGCCGGGCCGAGGCGAAGTACCTCAACCAGGTGCACGACCAGTACGCCGACGACGACGTGGTCTTCGTGGGCGTCAACGTGCGTGACGAGGAGGGCACGGCGGCGGCGTTCGAGCGCACCTTCGGCGTCGACTACCCGACCGTCCTCGACGCCCGCGACGGCACCGTGCAGCTCGCGCTGTCCGGGCAGATCGCTCCGAACGCCGTGCCCGCCACGATCGTCCTCGACAAGCAGGGCCGCGTCGCCGCCCGCGTCCTCGGCGCGATCGACGGCAAGAGCATCCTGCAGACCCTGGTCAGCGACGAGCTCGACGGCAAGGCGTCCTGACCCGTGCCCGGCAACCCCTTCGCGGACGCGATCCTGAGCGGCCAGATGCTGGTCGCGTTGCCCGTGGCAGCACTGGCCGGGCTCGTGTCGTTCCTCTCCCCGTGCGTGCTCCCGCTCGTACCGGGCTACCTCGGGTACGTCGGCGGGATCGCCGAGGGTGGGCAGCGCCGCGGTCGGGTCGTGCTCGGCGTCGTGCTCTTCGTGCTCGGCTTCACCGCGGTGTTCGTCGCCTACACGACGGTCTTCGGTGCGCTCGGCTTCTGGCTCGTCCGGTGGCGTGACCTCATCACGCAGGTCCTCGGTGTCGTCGTGATCACGATGGGCCTGGTGTTCATCGGACGCTTCACCTTCCTGCAGCGCTCGATCAAGCCGTCGTGGACCCCCGCGACTGGCCTGGTCGGGGCGCCGCTGCTCGGCATCGTGTTCGGCCTCGGCTGGACCCCGTGCCTCGGGCCGACGCTCGCAGCGATCAACCTGCTCAGCGTGCAGTCCGGCAGCGCGTGGCAGGGCATGTGGCTCGGCGTCGCGTACTGCCTCGGGCTCGGCATCCCGTTCGTCCTCGTCGCGCTCGGCGCCGGGTGGGCGACCGGCGCGATCCGCATCGTGAAGCGTCACATGCGCACCGTCAACATCATCGGAGGAGCGATCCTGATCGTCATCGGTCTGCTCATGGTCACCGGCATCTGGTCGGCCGTCATGTCGAGCCTCGGGGCGGTGATCCAGAGCTTTGTCCCCGCGGTCTGAGCGCGACACCACCCCCGAGCAGTCGGGTAGCGGACCGGGGTCCGCGGACGACGTGTCCGCGGGCGCCGACCCGATGCGGCCGTCCGACCACGTCGACAGTGCCGCACCGGCCCCCGGAGCGGACGACGGCCCGACGCAGCCGAAGCTCGGGTTCGTCGGCTACGTCCGCTTCTTCTGGCGGCAGCTGACGAGCATGCGCACGGCGCTCTTCCTGCTCATGCTCCTGGCGCTCGCGGCGATCCCGGGATCCCTCGTGCCGCAGCGCACCGCCGACCCGAACGGCGTCGTGCAGTACAAGGCGGACCACCCGCAGCTCTTCCCCGTGCTCGACACACTGCAGGTCTTCGACACCTACACCTCGGTGTGGTTCTCGGCGATCTACCTGCTGCTGTTCGTCTCGCTCATCGGGTGCATCGTCCCGCGCACGAAGCACCACTGGCAGGCGCTCCGGACGCGACCGCCGAGGACGCCGGTGCGTCTCGGCCGACTCGCCGGCTACCGGTCCGTCCCGGTCGAGGCGGACGCGACCACGAGCCTCCCGTCCGTCGACGAGGCCGTGACGCGCGCGGCGGCACTGCTCAAGCGGTCCGGCTACCGGGTCGAGCGGTTCGGCGACTCCGTGAGCGCGGAGCGCGGGTACCTGCGCGAGACCGGCAACCTCGTCTTCCACGCGGCGCTCGTCGGCGTGCTCGTGGCGGTCGGCCTCGGCGGTGGCTTCAGCTACACCGGGCAGCGACTCCTGGTCGAGGGGCAGACGTTCTCGAACGTCCTCGGCTCCTACGACTCGTTCAACCCCGGCCGCTGGTTCCGGCAGACCGACCTGCAGGGCTACAACCTGACGCTCGACAAGTTCACCACGACGTACGAGGAGAAGAACCTCGACGCCCTCGGCCAGGCACTGGACTACTCGGCGACGGTGACGAGCCGCGAGAAGGGCCAGGAGCCGAAGACCGGTCGCATCGGCGTGAACGACCCGCTGTCGGTCGGTGGCACGAACGTCTACCTGCTCGGCAACGGCTACGCGATGCAGGTCACGATCCGCGACGGCAAGGGGAACGTGGCGTTCCAGGACGTCGTGCCGTTCCTGCCCGAGGACGCGAACTACACGTCCACCGGCGTCATCAAGGTGCCCGACGCCTCGCCGTCGCAGCTCGGGCTCGTCGGGTTCTTCTACCCGACGGCGTCGAAGCTGTCGACCGGCGCGTTCGCCAGTGCCTACCCGGACGCGCAGAACCCGCTCCTGACCCTGCAGGTGTACCGCGGCGACCTCGGTCTCGACAGCGGCGTCCCGCAGAGCGTGTACTCGCTCGACACCAGCGGTCTCGAGCAGATCGCCGGGCGGCAGTCGACGACCCCGAGCATCGAGCTGAAGCCCGGTCAGACGAAGACCCTGCCGGACGGTACCGGCTCGATCACCTTCGACGGCGTGAAGCGCTACGTCTCGCTCGACGTGCACCACGACCCCTCGCAGGCGTTCGTCGCCGGGTTCGCGGTGCTCGCGGTGCTCGGCCTGCTCACCTCGCTGTTCGTGCCCCGCCGCCGCGTGTGGGTGAAGGCGGTCCCGCGCCGGGGAGCCGAGCACGGCGAGTACGACCTCGAGTACGCCGGTCTGGCGCGCGGCGAGGACCCCAACCTCGAGCGCGCCGTCGACGACATCGCCAAGAGGCACCTGTCGGACCTCGGAGTTAGGATCCCTGCGTGAACCCGGACATGACGACCAACCTCGCGACCTACTCGGTCGTCCTGACGTACTCCGCGATGGCGGTCTACGTCATCGCGTTCATCTCGTTCGCGCTCGACATGGCGAAGCGGTCGGGTCAGGTGGCGTCCGCCTCGGCTGCTGCGCCGACAGCGCCCGCCGCGCGCACCGTCGCGACGGTGCAGGGCGGGACGGTCGTGCTCGAGAAGGTCGAGGCCGACCGGGGTCGCCCCGGCGGCGGCGGGACGAAGTTCGAGCGGGTCGGCATGGCGATGACGATCCTCGCGCTCGTGCTGCACGTCGGTGCCACGGTCCTGCGCGGCATCGCGGCCGACCGTGTCCCGTGGGGCAACATGTTCGAGTTCTCGCTCACGGGCACGGCGCTCATCACGCTGATCTTCCTGCTCGTGCAGCTCTGGCAGAACCTGAAGTTCCTCGGTGTGTTCATCACCGGTCTGACGATCATCCTGCTCGGCATCGCGACCGTGAACTACTGGGTGCCCGTCGTGCCGCTCCAGCCCGCGCTGCAGTCGTACTGGCTGGTCATCCACGTCTTCGTCGCGATCGCCGGGACGGGCTTCTTCGCCCTCGGCGCCGGGCTCGCCGTGGCGCAGCTCGTGCAGACGTACCGCCAGGGTCGTCCCGCGTCGAAGCAGCTCCGCTTCATGGAGACGCTCCCCGACGCCGAACGGCTCGAGGTCCTGACCTACCGCGTGCTGCTCGTCGGCTTCGTGCTGTGGACCTTCACGCTCATCGCGGGTGCGGTCTGGGCCGAGCGCGCCTGGGGCCGGTACTGGGGGTGGGACACCAAGGAGGTCTGGACCTTCATCATCTGGGTGGTCTACGCCGGGTACATCCACGCGCGTGCGACCCGCGGGTGGCGCGGTGCGCGGTCGTCGTGGCTGGCGCTCATCGGGTTCGCCGCGGTGATGTTCAACTTCTCGGTCGTCAACGTCTTCTTCAAGGGCCTGCACAGCTACTCCGGCCTGTGAGGCAGACCGGGCGTCGCTGCGGCGGCGACCCCGGGACGGACGGGAGGCGCGGTGCCATCGGGCACCGCGCCTCCCGTCCGTCGTGTCCGGGCGTTCCTGCCTCGCGAGAGCGGGCACGATCTGTCACGCTCGGCGGTCGAGGCCGACGAGTCTCGCCCGTCCGGCGGACGTGAGCGGCACGTCCTGCGCGCTCGTCGCCGCCCGGACACCGTTCGGTCGGTTGCTCCCTCGTCGTCGCCCGCGGCAGCCCGGTCTACGCGGCGGCGAGCAGGGCGTGGACGCGCTCC
This sequence comes from Curtobacterium sp. MR_MD2014, assembly GCF_000772085.1. Lineage (NCBI taxonomy): Bacteria > Bacillati > Actinomycetota > Actinomycetes > Micrococcales > Microbacteriaceae > Curtobacterium > Curtobacterium sp. MR_MD2014. The sequence continues at coordinate 2,422,585 of NZ_CP009755.1, read as the reverse complement.
AGCCGCGCGAGCCACCACGCCGTCCGCTCCGGCGATGCCGCGTTCCGCTCCAGCAGCTCCCGCGACACCTCCGCACGGCGGACCGGCACCCGACCGTCGACCGGCAGCAGGGGCGTGTCGGTGACGTCCGTCTCGAACATGGCCGCCGTCCCGAGCCCGGCGGCGTAGCCGGGGCTCATCGCCGCCGCCGCGAGGAACGCCCCGGTCCCGAGCCCCACGGACGTGTCGAGCGCACTCGACACGACGCACGGCAGCCCCGCCTCGGCCACGATCGCCCGTGCCGCGGTGACCCCGCCGAGGGGCTGGGCCTTCACGACGAGCACGTCCGCCGCCCCCGCACGGGCGACGGCGAGCGGGTCCGATGCCCGGCGCACGCTCTCGTCCGCGGCCACGGGCACGTCGAGTCCCGCGATCCGGCGTCGGAGCTCGGCGAGTTCCGGCACCGACCGGCACGGCTGTTCGGCGTACTGGAGTCCGTACGGCGCGAGTCGTTCGAGGGCCTCGACGGCCTGGTCGACGGACCAGAGCCCGTTGGCGTCCACCCGGACGGCCGCTCCCGGCCCCATCACCCGACGGACCTCGGCGACGCGGGCGACGTCGTCGTCGGTGCTCGTGCCGGGCTCGGCGACCTTGACCTTCGCGGTCGTGCAGCCGGGGTAGCGGGCCAGGAGGTCGGCGACCGCGTCCGGTCCGACGGCGGGCACCGTGGCGTTGACGGGCACGGCGTCGGCGGCGGGGTCGTGCTCGGTCCACCCGAAGTCGATCGTGCTCCGGAGCCACGCGGTCGCCTCCCGGTCGTCGTACTCGACGAAGGGCGAGAACTCGGTCCACCCGGTGGGTCCGCGGAGCACCAGGGCCTCGCGGACGGTGATGCCGCGGAAGCGGACGCGCATCGGGAGTGCGACGACGTGGGCGTCGGCGGTCAGGTCGGCGAGGTCGGGGAGCACACCCCATCCTCGCGCACGGGCAGGTGCGGTGCCCGGACGCGGTGGGCGGCAGGGGCTGGTCGCGCGTCCAGCGCTCCCGCCGGTTCCTCGGAGCCGACCGCCAGGGCCGGGCACTAGCATGCACCGGTCGGCCCAGCGCCGGCGTCGTCACGGACCACCGTGGCGCGTCCGTGAGGGGACCGAGGAGAGGGAGGGCCGGTGGCGTCGGATCCGCAGCAGCGCGCAGCCGCGCAGCGTGCAGCAGCGCAGCGTGCGGCCGCGCAGCCGACCGCGGCCCAGCGCGCGGCGGCCCAACGTGCCGCAGCCCAGCGCTCGGCAGTGCAGCGCTCCGGTGCCGCGCGACCGGCGGCGCCGCAGCGCGCCGCCGCCCCCGGGACGACACGGCCGACAGCGAGCGCCGGGAGCCGGTCCGGTGACACCGGCGACTTCGAGCGGCTGATGCAGCGGAACACCGTCGACGCCCGGGCCCTCGAACGGTCCGCCCGGCGGCGTCGGAACCCGATCGTCGGCAAGATCGCCCTCGGGCTCGCCGTCGTCTCCGCCGCGGTCGACGCGAGTGCGTTCGCGGTCTTCATGGGCGGCGACACCACCTTCGCGTTCGGCATCTGCTTCGTGGTGGTCTTCCTCACCCTCATCGCTGCGGTGCTCGGCTTCATCGCCGCGGTCGGGTCGTTCGGCCGTTGGTACGGCGCGATCGGGGTCGTGCTCGCCTTCTTCGCGAACCCGGTCATCCTCATCGTGCTGCTCGTCGTCCTCGTGCCCGAGGCCCTCTCGGGCACCTAGCGCGGGACGGCACCGCACCACGGCCCGCCTCGGGCGCGGGCCGGCGCCGGGCGCCGGGCGCCGGCGATACGGTGGGCACATGGCTGCTCCCGTCTCCGACCTGTTCGACCCCGACGTCTGGACCGCCGCACCGGTCGCTGAGCACTTCACCGACATCACGTACCACAAGCACGTCTCGCAGGGCATCGTCCGCGTCGCGTTCGACCGGCCCGAGGTCCGCAACGCCTTCCGCCCCCGCACCGTCGACGAGCTGTACCGCGCCCTCGACGACGCGCGACAGGACCCCCGCGTCGGTGTCGTCCTGCTCACGGGCAACGGCCCGAGCCCGAAGGACGGGGGCTGGGCCTTCTGCTCCGGCGGTGACCAGCGCATCCGCGGCCGCAGCGGCTACCAGTACGTCGGCGACGAAGGCGCCCCGCCGGAGGGCGTCGACCCCGCTGCCGCCCAGGCGTCGATGGGGCGGCTCCACATCCTCGAGGTCCAGCGCCTCATCCGCATGATGCCGAAGGTCGTCATCGCCGTCGTGCCCGGGTGGGCCGCCGGCGGCGGGCACTCGCTGCACGCCGTCGCGGACCTGACGATCGCGAGCGCGGAGCACGGCCGGTTCAAGCAGACCGACGCCGACGTGGGGTCCTTCGACGGCGGGTACGGCAGCGCCTACTACGCCCGCCAGATCGGCCAGAAGCTCGCGCGCGAGGTCTTCTTCCTCGCTGAGGAGTACTCGGCGCAGCGCGCGTACGAGATGGGCGCGGTGAACAGGGTGGTCCGGCACGAGGACCTCGAACGCGAGGCGATCCGGTGGGGCGAGACGATCCTCGGCAAGTCCCCGACAGCCATCCGCATGCTCAAGTACGCGTTCAACGCCGTGGACGACGGCATGGTCGGCCAGCAGGTCTTCGCGGGCGAGGCGACGCGCCTCGCCTACGCCTCCGACGAGGCGGTCGAGGGCCGGGATGCCTTCCTCGAGAAGCGCCCGCCGGAGTGGACGTCCTTCCCGTGGCACTACTGACCCCGCGGGCCCACCGGTGAACCGCGCGCTGGTCGCCGTCGGCGCGTCCGACCCGTCGGCGGTGCTGCGCGGCCTGGAGGCTGCCCTCGCCGGCGGACCCGCGCTGCTCCCCGTCGCCGAGGACGGCCCGGCGCTGCCCACGCGCCCGCCGTCGCACGTCGCCCGCCGGGTCGCCCTGGTGGTCGAGACGAGCGGTTCCACCGGGACCGGCAAGCGCGTGGCACTGTCGTCGGAGGCGCTGCTCGCGGGCGCCGCGTCCGCCGACGCGACGCTCGGCGGGCCCGGCCGGTGGCTGCTCGCGCTGCCGACGCACTACATCGCCGGGCTCAACGTGCTGACCCGATCGGTCACGGCGGGCACGACGCCCGTCGTCCTCCCGCCGGGACACTTCGACGGCCGGGCGTTCGCCGACGCGGTGGACCGGCTCGACGTCGGTCCCGAGGCGCCGCGGCGCTACACCTCGCTCGTCCCGGTGCAGCTCGCCCGCGTGCTCGACGACCCCCGCGCCACCGCCGCCGCGACCCGCTTCGCCGCCGTGCTCGTCGGGGGCCAGGCCACGCCCGCACCGCTCCGGCAGCGTGCCCTCGACGCCGGTGTCCGGGTCGTCACGACGTACGGCGCGAGCGAGACGAGCGGTGGCTGCGTGTACGACGGCACGCCGTTCGGGACGGTCCGCGCGGAACTCGTCGACGGCGCCCTCGAACTGGCCGGCCCGATGCTCGCCGAGGGGTACCTCGACGACCCCGAGCGCACGGCCCGGACCTTCGCCGAGCGCGACGGCCACCGCTGGTACCGGACCGGCGACGCTGCGACCACCGACGACGACGGACGGCTGCGGGTGCTCGGGCGGCTCGACGACGTCATCGTGTCCGGTGGCGAGAAGGTCCCGCTCGGGGCGGTGGAACGGCGCGTGCGCGAGCTCGCGGGCCAGGACGCCGCGGTCGTCACGCGGCGCGCGTCCGGGGAGTGGGGCGAGGTGCCCGTCGTCGTCACGGAACGTCCGCTCGACCTCGACGAGGTCCGCGCCCACGTCGCGGAGACCCTGGGCCGTGCGGCCCGTCCCGCGGAGGTCCTGGTCGTCGACGCGGTGCCGATGCTCGCGTCCGGCAAGCCCGACCGCCGGGCCGTCCGGGCACTCGCGGACCGCGGGGGCGCACCGACCCCCTAGCGGTCACGGATACGATGGTCGGCCGTGGCACGTACGAAGAACAGGACCCCGGTCAAGGGCCGCAGCGGCAACCCGGCGAAGGCCGCGGCACCGCAGCGCACGAAGCAGCGGGCGACCGCGAGCGACTGGATCGGCGGCGCCCGGCTCCGGACCCTCACGCTCGGCGTCGTGCCGGTCGTGCTCGGCACCGGCGTCGCGTTCGTCGACTCCGGTGAACCGGGCGACTTCGGGTCGTACCTCGGCCGCGACCACCACCTGGCGGTCGCCCTGCTCGCGCTCGCGGTCGCGCTGTTCCTGCAGATCGGCGTGAACTACAGCAACGACTACTCGGACGGCGTCCGGGGCACCGACGAGTTCCGCGTCGGCCCGGCCCGGCTCACGGGTGCGGGGCTGGCGAAGCCGCGCACCGTGCTCACGGTCGCGCTCACGTTCTTCGGACTGGCGGCGGTCGCCGGACTGGTGATCGTGCTGCTCACCGGCACGTGGTGGCTGCTCCTCGTCGGGGCGGCGGCGATCGTCGCGGCCTGGTACTACACGGGCGGGAAGAAGCCCTACGGCTACAACGCCCTCGGCGAGGTCTTCGTCTTCGTGTTCTTCGGGTTGGTCGCCGTGCTCGGCACCCAGTACGTGCAGATCCAGGCGGTCACCACGAGCGGCTGGGCGGCTGCGGTCGCCGCCGGGTTCTTCGCCTGCGCCGTGCTCATGGTCAACAACATCCGCGACGTGGACGAGGACCGACAGGCCGGCAAGCGCACGCTCGCCGTCGTCGTCGGCCGCCCCGTCGCACGGGTCCTGTTCGGCCTGTTCCTGATGCTGCCGTACGTGGTGCTGCTCTGGTTCGTGCTGCTGTACTTCCGCACCGGCTTCGCGTACTTCTCGCTCCTGCTCGCGCTCCCCGCGCTCGCGATCGGCGTCTCGTCCCGCAAGCCCCGCGAGCTCATCACGGCGCTGCAGCTGTCGTCGTTCGCGTCGCTCGCCTACGGCGTGGTGCTCGGCCTGACCCTGGTCCTCCTGCCGTAGCAGCGTCGGACGCGGGGACCGAGGTCGAGCCGCCGCTCGACCTCGGTCGCTCGACCGCCCGCCCGAACGACGAGGACCGGGACTAGTCCTCGTCGTGCTCGCGACGCGCGCGGTGCCGGTCGGCGTCCGAGACCGCTCGGTCGGCGGCGGGCGCACCGGTGTCGGCCGCGTCGGTGTCGGCGGCGTCGACGAAGTCGTCCTCGAAGTCCGAGTCGGCGTCCCGCTCCGGTCGACCCCGGCGAGCGGCGATGTCCGAGGTCACCCGACCGCGGAGCCCGGGCAGCGCGATGTACGACACGAGCAGGCCGATCAGCGCGGCGCCGATCGCCGCCCAGTACCACCGCAGGCCGATGACGAACAGGACCGCCAGCGCCGCGGCGAAGATGCCGAGTCGGGCAAGGGTGTAGACGAGCCACGCTTTCACCCGATGATCCTACGTGGCGTCGTTCGTGCACCGGCTGACGGGCAGCCCGGTCCCAGGCGCGCTGCCTAGAGTCGTCGCATGGTCCGTCTGTGGTTGATCATCGCCGTCGCCGCCGTGGCCTTCACGGTCTACGCGGTCATCGACTGCGCGACCATGCCGCGGCAGCGCATCCGCTCCCTGCGGCGTGGGTGGTGGATCCTCCTCGTGCTCGTCCTCCCGGTGCTCGGTGGCCTGCTGTGGTTCGTGCTCGGCCGGGCGCCCGCCACCCCGGGGCCGGCGCCCCGGTACCGTGGACCCGAAGACGACCCCGACTTCCTCGGCGGCCCGCGCGGCCCCGGGACACTCCGCACCGGAACGGACCAGGACGACGAAACCCTCCGAGACCTCGAGGACCAGTTCCGCGATGAACGACGCGACCGCGACGAACGAGACGACGACCGCCCCGCCGATCGCTGACGGGTCCGCGGGGTCCGGCAGCGCTGCCACCGACTTCGCCCTGGCACTCCTGCGGGAACTCGCCCGTGCCGGGGTGACCGACGTCGTCGTCAGCCCGGGCTCCCGGTCGCAGGCGCTCGCCCTCGCGGCGGTCGCGCTCGAGCGCGCGGGCGGCACGACGGTGCACGTCCGGCTCGACGAGCGGACCGCCGGGTTCTTCGCCCTCGGGCTCGCCGTCGAGTCCGGCCGTCCGGCCGCGGTCGTCACGACCTCGGGCACCGCCGTCGCCAACCTGCACCCGGCCGTGCTCGAGGCGCACCACTCCGGCGTGCCGATGGTCGTCCTCTCCGCCGACCGGCCGGACGAGCTGCGGGGCATCGGCAGCAACCAGACCACGGTCCAGCCGGGCATGTTCGGCCCTGCCGTGTCCTTCGTGCGCGACGTGCAGGCGCCCACCGCGGACGGCGCTGTCGACGCGGACGCCGTCCGGACGCTCGCCCGGGAGGCCGTCGCCGTCGCCGCCGGGCACACCGGGCAGCCCGGTCCCGTCCAGCTGAACGTCGCGTTCCGCGAACCGCTCTCCGCCGGGCTGCGTGCCGAGGACGTCGCCGCCGTGCCCCACGACGAGGTCGACACCGACCACGCCCGTCGTCGGGTGCACGCCGGACTGCCGGTCGTCGAACTCGCGCCGGACGACGCACCCGCGACGGTCGTCATCGCCGGACACGACGCCGGCGAGGACGCCGAACGGATCGCCTGGGAGCTCGGTGCGCCGCTGCTGGCCGAGGTGTCGAGCGGCGCGCGGTTCGGGCGCAACCTGGTCGTCGCCTACCGCGAGCTGCTGCGCGACCCCGAGCTCGGCGGAGCGGTCCGTCGAGCCGTCGTCCTCGGACACCCGACGCTCAGTCGCGAGGTCCCGGCCCTGCTGCAGCGGGCCGACGTCGAGACGATCGTGGTCCGCGGACCCGGGGCCGACCCGTTCGACCCGGCCCGTGCCTCCCGGCCGGACGCCGCGACCACCTTCGTGTCCGACGTGCGCGTGACGGGCCGCACCACCCCGGGACACCGCGCGTGGGTCGGGCGGTGGGTGACGACCAGTCGCGCGCTCCTCGGGGACGGTGACGCCGGTCCGGACCTCGACGCGAAGCGGTCGGGGGACCGCGCCGAGCGCAACCGGTACCTGCGCGACGAGGTCGCCCTGCGTCGCAGGCCCGTCGACCGCACCATGCTGGTCGACGCCGTCTGGGGCGCCACCTGGCCGCACGACCGGCTCGTCCTCGGTGCCTCGCAGCTCATCCGTGTCGCCGACGCGCACGTCCCGGGCAAGAAGGTCCGGGTGCACGCCAACCGCGGTCTCGCCGGTATCGACGGCACGGTCTCGACCGCACTCGGCATCGCGGCCGCGCTCGAACGGACGCCCGACTCCGTCGGCACCACGCGGGTGCTCGTCGGCGACCTGACCTTCCTGCACGACCTCGGGGCGTTCGTCACCGGGACCGAGGAGCCGACGCACCGCGTCCAGGTCGTCGTCGGCAACGACGGTGGCGGTGCGATCTTCCGCGGGCTGGAGGTCGCCGCGACCACCCCGGAGCAGGACATGCGCCGCATGATGACGACACCGCAGCACGTCGACGTCGAGCGTGTCGTGACCGGTCTCGGCTGGTCCTACCGACGGGCCGGGACGTGGGGCGACCTCGAGGGTGCACTCACCGATCCGGCCCAGCGCCTGGTGGTCGAGGTGCCGCTGACCGACTGACCACGGGGGCCAGGGACCGAAGGCCAGGGGTCAGGGGTCAGGGGTCAGGCGAGCGCGTCGCGGATCGGACGGAACTTCAGGGCGGTCTCGGCGACCTCGCGCGCCGGGTCCGACCCCGCGACGATCCCCGCGCCGGCCCACGCGCGCACGGTCCCGTCGTCGTCGATCCGGGCGCTGCGGAGCGCGAGCATCCACTCGCCGTCGCCGTTCGCGCCGAGCCAGCCGACCGGCCCCGCGTAGCGACCGCGGTCGACGCCCTCGAGCTCGGCGACCAGTCGGACGGCGACGTCGGTGGGGGTGCCCGCCACGGCCGCGGTCGGGTGCAGGGCGTCGGCGACGTCGAGCGAGGTGGTGCCGACCGGCAGGGTCGCGCGGACGTCGGTGGCCAGGTGCCACAGGTTCGGCAGCTGGAGCCGGAACGGCTCGGGGTCCGCGCGGACGTCGGTGGCGACGGTCCGGAGCGCCTGCAGCAGGCTGGTGATCGCGAAGCCGTGCTCCTCGACGTCCTTCGCGCTCGACGCCAGGGCCTCGGCCGCGGCCCGGTCGGACACCGGGTCGTCGCCGCGCGCGGCGCTCCCGGCGAGCACCCGCGCCGACAGCTCCGTGCCGTCGGTCCGGGCGAGGGTCTCCGGGGTCGCTCCGACGAGTCCGTCGACGGCGAAGGTGACGCACTGCGGGTAGGCCGCCGCCAGGTCGAGCAGGACCGCCCGTCGGTCGGCACCGGCGGGCAGCGTGCCGACCAGGTCGCGCGCCAGGACGACCTTCTCGGCCTCGCCTGCGGTGATCCGACGGACGGCGTCCGCGACGGACGCGGCGTAGGCGTCCTCGTCGACCCGGCCGGGGCCGAAGGCGACCGAGACGTGCCCGCCGACGGCCGGCACCGGCACCGAGGTCCGCGAGAACGCGAGGGGCTGCGGGTCCGGTGTCGTGTCGACGGCGGTGAGCCAGGCCTTGCCGCGGCGCTTGCCGATCACCACGCGCGGCACGACGAGCACGCTCTGCTCGGCGGAGTCGTCGGCGAACGCGAAGGACCCGAACGCGACCAGCCCGGTGCCGCGCAGCTGCACGGGGTCGTCCACCGTGGCGCCCTGCACCAGGTCACGCCACACCGCCGACGCCTGCCGCATGCGGTCGGCTCCGGAGAACGTGAACCGGAGCGCTTCGCCGATCCCGACGATGCCGTCACCGCTCCGGACGAACGCCAGCGGCGCGTCCCGCAGGGTGTGGCGCAGGACGTCCCCCGGGTCGTCGAGTATCCGGGTCGAGACCGTGAGCGAGGGGGCCGCCGTGGTGGTTCGGGTCACGGACCGATCGTACGCGCGCAGCGACCCGCCGGACCCCGGCCGGGCGTCCGGGCAGCCCGGGGCCGCGACCTCTAGGATGGTGCGGTGAGCAGAGCGGACCTGAGCAAGCGGCCGGACGAGGTGGCGGCCATGTTCGACGACGTCGCCGCGAAGTACGACCTCACGAACGACATCCTCTCGGCGGGCAACGCCCCGCTGTGGCGCGTCGCGACGGTCCGTGCGGTCGACCCCCAGCCGGGCGAGCGGGTGCTCGACATCGCGGCCGGGACGGGCACGAGCGCAGCGGCGTTCGCGAAGAAGGGCGCCGACGTCACGGCGCTCGACCTGTCGGCGGGCATGATCGCGGTCGGGCGCGAGCGGCACCCAGAGATCACGTTCGTCGAGGGTGACGCGGAGCACCTGCCGTTCGACGACGACTCGTTCGACGCGGTGACGATCTCCTTCGGCCTGCGCAACGTCAACGACCCGATGCAGGCGATCACCGAGATGCTCCGGGTGCTCAAGCCCGGGGGCCGACTGGTCATCTGCGAGTTCTCCACGCCGCCCGTGGCGCTCCTGCGCTTCGGCTACGGCGCGTACCTCAAGCGCGTGCTCCCGGGCATCGCGCGGCTGTCGAGCAGCAACCCGGCGGCCTACCGCTACCTGGCCGAGTCGATCGAGGCGTGGCCCGACCAGCAGGTCCTCAGCCAGTGGCTGCGCGGCGTCGGCTTCACGATGGTCGCCCACCGCAACCTGACCGCGGGCATCGTGGCGCTGCACCGCGGCCGCAAGCCCGTCGCGGGCACGGTCCGCGAGTCCGTCGCCCGCCGGGCGAAGGCCCGTCGCGAGCACCAGCACACCGGCGAGCAGCCGAGCGTCGAACCCGGCGACGCCTGACCGGTCACCCGACCCCGAACACGGAGCAGCACTTGAACCCGAGCGTCCCGGTCGCACGCCGCGCACCGAGCCTCCGCGCCTCGCTGGGCATCGGCGAGCGGTTGTTCGCGACCCCGTCCGAGCGCCGCTTCATCAGCGCGGTCGACGACGGGCTCGAGCTCGTCGAGCAGGGCCTCGAGGAGGCCATGCGCTCGACTGACACCCTGGCGGACACCACGAGCCGCTACCTGCTCTCGGCGGGCGGCAAGCGCATCCGGCCGACGCTGACGCTGCTCATCGCGCAGCTGGGCAACGGGGTGACCGACGCGGTGGTCAAGGCCGCGGTGAGCATCGAGACCACCCACCTGGCGTCGCTGTACCACGACGACGTCATGGACGAGGCCCCGGTCCGCCGGGGGGTCCCGGCGGCGCACGTGACCTACGGCAACAACGTCGCGATCCTGACCGGCGACCTGCTCTTCGCACGTGCCAGCCTGATCACCGCCGACCTCGGGACCGAGGGCATCCGGATGCAGGCGGAGACCTTCCAGCGCCTCTGCATGGGGCAGCTGCACGAGACGACGGGCCCGCAGCCCGGGGACGACCCGGTCGAGCACTACATCCAGGTGCTCAGCGACAAGACGGGCTCGCTGATCGCCACGGCGGCCCGCGCCGGCGTGATGTTCTCCGGAGCCGACCGCGCCTACCTGCACGCCGTCGGGACCTTCGGCGAGAAGGTCGGCGTCGCCTTCCAGCTCGTCGACGACGTCATCGACCTCGCCCCGGCGAAGGACCGCACCGGCAAGATCGCCGGCAACGACCTGCGCGCCGGCGTGGACACCCTGCCGCTGCTGCAGCTGCGTCGCCTGGCCGCCGCCGACGACGGCGCGGCCGACCTGCTCGCCCGGATCGAGCACGACGTGAAGGACGCCCCCGACGACGCCGTGGACTCCGCGCCGTACCGGTCGGCCGTCGCCGCGCTGCGCGAGCACGAAGCCACCACCGCCACCCGCGCCGTCGCCGTCCGTTGGGCGGAGGAGGCGGTCGAGGCCCTGGAACCGCTGCCCGACGGCACCGTGAAGCGCGCGCTGACCCGCTTCGCCGAGTCCGTCGTCGAACGCAGCCGCTGACACGAGGGCCCGCCGAGGCCCACCGGGAGCACCCGCCCGAACGAACTGGAGACATCAGTGCCCACCCTGCGAATCGCCATCGTCGGCGCCGGTCCCGCCGGCATCTACGCCGCGGACATCCTGCTGCGCGAGGCGCACGGCACCGACGTGTCGATCGACCTCTTCGAGCAGCTCCCCGCGCCCTACGGCCTGGTCCGCTACGGCGTCGCACCGGACCACCCGCGCATCAAGGGCATCGTCAACGCCCTGCGGGACGTCCTCGACCGCGGAGTCGTCCGACTCTTCGGCAACGTGCGCTTCGGGGAGGACATCACCCTCGACGACCTCAAGCAGCACTACAACGCCGTGCTGTTCTCGACCGGCGCGATCAAGGACGCCGAGCTCGACGTCCCCGGGGTCGACCTCGACGGCTCCCACGGTGCCGCGGACTTCGTCAGCTGGTTCGACGGGCACCCGGACGTGCCGCGCACGTGGCCGCTCACGGCGTCGAGTGTCGCGGTGATCGGCAACGGCAACGTCGCGCTCGACGTGTCCCGCATCCTCGCGAAGCACGCCGACGACCTGCTGCCCACCGAGATCCCGGCGAACGTGTACGAGGGGCTGCAGGCGAGCCCGGTCACCGACGTGCACGTGTTCGGACGACGCGGTCCGGCGCAGGTGAAGTTCACGCCGCTGGAGCTCCGCGAGCTCGGTGAGCTCCGCGACGTCGACATGGTCGTGTACGACGAGGACTTCGACCACGACGAGGCATCGCTCACCGCGATCCAGACCAACAAGCAGGTCATGGTGATGAACCGTGTCCTCGAGCAGTGGCGCACGCGTGAGGTCGGGCAGGCCAGTCGCCGGCTCCACCTGCACTTCTGGGCGAAGCCCGTCGAGATCGTCGGCGAGGACGGCCACGTCACGGCACTGCGGTACGAGCGCACCCGGCCGAACGGCGAGGGCGGCGTCGAGGGCACCGGCGAGGTCCGCGAGCTCCCCGTGCAGGCCGTGTACCGAGCGGTGGGCTACTTCGGCTCCCCGCTGCCCGGTGTGCCCTTCGACGAGAAGACCGGCGTCATCCCGAACCGCGAGGGCCAGGTGCTCGACGAGGACGGCTCGCCGCTCCCGGGCGTCTACGCGACCGGGTGGATCAAGCGAGGCCCGGTCGGCCTGATCGGGCACACCAAGTCCGACGCGATGGAGACCGTCCAGCACATCGTCAACGACCAGGCCTCGTGGTGGACGCCGGCCGACCCGTCGCCCGAGGCGGTCCCGGCACTGCTCCGCGAGCGCGGCGTGGACTACACCGACCTCGACGGCTGGCACGCCCTCGACGAGCACGAGCAGGCCCTGGGCGCCGCGGAGGGTCGCGAGCGCATCAAGGTCGTCCCGCGCGACGAGATGGTCGACGTCTCGCTCCGACGCACGCCCTCGCCCACGAGCTGACCGCAGCACGATGACCGCGTCACGCCCCGCACCGCCCGCCGCGATGCGGGGCGTGCTCGTCGCGCCCGGTCGTCTGCAGGGCGTCGACGTGGCGCGGGCGCTCGCGCTCCTCGGCATGATGGCGGCCCACGTCGGCGGCATCGCCGAGGCCGTGGACTGGGGTGACCCCGGCACGTGGTCCGCCGTGGCGCACGGACGGCCCTCCACCCTGTTCGCGGTGCTCGCGGGCGTCTCGATCGGTCTGACGAGCGGACGGACGGATCCGCCAGGACCACCGGCCATCGGGCGGATCCGGGCACGGCTGGCGATCCGGGCCGTGGCGGTGGTCGCGGTCGGGCTCCTGCTCATGGCGCTCGGCACACCCGTCTACGTCATCCTGCCCACGTACGGCGCGCTCTTCCTGCTGGTGCTGCCGGCGCTCCGGTGGCGACCGGGCTGGTTGCTCGTCGCCGCGGCGGTGTGCGCGCTGCTGTCGCCCGTGGTTGCGCTCGCGTCGGCACCGTCCTACGCCGGCGCCGGCATGTGGGAGGTGCAACTCGGGCTGGTCTACCCGGTGGTCACCTTCCTGGCCTACGTCCTGGTCGGTCTCGCGGTCGCCAGGGTCGGACCGGAGGCGCGGCGTGCGCAGGTCGCGCTCCTCGCGTCCGGGCTGCTGGTCGCCGTCGCGGCCTACGCGGTCGGCAACGTCCTGGCGCCGGTCCCGGTCGACGCCGGGGTCGAGGCGTTCCCCGGGGTCCCGTGGGCGCCGGACGGCAGCGGGGGAGCCGTGGCGCTCGCGCAGCTGCTGCTGTCCCCGCGCGACCACTCGTCGTCGGTCGTCGACGTCGTCGGGACCGCCGGGGTCGCGGTGGCGGTGCTCGCCCTGTGCACCCTGGTGTTCGACGGCCGCGGCCGGACGGTCTCGCGGATCGCGTTCCCGCTCGCCGCGGTGGGGTCGATGCCGCTGACGGTCTACGCCGGGCACCTCGTCGTGATCGCGCTGCTGCCGGAGTACCCGGAGTCGGGCACGGTGTGGGCGGGGTTCGCGATCGGGTCGGTGCTGTTCGCGATGCTGTGGCGCACGTTCCTCGGGAGTGGACCGCTCGAGCGCCTGGTCGCTCGCCTCACCCGTCTGGTGCCGGCCGCGCCCTGACCGGGGAGGCGGGCGGTCGCCGATCCTCCCGGCCGTGGGTCCCTACTGCAGGGCGGCGGTGAGCCGCGCGACGTTGTCGAGGACCTGCGACCGGCGCGGGCGCTCGAGCCACGCGTCCAGGGTGAGCTCGAACGACGCGTCCTTGTACGCGGCCTGCACACCGCGGAGCGCGTCGACGAACCGGCTGCCGCGCACCATCACCGAGACCTCGAGGTTGAGGCTGAACGACCGCATGTCCATGTTGCTCGACCCGATGACGGAGACGTCGTCGTCGATGGTGAAGTGCTTCGCGTGCAGGATCGTCGGCGCCCGGTAGAGCCAGATCCGGACACCGGCGCGCAGGAGCTCCTCGTAGTAGGAGCGCTGTGCGTGCCACGTCATCGCGTGGTCACCGATCTCGCCGACGAAGAGCTCGACCTCGACCCCGCGCTGGGCGGTCGTGGTGATCGCGTAGAGCATCGAGTCGTCGGGGACGAAGTAGGGCGAGGTGATGGACACCTTCTCCTGTGCGGAGTACAGCAGCGCGTTGAACAGGCGCAGGTTGTTCTCACCGTCGAAGCCGGGCCCGGACGGTACGACCTGGCAGTCGAGCGCGTCGCCGCGGTCGGCGCGCTGGACGGGGTCGCTCTCGCGGAGCAGGAGCTCGTCGGTCTCGCTGTACCAGTCCGTCACGAACAGGGCGTTGAGTCCCGCGACGACGGGACCCTCGAACCGGGCGAACAGGTCCTTGTAGACCATGCCCTTCTCGATGTGCGACTGCAGGTCGTACGACGGGTCGATGAGGTTCTGCGAGCCCGTGAAGGCCACCGAGCCGTCGATGACCATGATCTTCCGGTGGTTGCGCAGGTCGGGCCGCTGGAACTTCCCCTGCAGCGGCTGCAGCGGCAGCATGAGGTGCCACTCGATGTTCGCCCGGTCGAGGAACGCGAGCGTGTCCTTGTAGCCCGGGTACCCGCGGCTCGCCCAGTGGTCGAGCAGGAACCGCACGGTGACACCGCGTGCCTGGGCACGGGCCAGCGCCTCGAAGTACGGCCGGGTGGTGTCGTCGATCGTCGCGATGTAGAACTCGACGTGCACGAAGCGCCGGGACTGGTCGATCGCCCGCGTCATCTCCTGCACCGACTCGTACGAGTCGGGGTAGAGCTCGGCGGAGTTGCCGCCGACCAGGGGCATGGCGCCCAGCTCGCGGTTCAGCTTCGTCACGGACTCGAGCCACAGCGGCCACGGGTGGTCGCGGCGCACACGCTCGATGCCCTCGGTCTGCTCGAGGATGTACGCGTTGATCTCGGTCTGCTTCTCGCGCCGTGCCTTCGGCAGCTTCGTCGACCCGATGACCATGAAGACGATGAACCCGATGTAGGGGATCAGGAAGATCGCGAGCAACCAGGCCGTCGCGGTCTGCGGCTTCCGGTTGTAGGGGACGTAGATGATCGAGAAGACGCGGATCGCCAGGTCCAGCAGGACCAGGAGGACGGTGACCGCGACGCCGAGCCAGTGCTCCACGGGCGCGGCGCTAGCGGAAGTTGATGAACTGCAGCGGCACGTCGAACTCTTCACCCTTGAGGAGCTGGATCGTGTTCTGCAGGTCGTCGCGGCTCTTGGAGGAGACGCGGAGCTCGTCGCCCTGGATCTGGCTCTTGACGCTCTTCGGGGCGTTCGCGCGGAGGAACGCGCCGATCTTCTTGGCGACGTCCTGCTCGATGCCGTTCTTGAACTTCACCTCGATGCGGTACTCCTTGCCCGAGGGGTAGGGGTCTCCGGCGTCCAGGCTCTTCAACGAGATGTTCCGCTTGATCGCCTTGGTCTGCAGCACGTCGAGGACGGCCTTGGCGCGCTCCTCGGAGTTCGCCTTGATGAGGACGTCCTCGCCGCTGAACGCGATCGAGGCGTCGGCGCCCTTGAAGTCGTACCGCTGCTCGATCTCCTTGGCGGCCTGGTTGAGGGCGTTCTCCGCCTCCATCTTGTCGACCTTGCTGACCACGTCGAAGGAACTGTCTGCCATGCGGGACAGCCTAACGGCGCGACGGGATCCCGGTTCGGTGGTCACGAGCACCCTCCGACGTCCGGTATGCTCTTCAGCGCGCCTTCGGTTGGTGACCACACCGGTCGGGTGCGCACACGGCAAGTTACCCAAGCGGCCAAAGGGATCTGACTGTAAATCAGCCGGCGTAGCCTTCGGGGGTTCGAATCCCTCACTTGCCACAGCGAACAGCCCCGTCCGATCCGGACGGGGCTGTTGCCGTTCCCGGCCTGGCGTCCTTCCGGGGCCTGATCCGGCAGGCTGGTGCCATGCCCGACAGCCTCGCTCCCGCCCAGTTCGCCGACCTCGCCGAGTCGATCGCCCGTGAGGCAGCAGCGCTCGCGGCCCGCCGACGAGCGGAGGGGGTCGAGGTCGCCGACCGGAAGTCGAGCATCGTCGACGTCGTCACGGCTGCCGACCGGGAGGTCGAGGACCTCGTCCGCACGCGGATCGCCGAGGCGCGTCCCGACGACGCCTTCCACGGCGAGGAGTCCGGCTCCGGTGCCGGGTCCACGGGGATCACCTGGGTGGTCGACCCGATCGACGGCACGGTCAACTACCTCTACGGCAGTGAGCAGTACGGGGTGAGCATCGGCGTCGTGCGGGGGAGCGCGGACCCGACGCAGTGGGAGGCGCTCGCGGGGATCGTCGTGGCGCCGGCGACCGGCACCGTGTTCCGGGCGGTGTCCGGCGAGGGCGCGACACGCGACGGCGTCCCGCTCCGCGTGTCGACCCCGTCGTCCCTCGCGGAGACGCTCGTCGCGACGGGCTTCGGCTACACCGCCGACCGTCGGCGTGAGCAGGTCGCGGTGCTGGCCGGCCTGATCGGCGAGGTGCGGGACGTCCGTCGCGCGGGAGCGGCGTCGCTCGACTGCTGCGCGGTCGGGGCCGGCACCGTCGACGCGTACTACGAGCGCGGCATCAACCCGTGGGACATGGCGGCGGGGTCGCTCGTCGCCGCCGAGGCCGGAGCGAGCGTCCGGATCTGGGAGGCCGGCGGCACGCGCTCCTTCCTGTTCGCGGCCCCCGCCGTCGCCGACCAGCTGGAGTCCCTGGTCCGTCGGCTCGAGTCCGAGGTGCTCGCCGACTGACGGCCCGGAGGCGCACTCGCCGGGCGCCGGCAGGGTCCGGTGGGGCACCGCTCGCGGACGGTGCACGGTCGTGCAGACGACTGGCGGTGCGCGACGGCCCCTGCTAGCGTGCTCCAGTCCCGTTATCTGCTCGTTACACACGAGCGCCCCGTGCCCCGATCAGGATCAGCCTCGAACACATGCCCCACGCCTCCACGACTGCGCAGACGCCCACCCGCACCGAGACCGAGCCGGCCGTGCACCTGACGCGACGCGCACGCATCGAGGCCGAGCGTCGAGCGGCTGCGACCAGCACCCCGCGCTCCGCAGCGGCTCCGCAGTCCCCGGTCGACGTGCCGTCGTTCGACGAGCTCGTCGCCCCGACGACGCCCGCAGCCCCGGTCTCACCGATCGACCTCGCGCCGGCCTCACCGGTCCGGCCGGCACCGTCCGCCGGAGCGGTCACGCCGCCCGCGCCGGTCTCGCCCGACGTCGCGCCGGCGGCGGACGCCTCGCGCGCCCCGACCCCGGTCGTCGATGCGGTCCGTCCGTCGGGAGCGCGACGTCCCGCGACCGCCCCGACGTCCGGCGGCAGGGCTCCGGAGGCCGGCCGCGGCCGTGCACGGCGCACCGCCGCGGCCGTCCGCGTCGACCGTGCGACCCGACACATCAGCAGCGCCTCGGCGTCGTCGGTGTCCACGGGCAGCACGCGCGGTGACGCCTTCCGCCGGAACGCCTCGCGGGTCACCGCCGTCGGCGCACTGCTGTTCGCCGCCGGGCTGG
Organism: Curtobacterium sp. MR_MD2014; assembly: GCF_000772085.1. NCBI lineage: Bacteria > Bacillati > Actinomycetota > Actinomycetes > Micrococcales > Microbacteriaceae > Curtobacterium > Curtobacterium sp. MR_MD2014. The sequence goes on along the minus strand of NZ_CP009755.1, from coordinate 2,405,321 downwards.
TCGTGTCGACGTCGCTGCCGGCGCAGGCGCTCTGGGTGCCGCCGGCGGACACCACCGCGGCTCGCGCCACCGCCGCCGGCGGAGCACAGTCCCTCAGCGTGGGCAACGGTGCCGTGGAGGCCGAGACCACCCGCGACCAGTACTCGGTGACGTCCGCCACGCAGTACAAGAACGTCGACGCGTCGTCCTTCTCGAACGACCCGAACGGCTCGATCCAGTGGCCGTTCCTGACCGGGGTGCCGATCACGTCGGGCTTCGGCGGTCGTCAGGTCGAGGGCTGCTCGTTCTGCTCGACGAACCACATGGGCGTCGACTTCGCCCCGGGCGAGGGGACCCCGATCCGCTCCGTCGCCGCGGGCACGGTCATCAAGGTGCAGGCGCACGACGGCGGCTTCGGCAACGACGTGTGGGTGCAGCACGACGTCGACGGCAAGCAGTTCGTCAGCGTGTACGGCCACATGAAGGACGGCACGTTCAAGGTCGTCACCGGGCAGGAGGTCGCCGTCGGCGACGAACTCGGCGAGGTCGGGTCGACCGGCAACTCGACCGGCCCGCACCTACACCTGGAGATCCACGTCGGTGGCGTCCCGGTGGACCCGCTGACCTGGCTCCGCGCCAACGCGAACTAGCGGAGGAGCGGCGGCACGCCCGGGCGACACGTCCGGTTCCCGACCACCGTCGCACGTCTGCTACGCTCGTCTGGTGCCGCCGAGCGGCACTCGCCCCGATAGCTCAGTGGTAGAGCACTTCCATGGTAAGGAAGGGGTCGTCAGTTCAATCCTGACTCGGGGCTCCGACCCGGAGCTGTTGTCGCTCCGGATCTCCGGCGGGGTAGCTCAGTTGGTTAGAGCACACGACTCATAATCGTGGGGTCACGGGTTCAAGTCCCGTCCTCGCTACCACAGGCCCGGCGGCCAGATCGCCGGGCTTTCGTCGTTCCCGGGGCGCGTCGTTCCCGGGCTGCGTCGGTCTCGAGGCACGTCGGCTCGGGGCGTCATCGGTCTGATCCGAGGCCCGTCGCTCCGCCCGATCCTTCCCATCGCGGGCGCTGTACCGAGTGGGATCGAGCATGCCGAGGGTTCCTGGCAGACCAGGTACGCCCGTTCTCGCCAGGTACGCCCGTTCTCGCCAGGTACGACTGTCCTCATCAGGCGCGCCCGTTCTCGCCGGGTGTGCCTGCCCCTGCCGCGCTGTGACGCTCCGCGGTCGCGCCTCAGCGCGGGGGAGTGGTCAGCACTCCCGCCGCCCGGAGGGCCCGTTCGAGCGTCGCCTCCACCTGCTGCCGGGCGCTCCGCCGACGCCCGGAGCCGATGCCGCCCCCGGACACCGCCGTGGCGTGCTGGGCGTGCCGGAGCGTGATCGTGGTCGACGTCCCCGTGACGGTCGTCGAGAGCTCGTACCGCCGGAACTCCCGCGCCGGGTGCACGAGGGCGCCGAGCAGGATCGTCAGCAGCCGGTTGCCGATCGTCGCGGTGATCGTGCCCCCGGTCGACTCGACCCGGTGCCCGGTCTGTCGGAGTGCCGCGCCGGCGACCTCCATGGCGGTGCACCGGTCGCCCGTGTGGACCGCGTACTGCGTCGTGTGCTCCATGAGTCCCTCCCCGTCCCCGGAGTCGTACCCGGCGTCCCCCCGGACACCGTGCGGCGAGCATAGCCGATGCATGCTCAGGGAGAGGGCGTGTGTCGAGCGTGCTCGGTAGACTCCCACGCGTGTCAGTGAACCCCGAGCTCGTCGGCAGGACGTTCCCGCCGGCCCAGCCCTACCTGGTCGGTCGTGAGAAGGTGCGCGAGTTCTCGCGCGCCGTGTTCGCGACGAACCCGATCCACCACGAGCCCGACGCCGCCCGCGCCGCCGGCTACACCGACGTGGTCGCCCCGCCGACCTTCGCCGTCGTCGTGCAGGAGGCGACGCTCGCCCAGCTCCTGGCCGAGCCGGACGCCGGCATCGACTTCTCCCGCGTCGTGCACGGTGAGCAGTCCTTCACCTACGACCGGCCGATCGTCGCGGGCGACGAGCTGACCGCCACGCTCACCGTCACCAGCGTGAAGACCCTCGGCGGCAACGCCATGGTGACCGCCGAGAGCACGATGCAGGACGCCTCGGGGGAGCACGTCGTCACCGCGACCTCCACCCTCGTGGTCCGAGGAGACGACGCATGACCACCGCACCCGCCACCGCGCTCGAGGTCGGCACCGTCGTCGCCGAGCGCGAGGTCCACCTCACCCGCGACGCGCTCGTCCGCTACGCCGGTGCCTCGGGCGACTTCAACCCGATCCACTACCGCGACGACGTCGCCGCCTCCGTCGGGCTCCCCGGCGTGCTCGCGCACGGCATGCTGACGATGGGGCTCGCCGTCCAGCCCGTCGCCGAGTGGCTCGGCGACCGCGGCTGGGTCCAGCGCTACGGCGTCCGATTCACCCGCCCCGTCGTCGTCGACCCCGAGCAGGGCGCGACCGTCGGCGTCGTCGCGAAGGTCGGCACCGTCGACGACCAGGGGCGTCCGCAGCGCATCGACCTCACCGTGACCGCCGCCGGGCAGACCGTGCTCGGCAAGGCGCAGGTCACGGTGGTGTTCCGCTGACCGTGTCGACGCGACTCGCCGACCTCACCACGTTCCGCGTCGGAGGTCCTGCGGCGACGCTCCTGGTCGCGGACACGACCGACGAGCTCGTCGCGCACGCGCACACCGCGTGGCAGGACGACGAGTGGCTCGTCGTCGGTGGCGGCAGCAACCTGCTCGTCGCCGACGACGGCTTCGCCGGCACCGTCGTGCTCGTCCGGACGCGCGGTGTCGACGCCGAGCCCGACGAGGACGGCGTCACCGTCCGCGTCGCGGCCGGTGAACCGTGGGACCGGTTCGTCGCGACGACCGTCGAGAACGGTTGGACCGGCCTGGAGGCCCTCAGCGGCATCCCGGGCACGGTCGGTGCCGCCCCCGTGCAGAACATCGGCGCCTACGGGGTCGAGCTCTCCGACGTGCTCTCCCGCATCGAGTTCCTCGACGCGTCGACGGGGGAACGCGCGTGGGTGGACGCGGCCGAGCTGGCGCTCGGCTACCGCACCTCGACGCTCAAGCACGGGCGACGAGGCGTGGTGCTGACGGTCGAGTTCCGGCTCGGCGCCACCGTGGTCGAGGGCGTGCCCGTCCGCTACGCCCAGCTGGCCGGCTCGCTCGGCGTCGAGCTCGGCACCCCGGTCGACCCGATGACCATCCGGACGACGGTGCTGCGCCTGCGGTCGTCCAAGGGGATGGTGCTCGACGACGCCGACCCGGACACGTGGAGCGCCGGCTCGTTCTTCACGAACCCGATCGTGTCGGCCGGGTTCGCCGAGACGCTGCCGCCGGAGGCCCCTCGTTGGCCGGCCGGCGACGACGTGAAGCTCAGCGCCGCGTGGCTCATCGAGCACGCGGGGGTGCACCGCGGGTACACGGTCCCCGGGTCGCACGCCGCGATCTCGTCGAAGCACACCCTGGCGCTGACCAACCGCGGGGGTGCCACCGCAGCCCAGGTCGCCGAGCTCGCGCGGTACGTCCAGGTGACCGTCCTGAACCGCTTCGGCGTCTCGCTGGTCCCGGAGCCGGTCGTGGTGGGGGACCTGCTCGGCGCGAGCTGACCACCGGACGGTCGCCGCGCCTCCCGGCCGTCGCAGTCTCGCGAGACGCAACGTGGGCGGCTCCGCGCAGCGGTCAAGCGCTGCGCGGAACCGCCCACGTTGCGTGCTGCGGAGGGGGCTACGCGGAGAAGAACGCCGCCAGCCGCCGGACGCCCTCGGCGATGTCGTCGTCGCCGAGCGCGTAGGACATCCGGATGTAGCCGGAGGGGCCGAAGGCCTCGCCCGGGACGACCGCGACCTCGGCGTGCTCGAGGATCAGGTCCGCGAGCTCGAGCGTGGTCGTCGGGGTCGACCCCGCCCACTCGCGGCCGAGGAGCGCCGTGACGTCGGGGTAGACGTAGAAGGCGCCCTTCGGGGTCGGGGTGACGAAGCCCGGGATCGCGTTGAGCCCCTCGACGATGGCGCGACGGCGGCGGTCGAACGCCTCGCGCATCGCCGCGACGGGCTCCTGCGGGCCGGTGAGGGCTGCGATCGCGGCACGCTGCGACACGTTCGCCACGTTCGACGACAGGTGCGACTGCAGGTTGGACGCGGCCTTCACGGCGTCGGCCGGGCCGATGGACCACCCGACGCGCCACCCGGTCATGGCGTACGTCTTCGCGACGCCGTTGACGAGGATCGTGGTGTCGGCGAGGGCCGGCACCGCGTCGAGGATGCCCGTGAAGGCGACGTCGTCGTAGACCAGGTCCTGGTAGATCTCGTCGCTGACCACCCAGATGCCGTGCTCGAGCGCCCACTCGCCGATGGCCTTCGTCTGCTCGGCCGAGTACACCGAGCCGGTGGGGTTCGACGGCGAGCAGAACAGCAGCGCCTTGGTCCTCGGCGTGCGCGCTGCCTCGAGCTGCTCGACCGTGACGAGGTAGTCCTGGTCGCTGCCCGCGAAGACCTCGACCGGGACGCCGCCGGCCAGGCGGATCGCCTCGGGGTAGGTGGTCCAGTAGGGAGCGGGCAGCAGGACCTCGTCGCCCTCGTCCACGATGGTCTGGAAGGCCTGGTAGACGGCCTGCTTCCCGCCGTTGGTGACGATGACCTGCGACGGGTCGACGGTGACGCCGGACTCGCGAGCGGTCTTCTCGGCGATCGCCCGCTTGAGCTCGGGCAGGCCCGTCGCCGGCGTGTAGCGGTGGTTCGCGGGGTCCTGGACGGCCAGGACGGCGGCGTCGACCACGTGCTGCGGCGTCGCGAAGTCCGGCTCGCCCGCCGCGAACGAGATCACCGGACGACCGGCGGCCTTGAGCGCCTTGGCCTTCGCATCGACCTTGAGCGTCGCGGACTCGGCGATCGCGGCGATGCGCGACGCGATGCGCGGACGGGCGGAGGTCGCGGCGACGGAGTCCGTCGCGGTCTCGGGGGCGGTGGACTCGGGGCCGGGGGCTGCGGTGCTCACGGCCGCCAGCCTACCGGCGCGGCACGCCGGGGGGAGCGGCCGAGTGGACAGCGTGTGACGGACTCCCGTACACTCGACCACCGGCGCACGGAACGGTGACGGGACGTGCCCCAGGGGGTTCCGACCCCTACAGGGCGGTGGCTCAATTGGTAGAGCAGCGGTCTCCAAAACCGCAGGTTGCAGGTTCGAGTCCTGTCCGCCCTGCAAGTCTGGAAGGTGTGAAGGTGGCGAGCAAGGACATGGAGACGACGGCGGACGACGTCGTCGCGAAGGCCAAGGCCGACCGTGCTCAGCGTGGTGGCCCGATCGCTGCCGTCGTCCTCTTCATCCGCCAGGTCATCGGCGAACTCCGCAAGGTCGTCACGCCGACCCGCAAGGAGCTCTTCAGCTACACCGGCGTCGTGCTCGTCTTCGTCGTCGTGATGATGATCCTGGTGTCGATCCTCGACTTCGTCTTCGGTCTCGGCGTCGGTTACGTCTTCGGCAACGGTCCCACGGCCTGACCCGTCGCCGACCGGCCTGACGGCTGGTCTGCTGCGTCCGTTCACCTGGCCGGACCCCGACAGGAGTACGGTCGCCCGAGACGGCGACGGACGCGAACCGCTCCGGCCACTCACCCGATCCGCACCACCGAACGGAAAGAACCGCAGTGTCTGACTACTCCCGCGACGACATCGACCTCGCCACGGCTGCCGAGCAGTCCTCCGAGGTCGAGGAGAACCAGGAAGGCGACGTCGAGACCGCCGAGGGCCGTTCGGTCGAGTCCGCCGAGGAGCGTGCGATCTCCGTCGAGGACGAGGACGCCGAGTCCCTCGGGACGAGCGACGAGCCGGACGACGGCACGGTGGACACCTCCATCGACGAGGCGCTCACGGCGCTGGCCGAGTCCCGCGACCCCGAGGCCGACGCCGTCGTCGACGACGCGCTCGACATCGACTCCGCCGACGAGGCCGAGGCCGCCGTCGAGGCGGTCGAGGACGAGGAGGAGACCGAGCTCGAGGACGCCTCCGCAGCCGACGCGAACGAGACGCTCGCCGCGGACGAGGCCCTCGACGCCGACGAGGTCGACGACGAGCCCGCCGAGGTCGACCCGTACGACGCCTTCAAGGCCGAACTGCGGATGAAGCCGGGCAAGTGGTACGTCATCCACTCCTACGCGGGCTTCGAGCGCCGCGTGAAGTCGAACATCGAGAACCGCATGATCTCGATGTCGATGGAGGACTCGATCTACCAGGTCGAGGTCCCGATGGAGGACGTCGTCGAGATCAAGAACGGGCAGCGCAAGCTGGTCACCCGCGTCCGGATCCCCTCGTACGTGCTCGTCCGCATGGACCTCAACGAGGACTCGTGGTCGGTCGTCCGCCACACCCCCGGTGTCACCGGCTTCGTCGGCAACGCCCACAACCCGACGCCGCTCCGCTTCGACGAGGCGTTCGGCATGCTGAAGTCGCTCGTGCAGGTCGCCGAGGCCGCACCGACCAAGGGTGGCGCGAAGTCCGGCGGTGCCGCACAGGCGCAGCCGCAGGCCGAGGTCGACTTCGAGATCGGCGAGACGATCACCATCAAGGAAGGCTCGTTCGCGGGCCTGCCGGGTTCGATCTCCGAGATCAAGCCGGAGAGCGGCAAGCTCACCGTCCTCGTCTCGCTGTTCGAGCGCGAGACCCCGGTCGAGCTCAGCTTCGACCAGGTCACCAAGCTGTAGTAAGCTACTGAGGTTTGGCCCCGCGTGCTGTGGCATGCGGGGCTTCACCGCGGTCCGGATCCGCCGGGCCAGCGGGAGAGTGCACGGATCCCCGTGCGTTCGATTCCAGGAGGAAGCACAACATGGCACCGAAGAAGAAGGTCACGGGCCTCATCAAGCTGCAGATCAACGCGGGCGCCGCCAACCCGGCCCCGCCGATCGGTCCTGCGCTCGGTCAGCACGGCGTGAACATCATGGAGTTCTGCAAGGCGTACAACGCCGCGACCGAGTCGCAGCGCGGGAACGTCGTGCCGGTCGAGATCACCGTCTACGAGGACCGTTCGTTCACGTTCGTCCTCAAGACCCCGCCGGCCGCAGAGCTGATCAAGAAGGCCGCGGGTGTGCAGAAGGGGTCCTCGACCCCGCACACGGTCAAGGTCGCGAAGATCTCGATGGACCAGGTCCGTCAGATCGCCGAGACCAAGCAGGCCGACCTGAACGCCAACGACATCGAGCAGGCCGCGAAGATCATCGCCGGCACCGCTCGTTCGATGGGCATCACGGTCGAGGCGTAAGCCTCAGCGCCCCACACACCCCGACCCCTTTCCGTGGGAGAGCCTCGCCGGCTCGTCAACCACGTAGCTCCTGAGGAGAACACCATGGCGAAGAAGTCCAAGGCCTACCAGGCCGCGGCCGCGAAGATCGAGGCCGACAAGTTCTACACCCCGACCGAGGCAGTCGCCCTCGCGAAGGAGACCGGCTCGGCGAAGACCGACTCCACGGTCGAGGTTGCGCTGAAGCTCGGCGTCGACCCGCGCAAGGCCGACCAGATGGTCCGCGGCACGGTCATCCTGCCGCACGGCACGGGCAAGACCGCCCGCGTCATCGTATTCGCCGTGGGCGCTGCGGCCGAGGCCGCCATCGCCGCCGGTGCCGACGAGGTCGGTGGCGACGAGCTCATCGCGAAGGTGGCCGAGGGCTACACCGCGTTCGACTCCGCCGTCGCGACGCCGGAGCTCATGGGCAAGGTCGGTCGTCTCGGCAAGGTGCTCGGCCCGCGTGGCCTCATGCCCAACCCGAAGACCGGCACCGTGACCCCGAACGTGGCGCAGGCCGTCAACGACATCAAGGGCGGCAAGATCGAGTTCCGCGTCGACAAGCACGCCAACGTGCACTTCGTCGTCGGCAAGGCCTCGTTCACGCCGGAGCAGCTCGACGAGAACATCTCGGCCGCGCTCGAGGAGATCGTCCGCCTCAAGCCGTCCGCGTCGAAGGGCCGCTACATCATGAAGGGCGCCGTCTCGACGACGTTCGGACCGGGCATCCCGCTCGACGTCAACGCCATCTGATCGACTGATCAGGCCAAGAGGACCCGCACCGATCGGTGCGGGTCCTCCTGCGTTCCCGGGGGTCCGACCGGATACCGTGGCCTCGTGCGGACCCTCGTGAACTCCCTCCGGCTCGTCGCCGTGATCGCGGTCGTCGCTGCGGTCCTCGCGCAGTGGCTCGTGACCTCCCGGACGCCGGACTACCTGTTCTGGAACTTTTTTGGCTACTTCACGATCCAGTCGAACCTCATCGTCGCGGTGGCTTTCGCGCTGACCCTGGTGGCAGCAGCGCGACGGCAGCGCAGCAACCTGCTGCTCACCGGGTTCCGGGGTGCGGCGACGGTGTACATCGCCACGACGGGCGTCGTCTACAACACGCTGCTCGTCGGGGCCTCGGTGTCGAACACGGTGCCGTGGTCGAACGACGTGCTGCACAAGGTGATCCCGCTGTACGCCGTGCTCGACTGGCTGGTGTTCTCCGACCGGGCGCGGCTGCTCCTCCGGCACGTCTGGTGGTTCCTGGTCTACCCGGCGGTCTGGCTCGTCGTGGTGCTCGTCCGCGGCGCGACCGACGGGTGGGTCCCGTACCCGTTCCTGGACCCTGCGCAGGGCTACGGCGTCGTGGCGCTGTACTGCCTCGGCGTCGCGGTGTTCATCGGGCTCATGGGGATCCTCGTGGTGGGGATGAGCCGGCTGCGTCTGCTGCGGGTCTAGACCCGGAACGTCCGGAGCTTGTCGAGCACGAGGTCCGCGAGCTGGACGAGCCCGCGGATCTGGTCGTCGTCGCGGTCGACCCACCGGCACTCGGGTTCGTCGGCGACGGGCACGAAGTCGTCGTGGCGCTCCCACACGAACAGGGTGCGGTCGGCCCCCAGGACGTACTGCTGCCACCAGACCTGGCGCAGGTAGTGCCGGGGGATGCTCCGCCAGCCCTTGCCCGTGGTCTTGATCTCGGCGAGCACGAGTCGGTCCGACGCGTCGTGGCCGACGCCGTCCGGGGTCGCCAGGTGCGCGCGGTTCGTGCTCGCGTGGAAGAGGTGGGCCGACGGCTCGATGCCGTGCGTGGCCGCGACCCAGGCGGCGATCACGGGCTCACGGTCCTTGCCGTGCTCGGTCCAGGCGTTGCCCGAGAACCGGGAGCCGTACCGCTTCTCGGCGACGACGGTCTCGACCGCGCGCAGCGACGCGAGCCGTGCGACGTCGGTCGCGGTGATGCCCATCGCGCGGGCGCGGAGCCACGCCACCCGGTCGGACGAGTGCGCGACGATCCGCTCGGTGTGCCCGCGGAGCGCGGTGAACGCGTCGTGGCCACCGGGCGCGGACCGCGGGCCCGCGGCAGGACGACCGACGGGAGCAGCGTCGCGTGCAGCCGACCGCACGGCGGACGTGGCCGGCGCGGCGGAGGCGGGGAGGGCCTCCAGACCGGGGTCCAGGTCGCCCCACAGGGTGGGCTGCACGATCGTCACCGGACGATTGTCACCCCGCGGGCCGACACGGCGCGAACCGACGCGCGCGGCGTCCGCCCTCAGGAGACGAGCTGACGGCCCTCGGCGGGGGCGACGAGCTCGTCGACGCCGGCGGGGGAGAGCGCGTAGTCGAGGGCGAGCACGGCTGCGCCCTGCAGGGCGGCGACGGAGCCCGCACGGGACTGCGCGATCACGAGGTGCTCGGTGGCGAGGGGCATCGAGCGGGCGTAGACGACCTCGCGGACACCGGCGAGCAGGTGCTCCCCGGCACGGGTGATGGAGCCGCCGAGCGTGATCACGGACGGGTTGACGAGCGAGACACAGGTCGCGAGGACCTCGCCGATGTCCCGGCCGGCCTGTCGGACGGCCCCGATCGCGTCGAGTTCCGACCGGTTCACCAGGTCGATGACGTCGCCGCTGGTGTGCACGTCGTGGCCCTTCGCCCGCAGGGCGCGGGCGATTGCCGGGCCGGAGGCGACGGCCTCGAGGCAGCCGGTGTTGCCGCAGTGGCACGGCACGTCGCCCGCGCGGGACACGCGCACGTGACCGATGTCGCCCGCCGTGCCCTGCGCGCCCCGGCGGAGCTGCCCGTCGGAGACGATGCCCGAGCCGATGCCGGTCGCGACCTTCACGAACAACAGGTGGTCCAGGTCCGGCCAGCCGTACGCCCGTTCGCCGAGCGCGGCGATGTTCACGTCGTTGTCGACCAGCACGTGCGCGGCGACGTGGCCGCGCAACCAGCCGGGGACGTCGAAGCCGTCCCAGCCTGGCATGATCGGCGGGTTCGCCGGGCGCCCGGTGGAGAACTCGACCGGGCCGGGGACGCCGATGCCGATCGCGACGACGTCGTCGCGCCGCCGACCGACCTCGTCGAGCAGTTCGTCGACGGTCTCGACCAGCCACGTGAGGGTGGGGACCGGGCCGGCGGCGATGTCGATCGCGGCCTCCCGCGTCGCGAGCGGGGCCCCGACGAGGTCGGTCACGGCGACCCGCCCGTGCGAGGCACCGAGGTCGGCGGCCACGACGAGGCGTGCGCGCGGGACGAGGGCGACCTGGGCGGGGGGACGGCCGCCGGTCGACGCGGCGGTCTCGACGGGGCCCACGAGCCCCACGTCGACGAGGGCGTCCAGGCGCACGGCGATCGTCGAGCGTGCGAGTCCCGTCAGGGCGGCGAGCTCCGCCCGGGTCCGCGGCACACCGTCGCGGAGGATCTGGAAGAGTTCGCTCGCTCCGACCGGCGGCGACGCTGCCGTCCGGGTGAAGTCGATCATGTCGGGAGTGAAGCACACATCGAACGCGCCACGCAACGAAGACTGTCGAGGACTTCGCAACTTCTGCTTGACCGCCGACAGAAGCGGCCATAGTGTGACGCTCGATCACTGACGATCCACCATCTCGACGAGGAGAACCCCTGGTGACACAACCCCTGTCGGTCCAGCTCTACACGGTGCGGGACGCCCTCTCGGCGGACCTGCCGGGCACGCTCCAGCGCATCGCGTCGATCGGCTACACGAACGTCGAGGCCTTCGGCTTCGTCGACCGCGCCGAGGAACTGCGCGACGCCCTGGCGGCCGCTGGCCTGCAGGCACCGAGCGGCCACGCCCGTCTGCTGGACGCCGGGGAGCAGGACCTCGAGCGCATCCTCCACGCCAGCGTCACGGTCGGGCTGGGGACGCTCATCGACCCGCACATCGACGAGGCCCGCTGGACGACCCGCGAGGACGTCGAGGCCGTCGCCCGCGAACTCAGCGCACTGGCTCCCCGCGCCGCCGACCACGGACTCGTGCTCGGCTACCACAACCACGCGTTCGAGTTCTCGAACCGCATCGACGGCGTGAGCGCCTACGAGGTCTTCGCCGACGCGCTGTCCGACGACGTCGTCCTCGAGCTCGACACCTACTGGGTGACGGTCGGTGGCGACGACCCGGTCGCGATCCTCGGCAAGTACGGCGACAAGGTGCAGTTCCTGCACGTCAAGGACGGCGACGGCTCGCACGACGACGAGAAGCAGGTCGCGGTGGGCAACGGCGTCATGCCGATCCGCGACATCGTCGCCGCGGCGCCGGACGCCCAGCACGTCGTCGAGCTCGACGGCCACGAGGGCGACGTGTTCCAGGCCGTCGCCGACTCGTACACGTTCCTGCAGGGGGTCCGCGCATGACCGACACGACGACCGCGGCGGGCGCGCAGCAGTCCGACGACGCCGCGCGCCGCACCGGCCCGGTCGGGGTCGGCGTCATCGGGGCCGGGGTCATCTCCGACCAGTACCTGTCGAACCTCACGGTCTTCCCCGACGTCGAGGTCCGGTTCATCGCCGACATCGACGAGGCACGTGCCGCCGCCCAGGCCGAGAAGTGGGGCGTCGCCGGATCGGGATCGGTGGAGGAGCTCCTCGCCGACGACGACGTCGAGATCGTCGTGAACCTGACCATCCCGGCCGCGCACGTCGAGGTCGCCCTCCGCGCCCTCGCCGCGGGCAAGCACGTCTGGGGCGAGAAGCCCTACGCGCTCGACCGTTCCAGCGCGGCCGAGCTCCGGGACGCGGCGCGCGCCGCCGGCAGGACCGTCAGCGTCGCGCCGGACACGTTCCTCGGCGCCGGACTGCAGACCGCCCTCCGGACGATCCGCGACGGTCGGATCGGCACGCCGCTGAACGGTCTGACGCTCTTCCAGAGCCCCGGCCCGGAGTCGTGGCACCCGAGCCCCGAGTTCCTGTTCGCGGACGGCGCCGGCCCGCTGTTCGACATCGGCCCGTACTACATCACCACCCTGGTGCAGGCGTTCGGACCCGTCGCGAAGGTCACCGCCACCGCCTCGAAGTCCCGTGCCACCCGCACGATCGGCTCGGGTCCGAAGGCCGGGACGGAGTTCCCCGTCGACGTGCCGACGAACCACTCGGCGCTGATCCAGTTCGAGGACGGCGGGAGCGCGCAGAGCGTGTTCTCGTTCGAGTCCGACCGTGGCCGCACCGGCTTCGTCGAGATCGCGGGGGAGACGGGGACCGTCGTGTTCCCGGACCCGAACGACTTCGACGGCGACACCGAGCTGTACGTGCTCGGCGCCGACGAGCCCGAGACGATCCCCGCCGTCGGGTCCACCTACTCGCGGGGGACGGGCGTGGTCGACCTGGCCCGCTCCCTCCGTGCGGGTGAGGAGAACCGGGTCCCCGGCGACCTCGCCTTCCACGTCCTCGACGTGATGGTCTCCATCGCCGAGGCGGCAGAACGTGGTGAGACGGTGCTCGTGGAGAGCACCGTCGCACCCTCCCCGACCCTCCCCGAGGGCTGGGACCCCGCGGAGTCGACCCTGTCCTGACCGGACGCGCCGGCGTCCGTCCGCGGACGACGGCACACCCGGGCAGGGCATCGGGACGACCCCGCACGCCGGTGACGGCGACGTCGACCGGCACGCACACAGCAGCACCCGACACGTACACCCCTTCGCACCATCTCAACGACGAGAAAGTAGAGAGTCATGCGCACTGCCATCCGCGCACTGGCCATCACCGCGGCCGCGGCACTCACCGTGACCGGCCTGGCGGCCTGCTCCTCCGGGTCGTCCGGTTCCTCCGGCGACTCGAAGACGCTCACGTACTGGGCGTCCAACCAGGGCACGTCCCTGCAGAACGACAAGGAGGTGCTCACCCCCGTCCTCGAGAAGTTCACCAAGGAGACCGGGATCAAGGTGGACCTCCAGGTCATCGGCTGGAACGACCTGCAGACGAAGATCACCACCGCCGTCACCTCGGGCCAGGGCCCGGACGTGGTCAACATCGGCAACACCTGGGCGACGTCGCTCCAGGCCACCGGCGCCTTCCAGGAGTTCGGTGACTCGGAGATGGAGGCGATCGGCGGTGCCGACAAGTTCGGCAAGGTCGCGCTGTCCACCGGTGGTGCTCCGGGCAAGACCGTCACGAGCGTCCCGCTCTACGGCCTCGCCTACGGCCTGTACTACAACAAGCAGATGTTCAAGGACGCCGGCCTCGAGGCACCCACCACGTGGGAGGAGCTGACCGCCGACGCGAAGAAGCTCACCACCGACGGCAAGTACGGCTTCACCATCGCCGGTGGCTCGTACACCGAGAACGCGCACTTCGCCTTCATCAACTCGGCGCAGAACGGCGGCGAGTGGTTCGACGAGGACGGCAACCCGACCTTCACCCAGAAGGCGAACGTCGACGGCATCAAGCGCTACCTCGACCTGATGCAGTCCGACAAGGCGGTCAACACCTCGAACGCGCAGTACGACAACGGCACGCAGGCGGTGTCGGACTTCGCGAACAAGAAGGCCGCGATGATGCTGACGCAGAACAACGCCAACGCCACGATCACGTCGAACGGCATGTCCGCCGACGACTTCGGCGTGGTGCCCTTCCCGGCACCCGAGGGCGCGAAGGACATCGCCTCCTTCCCCGCCGGCATCAACCTGTCGGTCTTCAAGAACACGAAGAACAAGGACGGTGCGCTGAAGTTCGTCAAGTACATGACGAGCGAGGACACCCAGACGACGCTCGACAAGCCGTACTCGGCCCTGCCGGTGCTCGCCTCGGCTGCCGACTCGGTCTCCGACGAGCAGACGAAGACGTTCCTCGACATCTACAACAACAAGGCGAAGCCGCTCCCGCTGGTGCCCGCCGAGGACCAGTTCGAGTCGACGGTCGGCAAGGCGATGAACGACATGTTCGCCAAGATCGCCACCGGCGGCACGGTGTCCGACAGCGACATCAAGACGGCCCTGCAGACCGCGCAGGACCAGGTCTCGCAGTCGGTCGGCTAGTCGGCCGGGAGGCCCGGGGTGCGTCCGCAGGACGCGCCCCGGGCCTCGCCCCTCCACACCCGGCCCCGCGCCGGGGGTGAGCGCATCGGCTCACGCACGCCGCGCCTCCCGTCCGCTGCCACGGACCCGCGCGAAGCACCGATCCCCCTCCTGCCGGAAGGCCCCCACCCATGACCACCTCGGTCCTGCCCGACTCCGAGCGCATCGACCTGACCCACACGAAGGCACCGACCCTGTCGGGGCCGCAGCCGGGTCGGAAGCCGAAGCGCCACTGGCTGCCGTACGCGCTCGTCGCGCCGGCGGTCCTCTTCGAGCTGCTCATCCACATCGTGCCGATGCTCACCGGCATCTGGATCTCGTTCGTGCAGCTCACCAAGTACTTCATCGCGAACTGGGGAGCCGCGCCCTTCGCCGGGCTGCGGAACTACTCGGTCGCCATCGACTTCGACCAGGCCATCGGCAAGGGCGTCCTCAACTCGTTCCTCATCACCTGCGGCTACACGGTCATCGTCGTCGCGCTGGCGTGGACCTTCGGCATGGCTGCGGCGGTCGCGCTGCAGAAGCCCTTCAAGGGCCGCGGGCTCTTCCGCACGCTCTTCCTCGTGCCGTACGCGCTGCCGATGTACGCCGGCATCATCACCTGGAAGTTCATGTTCCAGCGGGACTCGGGTGCCGTGAACCACGTCCTCGTCGACCAGCTCGGACTCTTCGGTGGGCAGGGACCGTTCTGGCTGATCGGCTCGAACGCGTTCGTCTCGGTCGTCGTCGTCGCGATCTGGAAGACCTGGCCGTTCGCGTTCCTCATGCTCATGGCGGGCCTGCAGTCGGTGCCGAACGACGTGTACGAGGCCGCGTCGGTGGACGGTGCGAAGCCCTTCCGCCAGTGGCGCTCCATCACGCTGCCGATGGTCCGTCCGGTCAACGTGACGCTCGTGCTCGTGATGTTCCTCTGGACGTTCAACGACTTCAACACGCCGTACGTGCTGTTCGGCTCGACCGCGCAACCGCCGGCCGCCGACCTGCTCAGCTTCCACATCTACAACGCGTCGTTCATCACCTGGAACTTCGGTTCCGGCGCCGCGATGAGCGTGCTGCTCCTCATCTTCCTGCTCATCGTCACGGGCATCTACCTGGCCGTGACCAACCGGAGGTCCGTCCGTGCGTGAAACAATGGGCGCCAAGTCCTTCAAGGTCGTCACGATCGTCCTGTTGACGTTGTTCACGGTCGTCCCGCTCTACGTGATGATCACCACGGCGATGAAGCCGCTCGGCGACGTGCAGGACAACTTCACGTGGATCCCGACCAACATCACCCTCCAGCCGTTCATCGACATGTGGTCGACGGTGCCGCTGGCGAAGTACTTCGTGAACTCGCTCGTGGTCTGCACGATCGCGACGCTGTTCTCGCTGATCATCGCCACGTTCGCCGCGTACGGTGTCTCGCGCTGGAACTTCAAGGGCAAGAGCACCTTCACCACGGCGGTGCTCTCCACCCAGATGTTCCCGGGCGTGCTGTTCCTGCTGCCGCTGTTCCTCATCTTCACGAACCTCGGCAACGCGCTCGGCATCCAGCTCGTCGGGTCGTGGCTCGGCCTGATCATCACCTACCTGACGTTCACGCTGCCGTTCTCGATCTGGATGCTGTCCGGGTACTTCGAGACGATCCCGCGGGAGCTCGACGAGGCCGCGATGGTCGACGGCTCCGGACCGATGGGCGCGCTGTTCCGGGTCATCCTGCCCTCGGCGCGACCCGGTCTCGTCGCGGTCGGCATCTACTCGTTCATGACCGCGTGGGGCGAGGTCCTCTTCGCCTCGGTGATGACGAACGGCGACGGGCAGCTGCTCGCGAACGGTCTGCAGCAGTACTCCACGCAGACGAACGTGTACTGGAACCAGATCATGGCGGCGTCGCTCGTCGTCTCGATCCCGGTCGTGGTGGCGTTCCTCATCGTGCAGCGCCAGTTCGTGGCCGGTCTGACCGCGGGTGCGGTGAAGTAGGCGCTCCCGGCTGGCCCGGCCGGGCTCGGCTGGCGGGCCCGGCCGGCCTACCCGAGACTCGGCTCGGCGGACAGTTTCGCGGGACTTCGCCCGTGGAACTGTCCGCCGGGCCGAGTCTCGTCGGTGCGTGGTCCGATGCGACAGGATGGACAGATGACGGGGGCGCGAGGACGGCAGCTGCTGCCGGGGCAGAGCAGCCGGGTGCACGTGTACGACGTCGAGACCCGGACGTCGAGGCTCGTGTTCTCGTCGGACCGGGTGCTCGCCGAGGCGCCGAACGTGCGCGACGACGGCACGCTCGTGCTGAACGGGGACGGGGACCTCTGGCTCCTGACCCCGCCGGCGACGGGCAGCGACACGGTGCTCGACGAGACCGCTCTCGTCCGCGTGCCGATGCCGGGCGTCGACGAGATCAACAACGACCACGTGCTCGACCCCGGCGGCGACTCCGTGGTGGTGAGCGCCCGCGACGGCGAGCTGTACCGGGTCCCGTTGCCCGAGGGCGGGTCGGCGGTCCGCATCACCGACACCGCCGCGGTGCTGCCGGTGGTCCGGAAGTACTACCTGCACGGCATCGCGCCCGACGGTTCGACCCTCGCGGCGATCGTGGGGGAGCGCACGCCGGAGGGGGTCTGGACGACCGACGTCGCCCTCGTCGACGCAGCGTCCGGCGACACGACCTTCCTCACGCGGGACCCCCACCCGGACGACGGGTGCGCGATCACGCCGGACGGCGCCACCGTCCTGTTCAACACCGAGCGCTTCACACCGGGCACCGCGCAGCTCGCGTCGCTCCGGCTCGAGTCCGACGGCGCTGCGGGCGACGGCGCTGCGGACGACCCCGGTGTGGGCGGTCCCGTGCAGATCACCGCCGACGACCGCGTGAACTGGTTCCCGCACCTGTCCCCGGACGGCGCGCACATGCTCTACCTGTCGTACGGCCCCGGCGTGCAGGGGCACCCCGCCGACCACCGGGTCGAGCTGCGGCTGCTGCCCGGGGTCCTGGCCCGGGGCGCGCGGATCGCCGTCGTGCCCGAGACCCTCGTCGCGCTCGACGGCGGCCAGGGGACCGTCAACGTGCCGCCGTGGTCGCCCGACTCGCGCTGGTTCGCGTACTGCGACTACCCCGTCACCTGAGCGCGTCGGGCCGCTCCGCGGGAGTGTCCGCGCAGACCCGCACCGCACGACGCAACGTCGGCGACTGCTCGCAGCGGTGTCGCCGTGCGGGCAGCCGCCGACGTTGCGTTCCGCGGAAGGGGCGGGCGGGGGCCGGAGGGGCGGGTCAGCCGGCGTCGCCGTAGGTGCGACGGAGGTGCTCCGCGTACCCACCGGGGGTCCGGCCGGCGAAGCGTCCGCTCGTGACCACCGGGAGCTCGGTCGTCGCCCGGACGTCGAGCCCGAGTGCCCGTGCCCGGTCCACCAGTCGGACGTCCTCGTGCTCGGGCACGGGGTCGAAGCCGCCCAACGCGGTGTCGGCGTCCGCCCGCACGCCGAGGTTCGCGCCGTGCACGTGCCCGAGGGTCGCCCCGGGCGGGTGTGCCGCCCGCCAGCGGTCGAGCACCGCGGGGTCGAGGTCGTCCGGGTCGGGGACGACCGCGCCGACGAGCAGGTGCGCTCCGGCGAGCAGGGCGTCCACCTGCTGCACGAGCCAGTCCGGGTGGACGCGCGAGTCGGCGTCGGTGTGCGCGAACCAGTGCCGGCCGGGCGGGGTCGCCCGGGCGAGGGTCCTCGCGTGCGCGGTGCCGAGTGCCCGCGCGCGACCCACGCCGACGCGCGACGAGGTCCTGACGTACAGGCGACCCGTCCGCCACACGGGGTCCGCCTGCCGCGCCGTCCCGACGATGCCGGCCGTACCGTCCGTGCAGCCGTCGAGGACGAGCGTCACGGCGGCCCGGGTCGACGGGTGCGCGTCGTGGAGTGACGTGACGGCGGTCGCCAGTGCGTCGAGGGCGGCGCGGACGGAGGTCTCCTCGTCGTGCACCGGGACGACGACGTCGATGCGGGTGGCGCTCACCGGACGAGCCCCTCGGCCCGGGCGACCGAGGCGACGGCGGGTCCCGGCAGCACACTGAGCACGAAGTCCTCCTCGACGTGCCGGACGAGTGCGGGCCGCGGCCAGCGGGCGGCCAGCCGCGCGTCCACCGTGTCGCCGTCGGTCACCGCGTCGTCGTCCGGGTGGCGCCAGTGGCAGGCGACGAGCACGCCGTCGTCGTCGAGCGTCTCGAGCACCCGGTCGACGGTGCGGTCGAGGTCGTCCGGCGACAGGTAGTAGCCGACCTCCGAGAGCACCACCAGGTCCCACCGGCCGTCCGGCCACTCGGCGGGGAACGCGGCGGTCTCGAACCGGGCGCCCGGTGCCCGTCGCTCCGCCCGCTCGATCGCGGCGGCAGCGACGTCCGTGCCGAGGACCGCGTCCGCGCGCTCGGTGAGGGCCGCGGTGAGCACGCCGGTCGCGCAGCCGAGCTCGAGCGCCGACCGGAAGCGGGGGCGGGGGAGTGCGGCCAGGGTGACGGCGCGCTTCCGTTGCTCGTACCAGGAGCCGTCGAAGTCCCACCCCTCGGGCTTCCGCGCGTAGTGCGCGTCGAAGGAGTCCCCGGAGCGCGACCGCACCGGCGCGAACAGCCACTCCTCGACCCGCAGGTGGTGCGCCGCGTGACGGTCGTCGACGATCGCCTCGTCCCCGGGTGCTGCCGACAACGGCAGCGTCTGCGACGGGTAGGCGGCCAGCGCCCGGGCCTTCCGGTCACGGACGTCCGCGTCGAGGGTGAGCGTGCGGGCCCGGTCCCAGGGTGCGGTCGGAGCAGCCGGGTCGTCCCAGTGCCAGGCCCACACCGGGTACGCGAGCAGGTCGGTGCCCGGCGTCGCGTCGACCACCTGCTCCGCGACCTCGCCGGCGATCCGGTGGTCGCGGTGTCCGTCCCCGCGCCAGGGCGCGACGACGAGCGTCGGACGCGGCGCCCCGGCGAGACGGTGCTCGAGTGCGGCGCGGAGCACGTCGACGTGTTCCCGCACCGCGCCGTCGGGCACGTCGAGCTCGGTCGCGCCGGCCGTCGGGTGCAGCACCCGCAGCGCGGCCCGGAACTCGGCGGCCCGACGGGGCGCGAGCTCGGCGGGTGTCACCGTGGGGGAGTCCGGGTGCGAGCGCTCGCCGCGGGTGACGAGCAGCACGTGGACGGGGATGCCGGCGTCCGCGGCCGTCGCGATCAGGCCACCGGCGCCGAGGGTCTCGTCGTCGGGGTGCGGCGCGACGACGACCACCGAGCCGACACCGTGCAGGTCGACCGGCACCGCGGGCACCGAGCGGAGGAACGCCGTCCACGCCGCGGGATCGGTCCCGGGTTCGCGGTGGTCGAAGCTCACCACGCGACACCGCCGCGTTCGGTGACGATGCGTCCGACCCGGGCGAGGTCGCGCTCCCCGTGGTCCTGCAGCACGTAGAGCCCGAGGTCGGCGACCCGTGCGGCGACCGCGGGGTCGCTCGTCAGCGGGGCGGGGCCGAGCGTCGCGACGACGCGCTGCGACACGGCGTCGACCGCGCGACGGACCCGCGACCGCGTGACCTGCGCCACGAGCGACCAGTCGGTGTCGTCGTCCGACCCGGCCGCGTCGATCCGGGCGGCGGCGGTCGCCAGGGCGTCCTCGGCATCGGCGAGGTCGAGGACCGTCGCGCCGAGCGCTGCCCGGAGCAGTTCGGCGTCGGGTCGGGCCGCCGCCGCGGACCGCAGCAGCCGGGCGAGCCCGACGGCTCCGCCCCACCAGCAGGCCGCGACGCCGATGCCGCCCCAGGCGAAGCCCGGGCGGGTGAGGTACCAGCCGGGTGCGCCGACCGCGGTCGCCCGGACGCCGGTGCAGTCGACCGGGCCGCTCGGGACGTCGGGCATCCCGCGCGCGACCCAGGCCTCGTCGTGCGCCGTGACACCGTCCTGTCGCAGGTCGACCGCGAACAGCTGCCGGTCGTCACCGACGTGCGCGGTGACGAGCGCGTGCGAGAGCGTCGACGCGAGCGAGCACCAGGGCTTCGTCCCGTCGAGTCGGACGGCGTCGGGACCGGCGGCGGGGTCAGGGGTCGCGGTGAGCGTCGTCCCCGGCGCCTCGGCCGCGAAGACGCCCCAGGTCGAGCCCTCCGGGGCGGCCGAACCGGCCTGGGCGAGGATGCCGAGCGCGTCGAGGTGCGGTTCGACGGTGCGGGCGAGCGCGACGTCGGCGGCGGCGGCCGCGGCGAGGGCGGCGAACGCGCCGCCGGCGGATCCTGCGGACAGGGGCGGAGCGGTGTCGGCCAGCCACCGTGCGAAGGCGAGCCGGTCCTGCGGAGACGAGCCGGTCCTCCCGGCCGCCGCCTCGACGTCCGCGGTGTCGACGTCCGTCACGGACGGGGGCCAGGCCGGGGATCGCAGCATGGTGCCGACGCTACGGGCGACCGCCCGGGCGGCTGCTCGGGAAGCGTCGACGAGCCTCGGGACCGGTCGGACGATCCACAGGACGAGGAGGGCTGGGCCACAGACGGCTCATAGGAACCACACCGATCCTCGATGACGTGACGATCTCCCAGCCCGCAGCAGCCCCCCGCCTCACCCGCGCCGACGGCACGCCGTTGCGCATCCTCGTCGTGGACGACGAGGCCAGCCTCACCGACCTGCTGTCGATGGCGCTGCGCTACGAGGGCTGGGACGTCAGGAGCGCGAACGGCGGTCAGCAGGCCCTCGCCACCGCCCGTGAGTGGCAGCCCGACGCGATGGTGCTCGACGTGATGATGCCCGACCTCGACGGGTTGCAGGTGCTCGGTCGGCTCCGGCAGAACAACGACGACACCCCGGTGCTGTTCCTCACCGCGAAGGACTCCGTCGAGGACCGGGTCACCGGGTTGACTGCCGGCGGCGACGACTACGTGACCAAGCCGTTCTCCCTCGAGGAGGTCGTGGCGCGCCTCCGTGGGCTCATCCGTCGCTCGCAGATCTCGGTGTCCGAGGCCGGTGACTCCCGCATCGTCGTCGGCGACCTGGTGCTCGACGAGGAGTCGTACGAGGTGTCCCGCGCCGGTCGCTCCATCGAGCTCACGGCGACCGAGTTCGAGCTGCTCCGCTTCCTCATGCGCAACCCTCGGCGGGTGCTCTCCAAGGCGCAGATCCTGGACCGGGTGTGGTCGTACGACTTCGGCGGCAAGAGCTCCGTCGTGGAGATCTACATCTCCTACCTGCGCAAGAAGATCGACGCCGGCGAGACCCCGATGATCCACACGGTGCGCGGCGTCGGGTACGTCATCAAGCCGACCTCGTGACGCTCCGACGACGACTCGTCCTGAGCATCGTCGCGATCGTCGTCGCGCTCAGCACGGTGATCGGGGCGGGCAGCATCATCGCGCTGTTCTCGATCCAGCGTGCGGCGATCGACGAGCAGCTCTCGTTCGCGACGACGCGCGCCCAGCGGTCGGTCGAGCAGCAGGGACCGGGCGGCCCCGGGCTCGAGATCGGTCGACCGAGCGGGCAGTCGGCCGGCACGTTGACGGCCTACTTCCTGAACGGCAACGCCGTCGTCGGCAGCGTGCTCGACAACGCCGGCGACGTCGACCGGCTGGCGTCCTCCGCCGTGCGGCCGCTCGGGGACGTCACCGTCGACGGCTCGGCCCAGACCGTCGACCTGGGCACCGACCTCGGCCGCTACCGGGTCACCGCGGTGTCGCTCGGGTCCGCGGTCCTCGTCGTCGGCCTGCCGATGGCGCCCGTGTACGAGAGCGTCTGGAAGCTCTTCGGCGTGGTGCTCGTGGTCACCGCCCTCGCCCTGCTCGCAGCGACCGGGGTCGCCGCGGTCGTGGTGCGCCGCTCGCTCCGCCCGCTCGAGCGCGTGGCCGAGACTGCGTCGTCCGTCGCCCGGATGCCGCTCGAACGGAGCGACGCACTCGACGGCGTCCGCGTCCCCGACACCGACCCACGGACGGAGGTCGGCCGGGTCGGGACCGCCTTCAACCGCATGCTCGGACACATCGCGGGCGCCATGCAGGCCCGGGAGCGCTCGGAGCAGAAGGTCCGGCAGTTCGTCGCCGACGCGTCGCACGAGCTCCGCACCCCGCTCGCGTCGGTCCGCGGGTACGCCGAGCTGACCCGACGGATGGGCGCCGACCTGCCGCCGGACGTCGTGTACGCCATGAGCCGGATCGAGTCGGAGTCGGAGCGCATGACGAGCATGGTCGAGGACCTGCTCCTGCTCGCCCGCCTCGACGAGGGCCGCGAGGTCCAGTTCGCCGACGTCGACCTGACCGGTCTGGTGCTCGACGCGGTGAACGACGCCCACGCCGCGTCGCCGGACCACGTCATCGCGGTGGACGTGCCGGACGAACCCGTGGTCGTGCCCGGTGACGCCGCCCGGCTCCACCAGGTGGTCGTCAACCTCGTCACGAACGCCCGGACGCACACCCCGGAGGGCACCCGCATCACGGTCGGACTCGCACCCGGCGCCGACGGCGTCGACCTGACCGTGCGCGACGACGGGCAGGGCATCGACCCGGAGTTCCTGCCGAAGCTGTTCGAACGGTTCGCCCGGGCCGACAGCTCACGGTCGCGGAGCGCCGGGTCGACGGGCCTCGGCCTGGCCATCGTCGACGCGGTCGTGCAGGCGCACGGCGGCAGCGTGGCGGTCACGAGCCGACCCGGCGACACGGTGTTCACGGTGCACCTGCCGGCCACGCGGCCGGCGGTCGCGTCCGGCACGGTGACGCCGACCGCCTGACGGTCTGGAGGAACGTGGCGGCGCCGCCCCGCGCCTCCCGTCCGGCGCTTGGTCACCGTCGGATCCTGTGGTACCTTCGTCGAAGCCAAAGACCGCCGGTCGTCTGTGCGCTCGCGCACAGACCGAAGGTCCTCACTCGTGGGGCAGCCAGCGCAGGTGTTCAGATCCACTCCTCCCGTTCGCGGGGGAGCAGCTCCGAGCCTCTGCGCCGGAGCTTTTTTCGTGTGGTGACCAGGGGCTAGCCGGCAAGAACCCCAAGGAGAACCATGGCGAACAAGGAAGCTGCGGTCGCCGAGCTCACGGAAGCATTCCAGAGCTCGAACGCCGTTCTGCTCACCGAGTACCGCGGTCTCACGGTGGCGCAGCTCAAGGAGCTCCGCAACTCGATCCGTGAGCACGCCACGTACGCCGTGGTGAAGAACACGCTGACCAAGATCGCGGCGAACAACTCCGGCATCACCTCGTTCGACGACGAGCTCGCCGGTCCGTCCGCTCTCGCCTTCGTCCACGGTGACACCGTCGCCGTCGCGAAGTCGCTGCGTGCATTCGCCAAGGCGAACCCTCAGCTCGTGGTCAAGGGCGGTTACTTCGACGGTAACCCGCTCACCGCGACCGAGGTGGACAAGCTCGCTGACCTCGAGTCCCGCGAAGTGCTGCTCGGCAAGCTCGCCGGCGCCTTCAAGGCCTCGCTGTTCGGTGCTGCGTACCTGTTCCAGGCACCCCTCTCGCAGGCCGTCCGCACCGTGGACGCCCTCCGCGAGAAGCAGGAGTCCGCGGCCTGACCAGGCACGCGTTCATCAACCACACGTACTAGCTAGTAGTAGGAGAAAATCATGGCGAAGCTTTCGCAGGACGAGCTCATCGAGGCCTTCAAGGAGCTCACGCTCATCGAGCTCTCGGACTTCGTGAAGAAGTTCGAGGAGGTCTTCGAGGTCACCGCTGCTGCCCCCGTCGCGGTCGCCGCGGCCGGTGGCGCTGCTGCCCCCGCCGAGGAGGTCGAGGAGAAGACCGAGTTCGACGTCGTGCTCAAGTCGGCCGGTGACAAGAAGATCCAGGTCATCAAGGAGGTCCGTGGCCTCACGTCGCTCGGCCTGGGCGAGGCCAAGGCGCTCGTCGAGACCGCCGACGCCAAGATCCTCGAGGGTGTCAACAAGGAGACGGCCGACAAGGCGAAGGAGGCCCTCGAGGCCGCCGGCGCCACGATCGAGCTCGCGTAAGTACTGCGTACTGCGTACTGCTCTTCGCGAAGGCCGCTGCCCCTCGGGGCGGCGGCCTTCGTCGTGCGCGGGGCGCGCTGCCGGCCCGGCGGTCCGGCGGTCCGGCGGTCCGGCGGTCCGCTTCGCGAGACTCGGCCTCGCGGACACATTCGTGGTTCACCTGCCGCGAAGTTGTCCGCGGGACCGAGTCTCGTCTCACAGCACCAGCCCGTGCGCCCGGAGGAGGCCCTGGAAACGATCCAGTCGTTCCAGGTGCCACCACGTCACGCGGATGACGGTCCGCACCTCGCTCCGCTGCCGGAGTCGGTCCTCCCGGCGCTTCTCCGCCCAGGCGACCTCACCCGGGTCCCTGCCCGCGAGCATCGTCGGGTCGGTGTACTTGACCTTGCCGTCGAACTCGATGACCGTGCCGCTGTCCGGGAGCCAGAAGTCGACGCGGTCGACGTCGTGGTCGTGGCGGAACTCGTGCTGCGGTACCACCCGGTCGATGCCGCTCTCGACCAGCCGGACGGCCGTGTAGGACTCACCGGCGGTCTCGTGCCGAGCGTCGAGT
Source organism: Curtobacterium sp. MR_MD2014 (assembly GCF_000772085.1). NCBI lineage: Bacteria > Bacillati > Actinomycetota > Actinomycetes > Micrococcales > Microbacteriaceae > Curtobacterium > Curtobacterium sp. MR_MD2014. The sequence goes on along the minus strand of NZ_CP009755.1, from coordinate 2,380,579 downwards.
GCCCGCAGCACGGTCTGCGCTCGTCGAGATCCGCGCGCAGGGCCGGCCGGGAGTGCCGTGGCGAGCTCGGACGGCGTCAGCGCACCGGCGCGCACCGCCCCGTCGATCGCCACGGCAGCCACGTGCACGGGCAGCGAGGTCGCGACCGTCGATGCCGTGGTCACCAGGTCCGTGACCGGGACGCCGTCGAGGCGAGCCGGGGCCAGGCGCACCCGCGTGCCACCGGACGCGTGCAGGACGAGGCCGGCGCGGTGGAGGGTGCGCTCGGCCCCCGGTACCGTCACGTGGACGCGCTCGGGTGCCGGGCCGACCAGGGGCCAGCCGTGCACGAGTGCGGCGGACACGTGCGAGAACGCAGCTCCGGTGGGTACGGCCGGCGCGACCGCCCAGATGCGGACGAGGTGCCGGTCGGCTTCATCGAGCTCGACCCAGGACGTGCGAGGCAGGTACGTGCCGGCGCGGAGCCGGACGAGGAGGCCAGCGCGGTGCTGCCGGCGGAGGGTCCGCGCGCGTGAGTCGTCACCGTCGGCGCGCAGCAGGGTGGGTCGTTCTCGGTGGTGTCGCACACCTCCACTGTCGGGCTCCCACTGCGGAACAAGCGGCTCGGGAGGCGATCTGTGGGTCCTGCTGTGTTCGTGGGGACGTGTGGATGGAGCGGGAGACTCGCTCCTGCGGACACGTTCGTGGGTGATCGGGTGCGAAAGTGTCCGCGGGGCCGAGTCTCGGGGCGCGGGCGCGGTCGCAGGCGCGGCGCGGCGCGGCCGGGCGCGGGCGCGTCAGCGCAGGGTGCTGCGGCTGCGGCCGTAGGCCAGGTAGAGCACCGCGCCGGCGAGCATCCACAGGCCGAACGCGATCCAGGTGCCGGCGCCGAGGAAGACCGCGAGGAGCACGCAGCAGAGCGTGCCGAGGACCGGGACGACCGGGAACAGCGGGACCCGGTACGACCGCTCGAGCTCCGGGCGGGTGCGTCGGAGAACGATCACGGAGACGTTGACGAGGGCGAAGGCCACCAGGGTGCCGATGCTCGTCGCGTCGGCCAGCTCGCCGAGGGGGACGAGCGCTGCGCCGACGGCGACGACCACACCCACGATGAGCGTGTTCGGCACGGGGGTGCCCGTCCGGTGCGAGACCCGACCGAACACCGGCGGTACCATGCCGTCGCGCGCCATGGTCAGCAGGATGCGGGTCTGGCCGTAGAGCACCGTGAGCACCACGCTCGCGATGGCGATCACCGCACCGATCGAGAAGACGAGCGCGACGACCGGCTGCCCGGTGACGTCGACCACGATGCGGACGAGCGAGGCCTCGTCGGACGAGAACGACGTCCACGGGCGGGCACCGATCGCGGCGATCGCGACCAGGATGTACAGCGTCGTGACGATCACGATGGACCCGATGATCGCGCGGGGCAGGTCGCGGCGGGGGTCCTTCGCCTCCTCGCCGGCGGTCGATGCGGCGTCGAAGCCGATGTAGGAGAAGAACAACCGCGACGCGGCGGCGGTCACACCGGCGGCCCCCATCGGCGCGAGGGGCGCGAAGTTCTGGGACGAGAAGGCCGTGAACGCGACGACCACGAAGAACACGAGCAGGGCGATCTTCACCACGACCATGAGCGTGTTCACCCAGGCGCTCTCGCGGGCACCGGGCAGCAGCACGGCCATCGCGAGGAGGACGAGCACCGCCGCCGGCAGGTTCACCACACCACCGTCGCCGGGGGGAGCGGCGATCGCGGCCGGCAGGTGCAGCCCGAAGACGCGCAGGGTCTCGTCGACGTACTCGCTGGCGCCGACCGCGACCGCGGCGACCGAGACCGCGTACTCGAGCACGAGGCACCAGCCGCAGACCCAGGCGATGCCCTCGCCCATCGTGGCGTAGGTGTACGAGTAGCTCGACCCCGAGGTCGGCACGGCGCCGGCCATCTCGGCGTACGACAGCGCGGAGAGCAGTGCGGCCACGCCCGCGAGCACGAACGAGATCCAGACGGCCGGACCGGCGAGCGGCACGGCCGTCCCGAGCACGACGAGGATGCCGGTGCCGAGCGTCGCCCCGACGCTGATCATCGTCAGGTGCCAGACGCCGAGCGAGCGGCGGAGCGGCTCGCCGTCGACGCCCGCCGCGGCCTCGGCCTGCAGCTGCTCGATCGGCTTCCGGCGAGCGAGCTGGTGACGGAGGGACGTGGGGCGGGAGGGCGCGGACGTCATGGGACCTCGTGATCGGCGCGGGGAAGGGGACGGACGATGGTCGCACGGCCCCTGAACGGGGTCAAATACGCCCACGGCGGAGCCCGCCGCCCGTGTCCGCCGCCGGGGATACGTTGGTGCCATGAGCATGGGCCACGGGATGCGCGGGGGTGGGCCCCGCGGTGGCGGGCGGATCTCGAGCGGCGACGCCGCCGCGCAGCGGGCCGCCAACGCCGAGGCGCCACGGATCCCGCACCTGCTCCGGCGCATCGCGGGGCTGTTCGTGCCGCACCGCCGCGCGATCGTGGTGACCGTCGTGCTCGTGCTCGTCGGTGCGGCACTCTCGGTGATCCCGCCGCTCCTCACCCAGCAGGCGTTCGACCGGGGGCTCTTCCCGCCCTCGGGTCGCCCGGACCTGCCCGTGCTCCTCGAGCTCGTCGGCGCGATGATCGCGCTCTGGATCGCGAGCGCCGGCGTCGGGATCTGGCAGACGTACCTGACGGCGACGGTGGGCAACGAGGTCATGGGCGCCATGCGCATGCGGTTGTTCGCGCACCTGCAGCGGATGGAGCTCGCGTTCTTCACGAGGACGAAGACGGGCGTGATCCAGTCGCGCCTGCAGAACGACGTCGGCGGCGTCGCGAGCGTGCTCAACAACACGATCTCGTCGGTGCTCGGCAACACCGTCACGGTCATCGCGGCGGTCGTGGCGATGCTGCTGCTCAGCTGGCAGATGACCCTGGTGGCGGTCGTGCTCCTGCCGCTGCTCGTCATCGCCCAGCGCCGGGTCGGCCAGGTCCGCGCCCGGATCGCCGCGCAGACGCAGGAGTCGCTGTCGGACATGACCGCGATCACCCAGGAGGCCCTGAGCGTCTCCGGCATCCTGCTCGCCAAGAGCTTCACCCAGCAGCGCAGCGAGACCCGGCGCTACGGGGACGAGAACCGCAACCAGATCCAGCTGCAGGTCCGGCAGCAGATGTCCGGGCAGTGGTTCTTCGCCATCGTCCAGGTCTTCCTGTCGATCATCCCCGCGGTCATCTACGTGGTCGCGGCCCTCCTGATCGTCGGCGACGTCCCGATCACGGCCGGCACGATCGTCGCGTTCACCACGGTGCAGTCGCGCCTGCTCTTCCCGACCGTCGGACTGCTCCGCGTCGTGCTCGACCTGCAGACGTCCGGCGCGCTGTTCGCGCGGATCTTCGAGTACTTCGACCTGCGCCCGGCGATCACCGACGCCCCCGACGCGCAGCGTGTCGACGCGTCGCGCGTGGGGCACGTCGCGTTCGAGGACGTCTCCTTCACCTACCCGGACGGCGAACCGGACAAGCCGACGCTCCGCGGGGTCTCGTTCGAGCTCGAGCCCGGGCAGTTCGCCGCGTTCGTCGGGCCGTCGGGTGCGGGGAAGACGACCATCTCGTACCTGGTGCCGCGCCTGTACGAGGCGTCCTCGGGCACCGTGCGCTTCGCCGGAGCCGACGTGCGCGACCTGGAGCACGAGGACCTGATGCGCCACGTCGGCATCGTGAGCCAGGAGACGTACCTGTTCCACGCCTCCATCGGCGACAACCTGCGGTACGCGAAGCCGGACGCGACCGACGAGGAGCTCGAGCGCGCCGCACGCGCGGCGAACATCCACGAGACCATCGCCTCGTTCCCGGACGGGTACGACACCGTCGTGGGGGAGCGGGGCTACCGACTGTCCGGCGGCGAGAAGCAGCGCATCGCCATCGCCCGCGTGCTGCTGAAGGACCCACCCGTCCTGGTGCTCGACGAGGCCACGAGCGCGCTCGACTCGATCTCCGAGCACGTCGTGCAGACCGCGCTCGACACCGCGGCAGCCGGGCGCACCACCATCGCCATCGCGCACCGGTTGTCCACGATCCGCGAGGCCGACGTCATCTTCGTGCTCGACCACGGGCGGATCGTCGAGCGGGGCGACCACGACGAACTGCTCGCGCGCGGCGGTGTCTACGCCTCGCTGTTCCACCAGCAGGACCAGACGTCGACATCGTTCGTCGCAACCCAGCCGACGGCCGAGCCGGCCACCTAGACTCGGCCGCGTGCGTTACGCGAACTCCGTCGTCGACCTGGTCGGTGACACCCCGCTCGTCCGACTGAACCGTGTCACCGAGGGGATCCGGGCGACCGTCCTGGTGAAGGTGGAGTACCTCAACCCGGGCGGCTCGTCGAAGGACCGCATCGCCACGCGGATCATCGACGCGGCCGAGGCCTCCGGCGAGCTGGGACCCGGCGGCACCATCGTCGAGCCGACCTCCGGCAACACCGGTGTCGGCCTCGCGCTCGTCGCCCAGCAGCGCGGGTACCGCTGTGTATTCGTGCTGCCGGACAAGGTCGGCGAGGACAAGCGCAACGTGCTCACGGCCTACGGCGCCGAGATCGTCGTGACGCCGACGGCGGTCCCGCCGGAGCACCCCGAGTCCTACTACTCGGTGTCCGACCGCCTGGTGCGGGAGATCCCCGGCGCCTACAAGCCGAACCAGTACGCGAACCCGAACGGTCCCCGGAGCCACTACGAGACGACCGGTCCGGAGATCTGGCGCGACACCGACGGTCGGCTCACGCACTTCGTCGCCGGCGTCGGCACCGGTGGCACCATCTCGGGCACCGGCCGCTTCCTGAAGGAGGCCTCCGACGGACGCGTCCGGATCGTCGGCGCCGACCCCGAGGGCTCCGTCTACTCGGGCGGCACCGGTCGGCCGTACCTGGTCGAGGGCGTCGGCGAGGACTTCTGGCCCGGCGCGTACGACGCCGGCGTCCCCGACGAGATCCTCGCCGTCACCGACGCCGAGTCCTTCGCGATGACCCGACGGCTGGCGCGCGAGGAAGGGCTGCTCGTCGGCGGGTCGAGCGGCATGGCCGTCGTCGCGGCGCTGCGGGCCGCACGCGACCTGACCGAGGACGACGTGGTCGTGGTGCTGCTGCCCGACGGCGGCCGTGGCTACCTCGGCAAGATCTTCAACGACCGGTGGATGCGCTCCTACGGCTTCGCCGAGACCGACGACGCCCGCACGGTCGGCTCCGTCGTCGCCGGCAAGGACGGCCGACTGCCCGACCTCGTGCACGCACACCCGTCCGACACCGTGCGCGACGTGGTGGAGATCATGTCCACGTACGGCGTCTCGCAGATGCCCGTGCTGAGCGCCGAACCGCCCGTCGTGATCGGCGAGGTCGTCGGTGCGGTCGCCGAGAAGGACCTGCTCGAGCAGGTCTTCACGGGCACCGCCGCGATGACCGACGCGGTGAGCGGCTTCGTCGGTGACCCACTGCCCCTCATCGGCATCGGTGAATCGCTGTCCGCAGCCCGCCGGGCGCTCGAGACGGTCGACGCGCTGCTCGTCGTCGACGACGGCAAGCCCGTCACCGTCCTGACCCGGCACGACCTGCTCACGTCGCTCTCCGAGTGACCCCGGGCGCTCGCCCACACCGAGCGCCCGCCAGCACCGACACCGAGCGCCCGCCCGCACCGACCCCACCCCGACCCCACGAGGAACCCCAGCGCATGACCGAGTTCGCCACCCGCGCCGTCCACGCCGGCCAGGACCCCGACGCCACGACCGGTGCCGTCATCCCGCCCATCCACGTCACGAGCACCTACGTGCAGGACGGCGTCGGGAACATGCGGAACGGCTACGAGTACTCCCGCGGCGGCAACCCCACGCGCGACGCGCTGCAGACCCTGCTCGCCGACCTCGACGGCGGCGTCGCGGCGTACTCGTTCGCATCGGGCCTGGCGGCCGAGGACGCCCTGCTCCGCGCGTACCTCGAGCCCGGCGCCCGCGTCGTGATGGGCAACGACGTGTACGGCGGGACGCACCGTCTGGTCAACCGCCTGCACGTGCCGTGGGGCGTGGAGCTCGTGGTCGTCGACATGAGCGACGTCGACCGGGTCCGTGCAGCGCTCGAGGGCGCCCCGGCGAAGACGGTGCTGTGGGTGGAGACCCCGACGAACCCGCTCATGAAGATCGCGGACATCGCGCTCCTCTCCGAGGTCGGTCACGCCGCAGGCGCCCTGGTCGTCGTCGACAACACGTTCGCGTCGCCGTACCTGCAGCAGCCGCTGTCGCTCGGCGCCGACGCCGTGTCGTACTCGACCACGAAGTACCTCGGCGGGCACTCCGACGTCGTCGGCGGCGCGGTCGTCCTGCGGGACCGCGAGTTCGCGGACCAGGTCGGTTTCCTGCAGTTCGGCGCGGGCGCGATCGCGTCGCCGTTCGACGCCTTCCTGACGACCCGGGGGATCAAGACGCTGCCGGTCCGGATGGAGCGGCACTCGTCGAACGCGCAGGCCGTGGCGGAGGCGCTCGTCTCGGCGCCCGGCGTCGAGCGGGTGTACTACCCCGGTCTCGCCGACCACCCCGGACACGAGGTCGCCGCGAAGCAGATGCGCGGCTTCGGCGGCATGCTCTCGGTCGCCCTGTCCGGCGGACCCGAGGCGGCGAAGCGCTTCGTCGAGTCCACCGAGGTCTTCACGCTCGCGGAGTCCCTGGGCGGCGTCGAGTCGCTCATCGGGTACCCGAGCGAGATGACGCACGCGTCGGTCAAGGGCACCGAGCTCGCCGTCCCGGAGAACGTCGTCCGCCTGTCGGTCGGCATCGAGGACCAGGGCGACCTGGTCGCGGACGTGCTGCAGGCACTGTCCCGGTGACCGCGGCCGGGTGACCGCGGCCTGCTGACGCAGACGTGACGGACGGGAGGCTCCCCACCGGACCGGTGGGGAGCCTCCCGTCCGTCATCAGGACCTGACGGATCGTCGGTGCGCGCCCCTAGGCTGGCCCGGTGAGCAGTGTGGCGACGAGGTCGGGGATCCTCAGCGGGCGCTACGCGCTCGCGACCCTGGGGATGGTCGCCATCGTCGGGGTGGCCGCGTTCCAGAACCTCGCGATGACGACGGTGATGCCGGAGATCAGCCGCGACCTCGACGGGCAGACGCTCTACGCGCTCGCGTTCGCGGCCCCGCTCGCCGCCGGCGTGCCCGGGATGGTGCTCGCGGGGACCTGGACGGACCGCTCGGGCGGCCGCGTCGTCGCCTGGGTGTCGGCGCTCTTCTTCGCCGTCGGGACGGCCGTCGTGATGACCGCGCCGACGATGGAGGTCTTCCTGGCCGGTCGCCTGGTCGAGGGCTTCGGAGCCGGTGCGATCGACGTCGTGCTCTACGTGCTCGTCGCCCGCATCTTCCCCGCCGAGCTGCACGGTCCGGTCTTCGCCGGGTTCGCCGCGGCCTGGGTCGTCCCGGCACTCGTCGGCCCGGCGCTCGCCGGGGTCGTGACGGAGGTGTGGGGGTGGCACTGGGTCTTCGCCGGCGCCCTCGTCATCGCGGTCGTCGCGTTCGCCCTCCTCGTCCCGACGCTGGCACGCCTGCACGCGCCGCCGGTCGAGCGCCGACCCCCGTGGCAGGCGGGGCGCATCGCGTGGTCGGTCGCGGCGGCGCTCGCGATCCTGCTGCTCAACGTCGCGCCGGACCTCGGTCCGTGGTCACGGGTCGTGGCCGTCGTCATCGGCGTCGTCGGCGCCTGGGCGGCGCTGCGGCCCCTCCTGCCGGCCGGGACCTTCCGGGCGGCCGCGGGCCTGCCGTCCGTGGTGCTGTTGCGCGGCCTGGTCGCGGCGGCGTTCTTCGGCAGCGAGGCCTACGTGCCCTTCCTGCTGCAGGCACGGCACGGCCTCAGCGCCTCGGCGGCGGGGCTCGCGCTCACCGTGGCCGCCCTGAGCTGGGCCGGGGCGAGCTGGCTGCACGGTCGGCTCGGGGAGCAGCGGCTCACCGCGGCGCGGACCTTCGGCGCCGGACTCACGCTCGTCCTCGTCAGCCTGCTCGTCGCGCTCGCCGTCGCGGTGTGGGGGTTGCCGTGGTGGCTGCTCGTGGCCGGGTGGTTCGTCGGCGGCGCGGGCATGGGCGCGATGTACCCGCGGCTGTCGATGCTGACGCTCCGCTTCTCGGGCGAGGGCGACGACGGGTTCGCGAGCTCGGCCCTGACGATCGCCGACGCCTCGGGCAGCGTGGTCGGCCTCGCCGTCACGGGCCTGCTCTTCGTCGGCAGCGGGGGAGCCGACGGCGACTGGTCGTTCCCGCTCGTCTTCGTCGCGATGACCGCGATCGCACTCGTCGGGATCGTCGCGGTCCGGCGCCTCGGTCCCGTGCCCGCACCGCCGACCCCCGGCGCCGAGTGACCCGACCCGCGGTAGCGTGGGGCACCGGATCGAGCGGAGGTCACCGGGTGCGCACCGTCGTCGTCGCCGTCCTCGTGGCGGCGTCCCTCGCCCTGACCGGGTGCCAGGGACCGACGACCGCTGCGCCGACCCCGGTCCGCAGCACCGACCTCACCAGCTCCGACGGCGGGTTCGCCGACGACGCCGTGGTCGGCGCGGTGCTCGCGCCCGGGGACGACGCGCTCGCCGCGGACCTCGAGCGCGGGCTCGACCGTGCCGGGTTCTCGCCGGACGTCCGGGTGGTGCCGTCCTCCGGTGCCGCGGCCGAGCAGGCCCGTGCCGTCGACGCGCTCGTCCGCGGTGGAGCGAAGGCGCTGCTCGTGCACGCCGTGGACGCCGACGCGCTCGCGGAGGCGGTGCAGACGGCGCACGACGCCGGTGTGGTCGTGGTGTCGGTCGGCGCGTCGGTCCCGGCGAGCGGGACCGGCGGTGACGGTGTCTCCGCCGACCACCGCGTGCCGGCGGCAGCGGATGCCGGGACGACCGCCCGGGCGGCGGTCGAGGTCGTCCGGTCGCTGCAGCGCGGCGAGCAGCCGGACACGGGGGACCGCCGCGGGCGCAGCGGCGCCGGGGACTGACGTCGGGACCCAGGCCGGCGAACCGTCGCGATCAGTGCGACCGGGCGCGGGGCCGGGGCCTGGATCGGTGCCGCGTGCCGGCTCGGCTCAGTGCCACCAGGCTGGGAACGACAGGGTGATCGTCTCGACCAGGGACCTCCGGGAGCGTCGGGGTCCGGCCAGCCACGCCTCGATCGCGCCGACGAAGCCCTGCGCCACGAACCCGGCTGCGACGTCGTCGAGCAGGGGCGGGCGTGACGCGGGGTCGAGCTCGCGGATGTGCTGCGCGCTCGACACCGTGAAGTGCTGGACGAGCAGGCGGTGGAGGGATGCGTCCTCGGTGTCCGGCAACCCGCGGGCGTAGATGTCGCGGTGGGCCACGACGTGCTCGACGACGGCGTCGATGCCCCGGCGCGTGATGGCGGCGAGCTCGTCCTCGCCGGCCCCGCGGGCGGAGGCGGTCCGGCGGGCCTCGACGTCCTCCTCGCGGATGCGGTCGAGCTCGGGCGTCAGCACGTCGGCCAGGAGCGATCCGGGGGAGACGGCGTGCGAGTAGAACGTGGCGCGGTTGATGCCGGCTGCGCGCGTGACGTCGGCGACCGTGATGGCGGAGACCGGGCGGTCGGCTGCGAGTCGGAGGACCGCCTCGCGCAGTGCTGCCGTGGTGTGCACGATCCGGGCGTCGACCACGACACCACCCCCTCTTCGTTCCGTCCGCACGAGGCGGCTGTCGAGCAGTCCGACGTTACCGCACGGCGACCGCGCGGACTGGACGAGGAGCGCAGTGTGACGGGCGCGTTGCGGTCGGGGCGTCGCGAGAGCGCTCACGCAGCCCGTAGGATGGTTCCGGGGCCGAATCGATTCGAGTCGATCCGCCCCGGTCCTGCTCGGTCGGTCCTGACGTCCACCACGTCGACGGAGACCGGCCCCGATCCCGTCTCTCCTGCACCCGACCCCCCTGTGAAGGACCGCTCGTGACCGCGCCCGCCACCACCGGCTCGCTCCGCGTCGTGCTGCACCCCGGTGACTCGCTCACCCGGCGGCAGCGCCTCGTCTACGTCTTCGTGCTCGGCGCGCTCACCGCGCTCGGGCCGTTCACCATCGACCTGTACCTGCCGGCGTTCCCGTCGCTCGAGCGCGAGTTCGGCATCAGCGAGGGTGCGGTGCAGCTCACGCTCACCGCGACCACGCTCGGGTTCGCGGTCGGGCAGCTGCTCGTCGGGCCCTGGAGCGACAAGGTCGGCCGGCGTCTGCCGCTCATCATCGCCACCTCGGTGCACGTCGCGGCGTCGGTCGGCGCAGCGCTCGCGCCGAACGTCGAGGTGCTCGCGCTCTTCCGCGTCCTGCAGGGCATGGGGGCCGCGGCCGGCGGTGTCGTCGCGATGGCCACCGTGCGCGACCTGTTCGGCGGCAAGCCCCTCGTCCGGATGCTCTCGCGCCTGGCGATGGTGAACGGCCTCGCACCGATCCTCGCGCCGCTGATCGGCTCGCAGATGCTGCAGTTCGTCAGCTGGCGCGGCGTCTTCGTGTTCCTCGCGTGCTACGGCGCAGCCGTCGTCATCGCGTCGTCCCTGCTCATCGTCGAGACCCTGCCGCCGGCTCGGCGGAAGGAGGCCGGCCACTCGACGATCGGGCAGCGCTACAAGGCCCTGCTCTCCGACCGGATCTTCGTCGGCGTCGCGCTCATCGGGGCGATGGTCTTCAGCGGGCTCTTCTCGTACCTGTCGGCGTCGCCGTTCCTGTTCCAGACGGTCTACGGCCTCGACGCGCAGCAGTACGGCCTGCTCTTCGCCGTGAACTCGATCGGCGTCGTCGTCGGCGTGCAGGTGTCCTCGCGCCTGGCGCAGCGGGTCGGCCCGCAGTGGATCCTCGCCTGCTCGACGGCGACGCTGTTCGTGTCCGCCGTCGCGATCGTCGTGCTCGACCAGCTCGGTGCGGGCCTGGTCGGGGTCCTCGTACCGCTGTGGTTCTTCATCGCGGCCTGCGGGTTCACGTTCCCGCTCGTCCAGGTGATCGGTCTCGCCGCGCACGGGAAGGAGGCCGGCACCGCCGCGTCGCTCCTCGGCGCACTGAACTTCGGGGTCGCCGGGCTCGTCTCGCCGATCGTCGGGTGGCTCGGCATCACCGCGGCAACGCCCATGGCGAGCGTGATGGCCTGCACGGCGGCGGTCGCCGTCGTCGTCCTCTGGGTGGTCGTCCGGCCGCGGACGGTGCCGGCGCTCTCGCACTGACGCGTCGCACAGCCGGACGTTGGCCCACGAGCGGACCGGAGGGTCGACGCGTCCGTATGCTGCGGACATGACCGACGCGGTGGAGCAGGCACGGGCAGCGGCAGCAGCGGCGCAGGCGGCGGCCGAGGAGGCACGTCGGCTTGCGGACGAGGCGGCTCGGCGGGCCGAGGAGCTCGCGGCGGCGCTCAGCCGGGCGGCCGACGCGAGCGCGGCACCGGAGGCGACCGGGGCGCCCGACGCGAGCACGGCCGCAGGCGGGACGACACCGGGGACAGCCACCGAGCCTCCGGGCCGCGCGCCGCTCGACGCGACCACCACGCCGGAGGCGACGACCGCGTCGACCACACCGCCGAGCGCACCGCAGTCCGGCCCCCTCGGGCCGGAGGCCGTCGACGCGATCCGCACCGGGTACGCCGTCGAGGGAACCGCCCTGGAGCTCGGTGCCCTCGTCAACGGCCGCCCGCTGCCCGACGTCCAGGTCCGGATCCCGCTCGGCATGCTCAACCGGCACGGCCTCGTGGCCGGTGCCACCGGCACGGGCAAGACCCGCACGCTCCAGTTGCTCGCGGAGCAGATCGCCGCGAACGGCGTCCCGGTGTTCGCGGCCGACGTCAAGGGCGACCTGTCCGGACTCGCCGTGGCCGGGCAGCCGGACGAGAAGCTCCTCGCCCGCACCGAGGCGATCGGCCAGGACTGGCGGGGCGTCGCGAGTGCGGTGGAGTTCTACTCCCTCGGCGGGCAGGGCACCGGTGTGCCGATCCGGGCGACCGTCTCCGGGTTCGGCCCGCTCCTGCTGGCCAAGGTGCTCGGCCTCAACGCGACGCAGGAGTCCTCGCTCGGGTTGGTGTTCCACCACGCCGAACGCGCCGGACTGCCGCTCGTCGACCTGTCGGACCTGCGCGCCGTGCTGACCTACCTGGTGAGCGACCAGGGCAAGGCGGAGCTCGCGGAGCTGGGCGGGTTGTCGAAGCAGACCGCCGGTGTGATCCTGCGCGAGCTGGTGACCTTCGCCGACCAGGGTGCGGACCGCTTCTTCGGGGCACCCGAGATCGACACCCGTGCGTTCCTGCGCACCGCCCCGGACGGCCGCGGGATCGTGAGCCTGCTCGAGGTGCCGGGCGTGCAGGACCGGCCCGAGGTGTTCTCGACGTTCCTGATGTGGCTGCTCGCCGACCTGTTCAACGAACTCCCCGAGGTCGGCGACACCGACCGGCCGGCGCTCGTGTTCTTCTTCGACGAGGCACACCTGCTCTTCTCGGGGTCGTCGAAGGACTTCCGCGAGCAGGTCGTCCGCACCGTGCGGCTCATCCGTTCGAAGGGTGTCGGCATCGTGTTCGTCACGCAGACGCCGAAGGACCTGCCCGACGACGTGCTCGCACAGCTCGGCTCGCGGGTGCAGCACCAGCTCCGTGCCCACACGCCGGACGACGCGAAGGCACTGCGGGCGACCGTGTCGACGTACCCGACGAGTGACTACGACCTGGGGGAGGTCCTGACCTCGCTGGCGACCGGCGAGGCGGTCGTGACGGTGATGAACGAGGACGGCGCACCCACGCCGGTGGCGTGGACCCGTCTGCGCGCGCCGCAGGGATCGATGGACGCGCTGCCGTCGGACGTCCTGGAGGCGCTGGTCGCCTCGTCCCCGCTCCTCGCCCGGTACGGCACCACCGTCGACCCCGAGTCGGCGCGTGAGCTCCTGGCCGCCCGCATGGAGTCCGCCGCCGCGGACGCCGCCGCAGCGCAGGCGCAGGCGGACGCCGAGCAGGAGGCTGCGCGCGCCGCCACGGCGGCGGCGAAGGAGGCGGCCGCGCAGGCTGCGCGGGACGAGCGCGAGCGGAAGGCCGCACAGGCGGAGTACGAGCGGACGCAGCGCGAGTTCGAACGCGCGGAGCGGGCAGCGGCGGGTCGCCGGTCGCGATCGACGTCGACACGGACGTCGCGCTCGGCCGGGCGCACTGCGGACGACCCGCTCGGCGGACTGCTCGGGAACGGCCTCGGGCAGACCATCGCGAAGGAGGTCGTCCGGGGCATCTTCTCGACGCTCCGCCGCCGCCGCTGAGCTGCTGCCGGCGCGGTGCCGCGCGTCGCCCCGGCCGGTCTCAGCGGGTCAGGAGGCCGACGGTCTCGACGGCGAGCAGGCCGGCGACGATGCACGCGGTCGCCGCGCCCACCGCGAGCACGCCCCCGCGGCGCTCGTACCAGGTGCGGCTCGTGGGCCAGCGGCGGGTGGCCTCGCGGACGTGGACCGGTCGGCGCTCGTGCTCGACCGGCACGCCCAGCACCTCGACCACGCGGTCGAGGGCGTCGTCGCCCCAGACGTCGCCGCGCAGCCGGAAGAGGTGCGTGCCGTCGGCGTCGAACGCGAGGAGCTCACGCGTGGTGCGGTCGGGCGACGCGCCGTACGTCGGGGTGACGACCAGCCGGTCGATCCGCTCGCGGGCGATGCGACGGTTCGGGGTGAGGACCGCGTTCAGGGCGACGACGTCGGCGTCGATGCCGAGGAAGGCCTGACCGAGTCGGACGAAGAGGACCACGACCAGCACGGCGACGGCGACGACGAGCCCGGCGACGAGGACCCACCAGCGCTCCGGCAGCGAGGCCCAGACGAGCGCGACGGCGAGGGGGACGGCGGAGCAGACCACGCTGAGGACGGTCGACCGGACGAGGGAGCGCCGCGGGCGGAGGACCACGTCGTGGACCGGCGTCCGCAGACGCCCGGCAGCTGACACCGTCGCTTCCCCCACCTGGGTCTCCTCACCCCTCGGGCGCACGGGCAGGCCGATCTGCCACCCCGCGGGCGACGCCCCTGCCGCCCGCTGCACCGTGTCCGACCCGTCCCGGGGTCGTCCGTCTGCACAGGATAGGGCGAAGCGGGGGCGGAGGACAGCCCGTTCCACCCCCGTTGGGCGTTTCCCGGCCAGGACGGGCCGAGCGGGGTGCGATCGTGTCCCGCGAGTGGGGGACTCCACGGGCCGCAGCCGGGGCCGCGCCGGTCGGGAGCCGTGCCGGTCGGGAGCCGTGCCGACGGGGACGTGCGCCACCCGGGAACGACGAAGGGCGCGTCCTGCTGGACGCGCCCTTCGGTACTGCTGGCGGAGAATGGGGGATTCGAACCCCCGAGGGCTTGCACCCAACACGCTTTCCAAGCGTGCGCCATAGGCCACTAGGCGAATTCTCCTCGTGCCACCTCGCGGTGACGACACCCCATGGTACAGGTTCGCGGGGGTGGTCACGACCACGTCCGTCCACGGCCCCGTCGACTCCCAGAGCGCACGGTGTGCCCGCGACTAGCCTGGAGGGGTGTCGACCCGCATCTACATCACGTCAGCAGAAGGACACACGGGCAAGAGCACGGTCGCGCTCGGTGTCCTCGAGACCCTCGCACGCTCCGTCGGACGCGTCGGCGTGTTCCGACCGGTCGCACGGTCGGTGGCCGAGCCGGACTACGTGCTCGAGCTCCTGCTGCAGCACAGCGCGGTGGGGCTCTCCTACGACGAGGCCGTCGGCGTGACCTACGACGACGTGCACGCCGACCCGGATGCCGCCCTCGGCACGATCCTGAACCGGTTCGCCCAGGTCGAGCGGCAGTGCGACGCCGTCGTGGTGCTCGGGTCCGACTACACCGACGTCGGCAGCCCGACCGAGCTGTCGTTCAACGCCAAGGTCGCGGCGAACCTCGGCGCGCCCGTGCTGCTCGTGCTCGGCGGTCGGGACTCCTCGGAGCGTGGCGTCCGCACGCCCGAGGCGATGGCGCAGGTCGCGGACGTCACCACGAGCGAACTCCGGGCAGCGCACGCCCAGCTGCTCGGCGTCGTCGTGAACCGTGCGGACCCGGACGCCCTGGCCGCGATCGTCCGGAGCGTGGAGCACGCCGTGCGCGACGACCACCCGGACACCCCCGTGTGGGCCATCCCGGAGGACCGGGTGCTCGTGGCGCCGACGGTGCGCGCCCTGCTCGAGGCGACGGGCGCCACGCTCGTCCGCGGTGACGAGGCGCTGCTCGACCGGGAGGCCCTCGGCACGGTGGTCGCCGGCATGAGCATGGAGAACGTGCTGCCGCGGCTCATCGAGGGCGGGATCGTCGTCGTGCCGGGGGACCGCAGTGACGTGCTCCTCGCGACCGTGCTCGCGAACCAGTCCGAGACCTTCCCGAGCCTGGCGGGCGTGATCCTCAACGGCGGGTTCGAGACCTCGCCGCAGATCACCCGGCTGCTCGAGGGCCTGTCGAGCTCGCTGCCGATCGCCCGGAACGACCTCGGCACGTACGACACCGCGCTCCGCATCACCCACACCCGGGGGCGCCTCGCCGCGGACTCACCCCGCAAGGCCGACCTGGCACTGGCGCTCTTCGAGCAGCACGTCGACGCCGACGCACTGCGCGACCGCCTGCAGCTCACCCCGTCCGGGGTCGTCACGCCGCTCATGTTCGAGCACGGGCTGCTCGACCGCGCGCGTGGGTACGGCAAGCGGATCGTGCTGCCCGAGGGCGACGACGACCGCATCCTGCACGCGGCGTCGACGCTGCTCGCGCGACAGGTGTGCGAGCTCACGATCCTCGGCGAGCCGACGTCGATCCGGGCACGCGCCACCGAGCTCGGCCTCGACCTCGACGGTGCGCAGCTCGTCAGCCCGTTCGACCCCGAGCTGCGCGAGCGCTTCGCCGAGGAGTACACGCGGCTCCGAGCGCACAAGGGCATGTCGATGGAGCTCGCGCGCGACACCGTCACCGACGTGTCCTACTTCGGCACGCTCATGGTGCAGCTCGGACTCGCCGACGGCATGGTGTCCGGGGCGAAGCACACCACCGCGCACACCATCCGACCGTCCTTCGAGATCATCAAGACCCGGCCGGACACCTCGATCGTCTCGAGCGTGTTCCTCATGGCGCTCGCCGACCGCGTGCTCGTCTACGGTGACTGCGCGGTCATCCCCGACCCGAGCAGCGAGCAGCTCGCCGACATCGCGATCTCGTCGGCGGAGACGGCCACGCAGTTCGGCATCGACCCGCGCGTCGCGATGCTGAGCTACTCGACCGGCGACAGCGGCACCGGTGCGGACGTCGACAAGGTGCGTGCCGGGACGGCCTTCGTCCGGGAGCGCCGCCCGGACCTGCTCGTCGAGGGACCCATCCAGTACGACGCCGCCGCCGATCCGACGGTCGCCCGCACGAAGATGCCGGACTCGCCCGTGGCGGGCCGGGCGACGGTGTTCATCTTCCCCGACCTCAACACCGGCAACAACACGTACAAGGCCGTGCAGCGCTCGGCTGGTGCGGTCGCGATCGGACCCGTCCTCCAGGGCCTGCGCAAGCCGATCAACGACCTGTCCCGCGGTGCGCTCGTCAGCGACATCGTGAACACGGTCGCCATCACGGCCATCCAGGCCGGCACCGCGACCGACGCGGCCTGACCGACCATCGCCGACCGCGACCAGCCCACCCGCCCGCACCGCGCCTCCAGACCGTCCCGAGAAAGGCACCCCACCGTGACCGCAGCCCTCGTCGTCAACTCCGGATCGAGTTCGTTCAAGTACCAGCTCATCGAACTCGAGGGCGAGCGCACGCTCGCCTCCGGGCTCGTCGAGCGCATCGGGGAGTCGTCGGGGGCGTGGAAGCACACCAACGCGCTGACGGGGGAGTCGTCGTCGAACGACGCGGCGTCCGTGCCCGACCACGCGGCCGGCTTCCAGGCGATGATCGACGCCTTCGCCAAGGTCGGGCCGCCGTTCGACGAGCACCCGCCGGCGGTCGTCGGACACCGCGTCGTGCACGGGGGGACCACCTTCGACGCGGCCACCGTCGTCACCGACGAGGTCGAGCAGCAGATCGAGGACCTGAACAGCCTCGCGCCGCTGCACAACCCCGCGAACCTCGAGGGCATCCGCGCGGCGAAGCAGGTGTTCTCGGACGTGCCGCACGTGGCCGTCTTCGACACTGCGTTCCACCAGACCATGCCGCCGCACGCCTACACGTACGCGATCCCGGCCGACCTCGCCGAGCGGTACCGGATCCGCCGGTACGGCATGCACGGGACGAGCCACAAGTACGTGTCCGAGCAGACCGCGGAGTTCCTCGGCCGACCGCTGTCCGAGCTGAAGACGATCGTGCTGCACCTCGGCAACGGGGCGTCGGTCGCGGCGATCGACGGCGGGCGGTCGATCGAGACGTCGATGGGGCTCACGCCGCTCGAGGGCCTCGTGATGGGCACACGCTCCGGCGACCTCGACCCGGCGGTGCTCATCCACCTGCACCGCGAGGCCGGCATGTCCTTCGACGACCTCGACACGATGCTCAACAAGCAGTCCGGTCTGCTCGGCCTCACGGGCAACGGCGACATGCGCGACGTGCAGGACGCGGCGCTCGGTGGCGACGACGAGGCCGAGGCGGCGCTCGCCGTGTACCGGCACCGGATCCGCCGCTACGTCGGGGCCTACACGGCGCAGCTCGGCGGGCTGGACGCCGTCGTGTTCACCGCCGGGGTGGGGGAGAACAACGCGCTGCTGCGGCGGCGCGTGCTCGCCGGGCTCGAGCACCTGGGCATCGAGGTCGACGCCGACCGGAACGAGCTGCACTCGAAGGAGGCCCGGCTGATCTCGACCGACGCGTCGCGGGTCGCGGTGCTCGTCGTGCCGACGAACGAGGAGCTCGAGATCGCCCGGCAGTCGGCAGCGGTCGCGCTGTAGGGCCGTCGGGCCGGTGGCGCGGCGCCTGGTGCTGCGTGGCGCGGTGCCTGGGCGTGCGCCTGGTGCTGCGCCGTCGCCGAGACGCTGCCAGCTCGTCGAGACGCCGCCAGCTCGCCGAGACGCCGCCACTTCGTCGAGACGCCGCCACTTCCGACGGCGTCTCGCTCGGTGGACGGCGTCTCGCGCTGACGCCGGCGTCTCGCGCTGACGCCAGCGTCCCGCCCGCGTCAGCTCAGGGCGTGCAGGGCGGCCGGGATCGGGGTGTTGCCGCTCGTCACCTCGAACTGCACCCCGACGGCGGTGTCGTCGAGCAGTGCGTGCAGGACGAGGGCGGCGACGTCCGCACGGGGGATCGACCCGCGGGGGACCGTCCGGCCGACGTGCACCGTGCCCTGCGGCGGGGTGTCGAGCAGTGCTCCCGGCCGGATGATCGTCCAGGCCAGGTTCCGCATCCGGATGTTCGCATCGGCCTCCGACTTCGCGCGGAGGTACACCTGGAAGACGTCCGCCTCCGTCCGGGCAGGGACCACGGCACGCTCGCGGTCGTAGGCGTCGGCACCCATCGCCGACACCATCACGTACCGCTGGATCCCGATCCGCTCCGCCGCGTCCGCCAGGGTGATCGCCGCGTCGCGGTCGACGGACTCCTTGCGGTCGGCGCCGCTGTTCGGTCCGGCACCCGCGGCGAAGACGACGGCGTCGACGCCACGGAGGCGCAGCGCCAGCTCGTCGTCGTCCACCTGCTCCAGGTCGACGACCAGGGCGGTCGCGCCCTGCTGCTCGACATCGGTCACGTGGGCCGGGTTGCGGATGATCGCGACGGCGTCGTGGCCCGCGTCGGTGATCAGGCGGGCGAGGAGCAGTGCGATCTGGCCGTGTCCTCCGGCGATGGCGATCTTCATGTGTCCGATACTGCCCGGAGCATCCGGTAGACTTCCGGAGGCTCCTCACGTGACGCCATCCAGGCCAACTCCCCCAGGGCGGAAACGCAGCAAGGGTAACCGGGCTCTGGCGGGTGCGTGAGGAGTCTTCTTCGTTCCGGGGCGAGGACGCAGCCGGAGCGACCGGGGCTGTGTCGTCCTGTGCGTGCGGAGTCTTCTTCGTTCCGGGGCGAGGACGCAGCCGGAGCGACCGGGGCTGTGTCGTCCTGTGCGTGCGGAGTCTTCTTCGTTCCGGGGCTGTGTCGTCCTGTGCATGGGAAGTCTTCGCCGTTCTCCGGCAGATCCGCGATGGTTCCGGTACGCCGAGCGGACTCGCCGACGAAATCTCGTGCAACCTCGTGCGCGGTTCCTGTTCATGTGTAAAGATCACCCCCAGGAACCCCCAACCAGGGTTCCGACCCTCTCCCGTCTCACCAGCGGGGGAGTCCGAGGATCAGGTGGCAGGCGAGCCTGCCAGGAAACGGGACACGCATGCGCAGGCACGTGTCGCTCCGGGGTACCCCTGTGCCCGCAGGAGCGGTCAACTGGACACGATGGATCACCGGCGACGGGAACCGGGCTCGACGACGAGCTCCCGATGACCGGAGCCTCCTCCTGCGCGGCGGTGTCGTCGCCACGGTGACGGCATTGCTCGCCGCCACCGTGGCGATCCAACCGGCTGCAGCGGCGCAGACGGACGTCGCCGAGGCCGAGGGCTTCCTGCTCAGCGGTGCCGGCATCGTCGACGTCGACGCGCTCGCCCAGCTCCGCGGTGCCTACTCCGCGAGCAGCGCGAGCACGGTCGGCGGGACGACGAACCAGCCGCTCGACCTCACCGCGCTGAACAGCTTGGGCGTCCGACTGTCGAACAACGTCGACCTGCTCGGCGCGAACGGCATCCTGACGCTCGGTGTCGACGGGCAGTTCGCGACGACCTCGCAGACGGGCGCCCGCGGTTCCTCCGGCCTCGTCGGCAACGACGGGGCGATCGGCGTCGGGAGCGGCACCGGGGCCGGTGCGTCGACGCTGAACCTGAACCCGCTGCTGACCCGGGTCCGCGCGGACTCGACCGTGCTGTCGAACGCGCAGCTGCAGGTGGGCGCGCTCGCCTCGACGATCAGCGCCACACGTGGTGCGACGGTGAGCACCGCGAGCGACTACCGCATCGCCGGCGCGAACCTGCAGCTCACCAGCCCCGCGGTGTCCCGACTCGCGACGACCCTGCGGGCGAACGTCGCGCCGCTGTCCGCCTCGGTGAACACCGCGCTGAGCGGAGCGGTGACGACCGACGCGGTCACGGGGGCGTTGGGATCGCTGCTCTCGCCGCTGGTGTCCGTTCGGAACACGAGCGTCCAGACGACCGCGAACCTCGATCTCGGGCCGACCATCGACGGGGTCCTCGCGCAGCCGATCACGGACGGTGCGGTGACCATCACCCCGTCGACCGGTTCGATCACCGTCGACCTCGACACGTTGACGCGGCTCAACGACCAGCCGGCGAACACCCCCGTGCTCACCGATGCTGCGGTCGCCGCGATCAACAGCAGCATCACGAACATCCTCGGGACACAGCTCCCTGCCACCCTGAGCACCGCCGTCACGAACGCGGTCGACGCCGCACGGGTGCGCGTCCAGGTCAGTGCCACGCTCAGCGCGGCCGGGGCGGTCAACCTGCCGATCAACGTGACCGTCGACTCGACCATCGGTGCGCTCGCCGTGTCGGGCGCGGCCACGCCGCAGGTCTCCGTGTCGACGGGAACGATCCTCGGGATCAACGTCGCCCCCGTGCTCGGGACGCTCGTCAGCGGCACCGTCGTCCCGGCCCTCCAGACCGCGGTGCGGCCGCTGGCGAACTCCGCCGCCCTCACCCAGCTCAGCACCACGCTCACCACCACCACGACCGCGGTCGCGACGGCGCTCTCGCCCGTCGTGCTCCTCCTCCGTCAGGTGGTCGACCTGACGGTGAACGCGCAGGACGACCCCCGCTTCCGCGACCCTCGCGGGTACGACCCAGGGGCGCAGAGCGTGACCGCCCTGCGCCTCACGGTGCTGCCGGGACTGAACGCCGCGACGGTCGACCTCGCCACCTCCACGGTGCGCGCCACGGCGTTCCTGGCCCCGACGATCACCGCACCCACGGCAGGGCAGCAGTTCAGCGTCCCGACCGACACCTCCACCCGCTCGGTGACGGTGCGCGGGACCGGTGAACCCGGTGCCGGCATCGCGCTCGCCGCGGGCGGTGGCCTGACCGCCCCCGCGACGGTCGCCCCCGACGGCACCTGGACCGCCACACTCGCGGACGTCCCGGTCGGGGACCGGACCGTCACCGCGACGCAGACGGTCGGCGGCGCCGCCGCGGGCACCGCGACGCAGGCCTTCTCGGTCGTCGCGCAGCGTCCGCTGGTCATCGACACGCCCACTGCCGGGCAGCAGTTCACCACGACCGGGACCACGACCCCGGTGACCCTCACCGGCACGTCCACCGCGAACGCGCGGATCGACGTGACGATCGGCGACGACGTCACGGCGAGCGGCACGGCGGACGGCAACGGCGTCTGGAGCGTCCCCGTCGACGCGGTCCCGGTCGGGCTGCAGACGGCCAGCGTGACGCAGACCGTCGGCGACACCACCTCGGCCGCGGTGACGCGGGACTTCGAGGTCGTCGCCGCTCGGACGCTGACCATAGAGACTCCGGCCCCCGATGCGGTCCTGCCGCTCGTCGGGGACACCCGCGCCGTCGTGCTCACCGGTGCTGCCGAGGGCGGTGCCCGCGTCGACGTGACGCTCGGCGACGGTCTGACCGCCACCACCACGGCGAACACGAACGGCACCTGGACCGCCACGGTCGAGGACGTCCCCGCGGGCGACTACACGGCCACGGCGACCCAGACCGTCGACGGCACGACGAGCGCTCCGGTGACCCGTGACTTCTCGGTCACCGCCGTTCCCGGCATCACCATCGAGGAGCCGACCGACGGAGCCGTCCTGACGGTCGCCGACGCCACGTCGACCACCCCGGTCACGGTGACCGGCACCGCTGCGCCGAACGCGTCCGTCGCGGTCGACCTCGGCGGCTCCTTCACGGCGATCACCGAGGCGGACGACGACGGCGACTGGACCGCCACCTTCCCGGGGGTCCCGGTCGGTGAGCGCACGATCACCGCGACGCAGACGGTCGCCGGCACCACCTCGGCGCCCGTCACCTCGGCCTTCGAGATCGCCGTCGGTGCCCCGCTGACGATCGCGACCCCTGCGGACGGCGCCACCGTGCCCGTCCTCGACGCCGACTCGACCGCCGACCTCGACGTCACCGGGACCGCCGAGCCCCGGGCCCGGGTGTCGGTGTCGCTCGGCGGCGGCCTCACGGCCACGACGACGGCCGACGGAGACGGTGACTGGAGGACGACGGTCGAGGACGTGCCCGTCGGTCGGCACACCCTGACCGCGACGCAGACCGTGAACGGCACGACGTCGCCGGCCCAGCAGCGGATCGTCTCGGTCGTCCCCGCGGCAGCGCTGCAGGTGACCGCACCGGTGCAGGGCGCGACGACCGTGGTCGCGAACGACGACGACACGGTCGACGTCGACGTGACCGGGACGGCGCAGCCCGGTGCCGAGATCGACGTCGTGCTCGACGAGCGAGCACCCGTCACGACGACGGTGGACGACGACGGCACCTGGTCGGTGGCCCTGCCGGACGTCGGGACCGGCGGTCACACCGTGACGGTCACCCAGACCGTCGGTGGACAGACCTCGCCGGCGATCGAGCGGGACATCTCGATCGAGGTCGGCGACGACCTCGAGATCACCGCTCCCACCGAGGGGCAGGAGATCCCCGCCACGAGCACCGGCGACGCGTCGGTCGTGGTCCGCGGGACCGCGGAGCCGGGTGCGACCGTCTCCGTCAGCATCGACGGGGCAGCACCCGTCGCCGTCGTGACCGGCCCCGCGGGCAACTGGGTCCTCGACCCGGTGCAGCTCGGGACCGGCCAGCACACCGTCGAGGCCGTGCAGACCGTGAACGGCACGACCGGTCCCACCGAGACGCGGGACTTCACCGTCGTCCCGGGCACCGCCGTCACCATCGACAGCCCGGCCGCCGGCTCGCGCTTCGTCGTGGTCGACGGGGACGCCACCGCCACGGTGACGATCAGCGGTGTCGCCGAACCCGGCGCAGCCGTGACGGTGACGGTCGGTGACCTCGAGCTCTCGACCACCGCAGCCGACGACGACGGCACCTGGTCGGTCGACGCAGCCGGGCTCGCCCCCGGTGACTACACGATCGACGCGGCACAGTCGCTGAACGGCGCGAGCACGGACGCCCTGCCCGTGGGCTTCCTGGTCGACGCTGCGGCGCCCCTCACCATCACGGCTCCAGGCACGGCGGCGATGACGGTCGCCGGCGACGACGTGACCCGTGACGTGACGGTCACCGGCACCGGGCAGCCCGGCGCGACGATCGTCGCGACGATCGACGGCGAGGAGCCCGGAGCGACGACCACGGTCGCCGCCGACGGGAGCTGGTCCGTCACCTTCGAGGACGTCGGCGTCGGGACGCACCCGGTGTCGGTCACGCAGACGCTGCCCGGCGGGGTCTCCAGCCCGGCGACGTCCGACCCCGTGACCCGCGACGTCACGCTCGTCGCCGCGGACGACGTGCTCATCACGTCTCCCGAGGACGGCGCGGTCCTGCTCGTCCCGGACGAGGACACCACACGCGACGTGACGGTGTCCGGCACGGCAGAGCCGAACGCACCGGTGACGGTCCGTGTCGGCGACGCCGAGGCCGCCACGACCGCGGACGACGACGGCGACTGGACGGTCACCGTCGGCGGCGTCGGCGTGGGCGAGCAGACGGTCACGGCGACGCAGACGGTCGGCGGCACCACCGCCTCCAGTGCGGAGCAGACGCTCACGGTGCGCGCAGGCCGACCGCTCGCGCTCACCAGCCCCGACGACGGTGACGTCATCACGGTCGCCGACGCGACCGGTACGGCCGACGTCGTGGCGGCCGGTACGGCCGAGCCGGGCGCTCCGGTGACCGTCACGCTCTCCACCGGGGAACAGGCGACCGTCGAGGCGGACGACGACGGACGGTGGACCCACACGTTCACCGACGTGCCGACCGGTGACCACACCGTCCGGGCGACGCAGGTCGTCGGCGGGATCACCTCGGCACCCGTCAGCGCCGGAGTGTCGGTGCGCGCCGGGGCGCCGCTGACCGTCACCACGCCGGCCGGCGCCACGGCCGTCACGGTCGCGGACGACGACGCCACCACCGACGTGGACTTCGCCGGCACCGGCGCGCCGGGGGCGACGGTCACCGTCGACCTCGGTGACGGCGGCACCGCCGAGACGGTCGTCGGCGACGACGGCACCTGGGCGACCACCGTCGAGGACGTCCCGGTGGGGTCCTGGACGGCGGCGGTCACGCAGTCGGTGAACGGCACCACGAGCGCCCCCGTCACGCGACCGGTCTCGGTCGTCGCCGCGGCGGAGCTCGTCGTCCGGCAGCCGGAGGACACCGTCACCGTCGCGGACGTCGCCGCCACGACGACCGTCACGGTCGCCGGTGACGCCGAGCCCGGCGCCACCGTGACGGTGACCGTCGACGACCGAGACCCGGTCGACGTGACGGTGGGCGACGACGGCACGTGGAGCGTCGACGTCGACGACGTCGCGGTCGGTGAGCACGTCGTGTCGGCGACGCAGACCGTCGCCGGCTCGACCTCGACCACGCCGGTCGAGCGTCCCTTCGAGGTCGTCGCGGCAGCGCCGGTCGTCATCACCGCCCCCGCGGACGGGGACGAGGTGCGGGTCGCCGACGAGGACGCCACGACGACGGTCACGGTGCGCGGCACCGCGGAGCCCGGCGCCACCGTGGTGCTCGACCTCGGCGGCGGGCGTGATGCCACGACCGAGGCCGACGAGGACGGCGACTGGGCGGTCGACGTCCCCGGTGTCCCCGCGGGCACCACGACCGTCAGCGTCACCCAGCAGGTCGGCGGCACCACGTCGCAGCCGGTCACGGTCGCCATCGAGGTCGTGGTCGCGGCACCGCTGACGATCGCCACCCCGGCCGACGGGTCCACCGTCACGGTCGCACAGGACGACTCCCTCGCGACGATCGTCGCGAACGGGGCGGCCGAGCCCGGTGCCGAGGTCCGCGTGACCCTGGACGACGGCGACGAGCAGACCGTGACGGCGACCGACGCCGGCACCTGGAGCGTCCGGTTCGACGGCGTCGCGACGGGTGAGCACACCGTCCGGGCGACGCAGACGGTCGACGGGTCCACATCGGGTCCGGTCGTCAACACGTTCACGGTCGAGGCCGGTGCGCCCCTGACGGTCAGCACGCCGACCGACGACCAGGTCGTCACGGTGCCGGCGTCCGACCCGACGGTCGACCTGCCCGTGGCGGGCACCGGCGAGCCCGGTGGCACGGTCACCGTGGTGGTCGACGACGGCGACCCGATCGAGGTGCCCGTCCGTGACGACGGCACCTGGGACACGGTCGTACCGGGCGTCGGTCCCGGCGACCACACGGTGACCGTCGGCCAGGAGGTCGGTGGCACCACCTCCGACCCCGTCGTGGTGGACGTGACCGTGGACGTCGCCGACGAGGACGCCGTCGTCATCACGACGCCGGCGGCCGGCAGCACCGTCCGGATCGTCGGTGACACCACGCCGGTCCGGGTCGTGGGCACGGCAGCGCCCGGCGCAACGGTGTCGGTCACGATCGACGACGGCACCGCCGTCGCGACCACGGCCGACGACGAGGGCGACTGGACGGTCACCGTGCCGGACGTCGCGCTCGGCGGCCACACCGCCTCCGCCACGCAGACCGTGGGCGGCCGGACCACTGCAGCACCCGACGTCGCCTTCACCGTCGCCGCCGTGGCCCCGCTGCAGGTGACCGCCCCCGTGGACGGCCAGGTGTTCCCGACGGACCAGGACACGGTCTCCGTGCCGGTCAGCGGGACCGCCGAGCCGGGCGCCACCGTGACGGTCGACATCGACGGCACCACGGTGTCGACGACGGCCGGTGCCGACGGCTCCTGGACGGTGACCGTGCCGGACGTCCCGGTCGGCGACCACACCGTGTCGGCGACGCAGACGGTCGGCGGGGCCACCTCGGCCCCGGTGACCAGCGGCATCAGCGTGGTCGCCGCGCAGGAGGACGACGTCGTCATCACGGACCCGACCCCGGGTCGCCTCTTCGAGGCCCCCGGGCTCGACAGCACGACCACCGTGCCCGTCTCCGGGACTGCCGCAGCCGACGCCGCGGTCGAGGTCCGGCTCTCGACCGGGCAGGTCCGGACGACGACGGCCGGCGGCGACGGTCGCTGGAGCGTCACCTTCGAGGAGGTCCCGGCCGGTGACTGGACGCTGCAGGCGACGCAGACCGTGGACGGGGGCACCTCCGACTCGCAGGTCGTGCCGATCGTCGTCCGGGTCGCGGACCCCCTGACGGTCACCTCGCCCCTGCCCGGGGCCCGGCAGACGGCCGGTGCCGACGGCACCGCCACCTGGCAGGTCACCGGGACGGCGGACCCGGGTGCGACCGTCACGGTCCGCAGCGACGCGGGAGACCCCGTCGTGACGACTGCGGCTGCCGACGGCTCCTGGTCGGTGTCCGTGGAGCTCGGGGTCGGCTCGCACACCTTCACGGTGACCCAGACCGTCGAGGGTGCCACGTCCGCCGCCCAGACCGTGCCCGTGGTGGTGGTCGCCGCCCAGCCGGGTGAGCCGGGGCAGCCGGGTGAGCCGGGGCAGCCCGGTGAGCCCGGTGAGCCCGGGCAGCCGGGGGAGCCTGGGGAGCCGGGGCAGCCCGGTGAGCCTGGAGAGCCGGGGCAGCCCGGTGAGCCTGGAGAGCCGGGTCAGCCTGGTCAGCCTGGTCAGCCTGGTCAGCCTGGTGAGCCTGGAGAGCCTGGGGAGCCGGGTCAGCCCGGTGAGCCGGGTGAGCCTGGGCAGCCCGGTGAACCTGGTGAGCCCGGAGAGCCTGGAGAGCCTGGTCAGCCTGGTCAGCCTGGTCAGCCTGGTGAGCCTGGTGAGCCCGGTGAGCCCGGTGAGCCCGGTGAGCCTGGTCAGCCTGGTCAGCCCGGGGAGCCCGGTGAGCCCGGGGAGCCTGGTCAGCCTGGTCAGCCCGGGGAGCCTGGAGAGCCTGGTCAGCCTGGTCAGCCCGGGGAGCCTGGAGAGCCGGGTCAGCCCGGTGAACCGGGCCAGCCGGGCCTGCCGGGTGGCTCCGGGAACGGAGCCGGCACCGGTACCGGAGTGATCGGTACCGGCAACGGATCGGGTCTCGCTGCCGGCAACGGATCGGGTCTCGCTGCCGGCAACGGTTCCCTCGGCAACGGATCCGGCAACGGCAACGGCAACGGCAACGGCAACGGCACCGGCACCGGCACCGGCACCGGCACGGGATCCGGATCCGGCAACGGTTCCGGTCGCGACCTCGCCTTCACCGGCGCGGACGTCGCCCCGCTCGCGGGTGCCGCCGGCGGCCTGGTGGTCCTCGGGTTCCTGCTGCTCGGTCTCTCCCGACTGGCACGCCGCATCCGCCGCGGGCGCGCCTGACCGTACGCCCACACCGACCGCACCGCGCCTCTCGTCCGTCGTCACGACGGCCGGGAGGCGCGGTGTCGTCCCGCCTCTCCTCGCCCCCTCCACAGGTGGTCGCCGAGGGCGTCGCGGTGTCGGCCGTCCCGGCTACCCTTGGTCCGTGGTCACCGCCCTGTATCGCCGTTACCGGCCCGAGAACTTCGCCGAGCTGATCGGTCAGTCGCAGGTCACCGACCCGCTGCGGACCGCCCTGCGGACGAACCGCGTGAACCACGCCTACCTGTTCAGCGGGCCGCGCGGGTGCGGCAAGACGACCTCGGCGCGCATCCTCGCCCGGTGCCTGAACTGCGAGCAGGGCCCGACGGACACGCCGTGCGGCGTCTGCCCGAGCTGCGTGGAGCTCGCCCGGGGTGGCGGGGGATCGCTCGACGTCATCGAGATCGACGCAGCGAGCCACAACGGCGTCGACGACGCGCGCGACCTGCGCGACCGCGCCGTGTTCGCACCGGCGCGCGACCGCTACAAGATCTTCATCCTCGACGAAGCGCACATGGTGACGCCGCAGGGCTTCAACGCCCTGCTCAAGCTGGTCGAGGAACCGCCGGAGCACGTGAAGTTCATCTTCGCGACCACCGAGCCGGAGAAGGTCATCGGCACCATCCGCTCCCGGACCCACCACTACCCGTTCCGGCTCGTCCCGCCGGCCACGATGCTCGAGTACGTCGAGCAGCTGTGCGAGCAGGAGTCGGTCTCCGTCGCGCCGGGTGTCCTCCCGCTCGTCGTCCGTGCCGGTGGGGGGTCGGTGCGAGACACGCTGTCGCTGCTCGACCAGCTCATGGCCGGCAGCGAGGACGGCGCGATCGCCTACGAACGCGCGGTCGCCCTGCTCGGCTACACCGACGCTGCGTTGCTCGACGACGTCGTGGACGCACTGGCGGTGGCCGACCCCGCCTCGGCCTTCGCCGCGGTCGACCGCGTGGTGCAGACCGGGCAGGACCCGCGTCGCTTCGTCGAGGACCTGCTCGAGCGGCTCCGTGACCTGATCGTCGTCGCGGCGACGAACGAGAGCGCCGCAGCCGTGCTGCGCGGGATCTCTCCCGAGGAACTCGACACCATGACCCGGCAGGCCGGCGTCTTCGGCGCGACGGCGCTGTCGCGGTCCGCCGACATCGCCAACCGCGCGCTCACCGAGATGACCGGTGCGACGTCGCCCCGACTGCACCTCGAGCTGATGACGGCGCGCATGCTCGTGCCCGAGGTCGACGACACCCAGCGCGGTGCACTCGCCCGCGTCGAGCGGCTCGAGCGTCGCGTCGGTGTCGGCGACGCCGGCGGGCACCAGGCTCCCGCCGCGGTCGAACGACCGCAGGCTGCACAGCAGTCCTCCGCGGGCGCTTCGGTTCCGCGCACGGGAGCGGGCGGCGCCGCGGCGCAGGCCGGCTCCTCGCAGGCGACCCCGGCTGCGCAGCTCGCTGCGTCGACCGCGACCGCGACCGCGACCCGAGCAGCGGCGCCGACCCGACCGGACCAGGAGCCCGCCGATCAGGCTCCGACGACCGCGCGTGACGCCGAGCCGCGGGACCCCGGCGCGACCGTGCGCGATGCCGCTGCCTCCTGGGCAGCCGTGGCGACGCCACCGAGCCAGGGTCCGGCCGACGGCCCGACCGATCGGTCTTCGGGCCGACCGGCGGAGCAGAGCGCGTCGAGTGCGATGACGACGGCACACCCGATCGAGCAGCACCAGCACGATCCGTCGGGCACCGCGAACGCGTCGTCCACCGGGCAGGGGACGGCCGTCGGCGACGAGGCGGTCGTCCGACCGGTCGCCGCCGTCGGCTTCCAGCAGCTCCGCGACGCCTGGCCCCAGGTCGTCGAGCACGTCCAGCGCGCTCGGCGTTCGGCCTGGTCCGTGGTGGTCACGGCTCAGGTGACGGCCCTGCGCGAGGACGTGCTGACGCTCACCTTCCCCAGCCAGCAGGACGTGGCGTCGTTCAAGGAGATGTCCGACCCCGCGACGAGCGTCAGCGAACTGCTCCGGTCGGCGATCATCGACGTCCTCGGCCTGCGGGTGAAGTTCGTCGCCCGTGGGCCGGGACAACAGCGCTCGGCCGGTGCTCCCGCGTCGGAGCCGGGTCGGCAGACGTCGCAGCAGCAGCCGACGCGACCGCAGGTGACGTCGGAGGACACCAGCCGGCAGCAGGCCGCGCGCCAGCAGTCCGCACCGCCGCAGCCGGAGACTGCCGAAGGGCCGACGCAGCAGCAGACCGCACCGCAGCACCAGCATTCGACTGCACCGCAGCAGCCGACCGCACCGCAGCAGCCGAGCCAGCAGCAGCAGCCGAGCCAGCAGCAGCAGCCGAGCCAGCCGCAGCAGCAGCAGGCGAGCCAGCAGCAGCAGGCGAACCAACAGCAGGCGAGCCAGCAGCAGCCGACCACACGGCAGCAGCCGGCCGCGCCCAGCGCTCCGGTGACCGACTGGGCCGTCGCCACGATCCCGGCGACCGACCCGACCGCCGGTGCCGTGCCCGAGCACCTCGAGCCGGGGTGGTCGGCACCGTTCGGGACGACCGACACCGGGGAGCCGGTCGTGCCCGTCGCACCGGTCTCCGACCCCGCCGCCGACGCGGCCCTCGCTGCACAGCTCCGTCCGGCCTCCGCGCTCGGCGGTGCCGGAACGGCGCCGGCCCGTGCTGCTGCGCCGAGCGACCCGACACCCGACGCACCGGGAGCGCCGGCACCGGCCGCAGCCGCAGCGCCCGCATCGGCAGCGCCCGCATCGGCAGCGCCCGCCGCGCCGGGTACCGCGGCCGCCGTACCCTCCGGCGGGCCGGACGTCCCGGTCGACGACTACCCGCTCGACGACGAGCCCTACGACGACGGCGCTCCCTTCCCCGACCCGGGAGCGCACGCGTCCTCGGGTGCACCGAGCCAGCGACCGACGCGGGCACCAGCACCGCAGGCAGCACCGGCGCCGACCGGCCCGGCACAGGCCGCACCCGCACCGGCAGCGCCCGAGCAGGCAGCACCTGCGCAGACAGCACCGACCCAGGAGGCGGCTGCGCAGCCAGCTCCGGCACGGACCGCTGCACCCCAGGTCCGTCGGACGCCGGTCGCTGGTCGGTACGGCGAGGCGGTCGTCCGTGAGATCCTCGGCGCGCAGTTCATCGAGGAGACCGCCCTGCACGAGGAAGGCGCCTGATGTACGACGGGATCGTCCAGGACCTGATCGACGAGTTCGGTCGGCTGCCGGGCATCGGCCCGAAGTCGGCACAGCGCATCGCGTTCCACATCCTGCAGACCGAGTCGTTCGACCCGGCGCGACTGTCCGAGCTCCTGGCCGAGGTCAAGGAGAAGGTGCGCTTCTGCGAGGTCTGCGGCAACGTCACCGAGAACGTGCGGTGCAGCATCTGCCGTGACCCCCGTCGGTCGCCGTCGGTGATCTGCGTCGTGGAGGAGGCGAAGGACGTCGCCGCCATCGAGCGCACCCGCGAGTTCCGTGGGCTCTACCACGTGCTCGGCGGAGCGATCAGCCCGATCGACGGTGTCGGTCCGGACGACCTGCGGATCCAGCAGCTGATGACGCGGCTGGCCGACGGCACCGTGGACGAGGTCATCATCGCCACCGACCCGAACCTCGAGGGCGAGGCGACGGCGACCTACCTCAGCCGACTGCTCGTCCCGATGGGCATCCGCACCACGCGACTCGCGTCCGGGCTGCCGGTGGGTGGTGACCTCGAGTACGCCGACGAGGTGACCCTCGGCCGCGCCTTCGAGGGCCGACGCGTGGTCGGTCACTGACGGACGTGCGCGCAGGATCGTTGCGTCGAGCCCGCCTCGCACGCAACATCCGCGGAACACCCTCTACGATTGACAGACCGCGCGACCGTCGCGGAACCGTCGTCCCCGGGAGTACCAGCCAGTGGCCCTGATCGTGCAGAAGTTCGGTGGATCGTCCGTCGCGGACGCCGAGAGCATCAAGCGCGTGGCGAAGCGGATCGTCCAGACGAAGAAGGCGGGCAACGACGTCGTCGTGGCCGTCTCGGCGATGGGCGACACCACCGACGAGCTCGTCGACCTCGCGCACTCCGTGACGCCGATCCCCGCCGGTCGTGAGCTCGACATGCTGCTCACCGCGGGGGAGCGCATCTCGATGGCGCTGCTCGCGATGGCGATCAAGAGCCTCGGGGTCGAGGCATCGTCGTACACGGGCAGCCAGGCCGGCATGCTCACGGACGCCCAGCACGGCAAGGCCCGCATCGTCGACGTCACCCCGAAGCGCGTGCGCGAGGCGCTCGACGCCGGGCACGTCGCGATCGTGGCCGGGTTCCAGGGGTTCAACCGCACGACGGGCGAGATCACCACGCTCGGGCGCGGTGGGTCGGACACCACCGCCGTCGCGCTCGCCGCCGCGCTCGACGCCGACGTCTGCGAGATCTACACCGACGTCGACGGCATCTTCACCGCGGACCCCCGCGTGGTGCCGAAGGCCAAGAAGGTCGACCGGATCACGAGCGAGGAGATGCTCGAGCTCGCCGCCTCCGGCGCCAAGGTCCTGTACATCCGTGCCGTCGAGTACGCCCGTCGGCACGGCGTCACCCTGCACGTCCGCTCCTCGTTCAGCAACGCCGAGGGCACCATCGTCTACAACCCTGCAGAGGGGGAAACCGTGGAAGAACCGATCATCACCGGCATCGCCGGAGACCTCTCCGAGGGGAAGATCACCGTCGTCGGCGTGCCCGACACCCCCGGCAAGGCCGCCGAGATCTTCACGATCGTGGCCCGCGCCGGCGCCAACATCGACATGATCGTGCAGAACGTGTCCGAGGCGGTCACGGGCCGCACGGACATCTCGTTCACGCTGCCGAAGGACCAGGGCCAGGGCGTCCTGACCGCGCTCGAGGTCGCCAAGGCCGACATCGGCTACTCGGGCATCCAGTACGACGACCAGATCGGCAAGCTCGCCCTGGTCGGTGCCGGCATGCGGACCAACGCCGGTGTCTCGGCGGCGCTCTTCCGCGCCCTGCACGAGGCGTCCATCAACATCGAGATGATCTCCACCTCGGAGATCCGCATCTCGGTCGTCACGCGCGCCGACACCCTGAACGAGGCCATGCGCGTCGTGCACCAGGCCTTCGGGCTGGACGCCGACCAGGAAGCCGTCGTCTACGCCGGCACCGGGCGCTGAGCCCCGCGTCGACACGACCCACGAGCAGGAGCACCACATGAGCACCACCGTCGCCGTCGTCGGCGCCACCGGCCAGGTCGGCGCCGTGATGCGTCGCCTCCTCGAGGAGCGCGCGTTCCCGGCCGACCACGTCCGGTTCTTCGCGAGTGCCCGGTCCGCCGGTTCGACGCTGTCGTTCCGCGGCGAGGAGATCGTCGTCGAGGACTCCGAGACCGCCGATCCGTCGGGCATCGACATCGCGCTGTTCTCGGCCGGTGCCACGGCGTCACGCGCCCTCGCGCCGAAGTTCGCGGCGGCGGGTGCGGTGGTCGTCGACAACTCGAGCGCCTGGCGGATGGACCCGGAGGTGCCGCTGGTCGTGAGCGAGGTCAACCCGCACGCGATCGACGACGCCCCGAAGGGCATCGTCGCCAACCCGAACTGCACGACGATGGCGATCATGCCGGTCCTCAAGGTGCTGGACACCGAAGCCGGGCTGCGCCGTCTCGTCGCGACCACCTACCAGGCCGTGTCCGGGTCGGGCCTCGCCGGAGTCGAGGAGCTCCTCGGCCAGGCGCGTGCGGCGCTCGAGCAGGACACCGCGGCGCTCACCCACGACGGTTCGGCCGTGTCCTTCCCGGAGCCGGTCAAGTACGTCCGACCGATCGCCTTCGACGTGGTCCCGCTCGCGGGCAGCATCGTCGAGGACGGCACGGGGGAGACCGACGAAGAGCAGAAGCTCCGCAACGAGAGCCGCAAGATCCTCGAGCTGCCCGACCTGCTCGTCGCCGGGACCTGCGTGCGCGTCCCCGTGTTCACCGGGCACTCGATCTCCGTGCACGCCGAGTTCGCGCAGCCGCTCTCGCCCGAGCGGGCGACGGAGCTCCTCGCCACGGCCCCGGGCGTCGAGCTCGCGGACGTCCCGACTCCGCTGCAGGCAGCCGGTCAGGACCCGTCGTTCGTCGGCCGCATCCGCGCGGACCAGTCCGCGCCCGACGGCCACGGCCTCGTCCTCTTCGTCAGCAACGACAACCTGCGGAAGGGCGCTGCGCTCAACGCGGTGCAGATCGCCGAGACGATCCTCGAACGGCGCGCGGTCGCCGCGTAGCGAGCACCGTCGCCGACGCGACACGTGACGGACGGGAGGCCCGTGGCGACACCGCCACGGGCCTCCCGTCCGTCGTCCCGACCGTCAGGAACGGGACCGAGTGCGACGTCGTCGGTGCAGCAGCACGCCGGTCCCGGCGGTGAGGAGCGCGAGCGCGACGGCGAGGGGTCCGGTCACCTCGGTGCCGGTCCAGGCGAGGCGCCCCTGCGGCGCGGCGTCGACGGTCCGGGCGGTCGTCGCCGGTCCTGGCGACGGTCCGTCCGCGCCGGGCTCGCCGGTCTGGTCGGCCTCACCGGGGGTCCCGGTGCCGCCCGTGCCTCCGGCACCGTCTCCCGGAGACGGTGCGTCACCCGGATCGGTGCCCTCGCCGTCACCGGGGTCGGGGTCCGGACCGTCGCCGGCGCCGGTCCCGGCGGACACGACGACCTCGACGGGGACGGGCGGCGCGAGCTGCCCGGCGGGGGTCGAGGCGAACAGTTCGAGGGTGTACGTGCCCTCGGTGAGCGCATCGATCGGCGAGCAGGACCAGTGTCCGGCGTCGTCCGCACCTCGATCGGCGGCATCGGCCTCGCAGACCACCGTCCCGTCACGGACGACGACGACGTGCGCGCCGGGCGTGGCGGTGCCCGAGAGGGCGGAACCGGGTGCCAGGTCGGTGTGGTCGAGCGTCGGTGCGACGACGGGGCCCTCGGTGACGAGTTCGATGTCGGACCCCGCGGTGCCGAGCGCCAGGAGCGCGCCGTTCGCCTGCAGGCCGAGCTCGAGGCCGTTCGCCGGTGAGGACGGGTCGTCGGCGGTGAACCGGACGACGTGGGGCGCGGGGCTCGTGGTGCGGACCTGGAGGCAGCCGGAGGGGACGGCGGCGTCGGCCAGCACGGCGAAGGGCAGCCCGGGGCCGTTGAGGGCGGACAGGCACATCGACCCGACGACGAGCGGACCGGTGGTGCCGGGCGCGGGGTAGTGCGCGGTGTCGGCGGCGACCGGGCGGGTGTCGAGCACGGGCTGGCCGTCGTGGTCGGCAACGGCGACGAAGCCGGTGGTGCCGACGACGTGGAAGGTGCCCTCCAGCGTCGCAGCGGGCGCAGCCCGTGGCTCGGGCTGCGGCGAGGGGAGCGTGTCGGCCATGGCGGCAGGGCCGAGCAGGAGCGGGGCGATCGCGGCCGCGGGCAGGAGCGGGAGGGCGAGACGGGCGCGCCGGCGGTGGTTCACGGTGGGGCCTCCGGGAGGGGACGGTCGATCGGGACCGTGAAATGGTGCCACATCCGGAATGTCGTACTTCACTAGCATGTGCGATGGGTACGGCCGGCACCCCGCACCCGGACGATGCCCCCGGGCGACCCAGCGGCAGTGGGTAGGATCGTCGTGTGGCAGTGAAGCAGGTGGACCCGATCGACGTCGTCCTGATCGGGGGAGGGATCATGAGCGCCACGCTCGGCGCCATCATCCACCGCCTCGAACCCACGTGGAAGATCCGCGTGTACGAGCGGCTCGGCTCGGTCGCGCAGGAGTCGTCGAACCCGTGGAACAACGCCGGGACCGGTCACTCCGCGCTGTGCGAGCTGAACTACACGCCGGAGATGCCCGACGGGCACGTCGACATCGCCAAGGCCGTGACCGTCAACGAGCAGTTCCAGGTCTCGCGGCAGTTCTGGGCGCACCTGGTCGAGACCGGCGCGCTCCCGCAGCCGTCCAACTTCATCAACCCGACCCCGCACATCTCCTTCGTGTGGGGCGAGGACAACGTCGAGTACATGCGCAAGCGGTACGAGGCGCTCAAGGGCCACCCGCTCTTCGCGGGCATCGAGTACTCGGACGACCCGGCGCAGATCCGCAGGTGGGCGCCCGCGCTCATCCCGGGGCGCAAGAAGGACCAGCCGGTCGCTGCGACGTACTCGGCCGCCGGCTCGGACGTCGACTTCGGTTCGTTGACGCAGCAGCTTTTCGACGAGCTCGAGATCGCCGGTGTCGAGTTCGAGCCGTCGCACCAGGTGCAGAAGATCACGCGGTCGAAGGTCTCCGAGGGGTGGGCGCTCGACGTCCGCAACGAGATCGGTCGGTCGACGCAGCGCATCGCGGCGAAGTTCGTCTTCGTCGGCGCCGGCGGCGGGGCCCTGCGCCTGCTGCAGAAGTCGGGCATCCCGGAGATCCGCGGGTACGGCGGGTTCCCCGTGTCCGGCGAGTTCCTGCGCACCGACGACCCCGAGGTCGTGCAGAAGCACGCGGCGAAGGTGTACGGCAAGGCGAGCGTCGGCGCTCCGCCGATGTCGGTGCCGCACCTCGACACCCGGATCGTCGAGGGCAGGGCGTCGCTGATGTTCGGCCCCTACGCCGGGTTCAGCCCGAAGTTCCTCAAGCAGGGCTCGCTGCTCGACCTGTTCCGGTCGATCCGACCGCACAACCTGCGACCGATGCTGAGCGTGGCGTTCTCGAACTTCGACCTGGTCCGCTACCTGGTCGGGCAGCTGCTGGCATCGAAGCAGACGAAGTTCGACGCCCTCCGCGACTTCATGCCGACCGCCGAACCGGAGAACTGGCACCGCATCACCGCCGGGCAGCGCGTGCAGGTCATCAAGCCGGACCCGGACAAGGGCGGGGTGCTGCAGTTCGGCACCGAGGTCATCACCTCGGCCGACGGCTCGATCGCCGGCCTGCTCGGCGCGAGCCCCGGTGCGTCCACCGCGGTGCCGATCATGCTGACGATGCTGCAGCGGTGCTTCCCGGACCGGTGGGACGCCTGGGCCCCGATGGTGCGGACGATGGTGCCCACCTACGGCAGGGACCTCGGCGCCGACCCGCAGCTCGCCGACGAGACCCTCGAGCACACCGCGAAGGTCCTCGGTCTGCACCACTGAGCCCCGCCGCTCGGGCGACTTGCCCCTGGTTCGAACGTGTGTTCGAATGAGGGCATGCGGTGGAGCGGGCAGTCGATCGGAGCGGAGCGCGGTGACGCCCTGCCGGGGCTCGAGTCGAACAGCGGGTTGGTGCGCAGCGTCACCACGCCGGAGTTCGCCGGGGTCACCTTCCACGAGGTCCTGGCGAAGAGTGCCCTGAACCGTGTGCCGGCTGCCGACGGCAGCGGCACCTACGGGTGGACGATCAACCCGTACCGCGGCTGCAGTCACGCGTGCGTCTACTGCTTCGCGCGGCCCACGCACACGTACCTGGAGTTCGACGGGGGTGCCGACTTCGACCAGCAGATCGTCGTGAAGACCAACGTCGCGGACGTCCTGCGCCGTGAGCTCCGGAAGCCGTCGTGGGACCGGCACCCCGTCGCGCTCGGCACCAACACCGACCCGTACCAGCGTGCCGAGGGGCGCTACCGGTTGATGCCCGGGGTCATCCGCGCGCTGGCCGAGTCGGGCACCCCGTTCAGCATCCTGACGAAGGGGACGCTGCTGCGGCGTGACCTGCCCACGTTGGTCGAGGCGGCACGGAGCGTCCCGGTCGACCTGGCGATGTCGATCGCCGTGTACGACGACGAGCTGCAGCAGCAGGTCGAGCCCGGGACCCCGACGACCGCCGCCCGGCTGGCGACCGTCCGGGCGATCCGCGACGCGGGGCTCGAGTGCTCGGTGTTCCTCATGCCGGTGCTCCCGTTCATCACGGACACGCGCGCGCACCTCGACGAAGCGATCGGTCGCGCGGCCGAGGCCGGCGCCTCGAGCGTCATGTACTCCGCACTGCACCTGCGTCCTGGCGTGAAGCCGTGGTGGGCGGCCTGGCTGCAGCGCACCCGTCCCGACCTCGTCGCGCGCTACCGCTCGATGTACCTCGACAACACCTACGCGCCCGCGGACTACCGCCGGTGGCTCGCGGACCGGGTGCGTCCGATCCTGGCCGCATACGGTCTCGGACTCGGCAGAATGGACCCGGCGACCGGTTCGATGGGGTTCAGCGACCGGCAGGCGCACCTCGTACCCGGCGAGCGGGCCGCGGCGGCGACCGCTCCGCGTGCACCGCGTCCGGGGTCGGGCGACATCGGACCGCGCGCCCTGGTCGGGTCGGTCATCACGAACGGGGGCATCACGAACGGGTACCGCGTCCCGGTGTCGCTCGACGAGCAGTCCCGCCCGACCTCGTCGCCGCTCAAGCGTGCCGACCCCGACTTCGACCGTCGCGGTGCCGGGACGACCGTGATCGGAGGCCCGTCCGGACCGACCCTGTTCTGAGGAGCGTCCACCTTCCGCGTTCGGGGGACACCCTGTGTCGGTGATCGGCGGTAGCATCGAGCGGGTCGCCGGATCGTGCTCGTTTCGGGGTACACGACCGGCCCCCGGACGGTCGCGTCACACGGCGACCGGACGACTCTCGGAAGGACCATCGACCCGTGCTCGGCATCCCCACGCACCTCGCTCCGCGAGTGAACGCGTGGTCGACCGTGCGCGCCTTCCACGCAGCGGCGATCGGATCGGTCGTCGCCGCCGCCGTGACCCTGCTGCTGTACCGACTGGCCGAGCCCGACGTGCGGGTCGCCGGGGCCGTGCTCGCGCTCCTCCCCATGCTCGCGATGATCGGCGTGCACGTGCAGTTCGGCACCTGGCGCTCGGCCGTGGCCTTCCTCGTCACCGGCGGGGTCTGCACGTGGTGGTTCACCACGATCGTGCAGCGCGAGGTGCCCGCCGGCTGGGTGACGAGCTACCTGGTGTCGCTCGCGGTGATCCCGCTCGTGCTCGTGGGCGGGGCCGGTGCGGTCGCGAGTCGCGTCGTCGTCTGGTCGTTCGGCGGGTTCCTGGTCGGTCGGCTCGCGACCGGGATCGCGGTGCTGCAGGCGGACGGGCCGCCCCGACCGCTCCTCCTCGCCTGGGTCACCCTGGGCTTCGTGGTCGCCCTCGTGCTCTTCACCAGCCGGAACACCGCGCGGTCCGAGCGCGTCCAGCCCGAGCTGCTCCGGTCCGCTCGCGAGGAGCACGTGTCCGCCTACCGGGCCGGGGTCGAGGCCGAGGCCGCGGCGATCCTGCACGACACGGTGCTCAACCACCTCGGTGCCATCGCGCTCGCTCCCGACGGCCCCATGGATCCGCAGCTCGCGCGCACGGTCGAAGCCGACGTCGCGATGCTGACCGGGAAGCAGTGGCTCGCGTCGTCCGACCCGACGTCCGAGCCGGACCCGGCCCTCGCCGGTGCCGCGTTCGACGCGATGGTGGACGAGCACCGGGCGGAGGGGCTCGCGGTCGCGGTCACCGGTGATCCGGCTGCCCTGGCGCGGCTCGACCCGTCGGCGGCGACGGCACTGCTCCGGGCCGTCGGGCAGTGCCTGGCGAACGTCCGCAAGCACGCGGGGACGGACGAGGCCGAGGTCAGCGTCTTCGACGACGGCTCGTCGTGCACGGTGATGGTGGTCGACGACGGCCGCGGGTTCGACGAGCAGGAGACCGGCAGCGACCGGATGGGGCTGCGCGGCTCGGTCCGGGAACGCATCGGCCGGGTCGGCGGTGACGTCCAGGTGTGGTCGTCGCCGGGATCCGGGACGAGCGTCATGATGACCGTGCCCTACACGAGCGAGGACGCGGCCCGCGTCGACGGAGCACACACCGGCGGCGCGCACACCGGCGGAGCGCACACCGGCGGCGCGCACACCGGTGGCGCACGGACCGGCGGCGCGGCGTCGTACGCCGTCACGGGTGAGTCCGACCGCGGAGCCGCCCGGTGAGTCGCGTCGACGCGGTGCGGGCCGCCGTCCGGGGCGCTCGGACCGCAC
Organism: Curtobacterium sp. MR_MD2014; assembly: GCF_000772085.1. NCBI lineage: Bacteria > Bacillati > Actinomycetota > Actinomycetes > Micrococcales > Microbacteriaceae > Curtobacterium > Curtobacterium sp. MR_MD2014. Next base: position 2,341,256 of record NZ_CP009755.1, on the reverse strand, counting down.
AGCAGTGGGACCCGCTCGGCGCGATGGGTTCCCGCCCCCTCGCCGTCCTGCTCGGTGCGGCCGGCGTGCTGTGGGCGCTGCTCGTGTCGGTGTTCGACCGCGACGTGGTCGGCAGCCCGACGCTCAGCGCCCTCACGGTGCTGCTCCTGGGCGCGTCGGGCGCGGTCGTGATCGCGTCGTCGTCGCCCTTCCGGGCGCCGTTCCCGCGCTGGGCGTACGTGCTCCACGTCGTGCTGCTCGGCGCAGCGTCGGCCGCGAGCGTCGCGGCGCAGTGGGGGCCGGACCGCAACGCGCTCAACGACTTCATGTGCCTGCTCACCGCCACCGGGATCGTGACGGTCGCGCCCTACCGGCCGTGGCGGGACCTGGCGGTCGGCGGGCTCGTCCTGGCGGCGGTCGACGCAGCTGCCTGGGGTGCCGCCGCCGCGGTGTTCCCGCACCAGGTGCCGGTGACCGTCGCCGCCTTCCTCGCCGCCGCGCCGACGCTGGTCCTCACCGCGGCGTCCGTCGTGTTCGCGTGGACCTTCGGCGGCCTGGCGGAGCGCGTGCAGATCCGTGCGGGCTCGTACTCGGTGGCGCGCGCCGAGCGGGACGGCATCGCCGCGCGCGTGCAGCAGGACCGCTCCGTCATCCTCGGGCGCGACGTCGCCCCGTTCTTCGCCGAACTCCGGACGCGTGAGGTGATCACCGACGCCGACCGCGCACGCGCCCGTTCCATCGCGGACGGCATCCGGCAGGCCATGGTCGCGGACGCCGACCGGACGTGGCTCGAGTACGCGGTCGCCGTCGAGGGCGGGTCCGCCGAGTCGGTGGACGACCCGGACGGCCTCATCGCGACGCTCGACACCGACCAGCGGACCGTCGTCCGGACGTTCCTCCGTGCGGCGCTCGGCGCAGCGACGGTGGACCCCGCGCGGTTCCGTGCCACGGTCCGCCGTTCGCGCGAGCCCGGTGCGCCACCCGACCGCGTCGAGGTCCGCACGGAGCTCGCGGTCGACGACTCGGACGTCGGCATCCACCGCACGTTCGACCCCTACTTCGCGGTGCTCCGCGTGACCTTCCCCGACCTCGACGTCGCCGTCCGACCATCGTCCCTCGCACTAAGGTTCTCCTATGACCAGCACTGACCCGAACCGGACCACGGAGGGCGTGCCACCGCTCCCGCAGCCCGGAACCCGACGCGTGCGGCTGGCGATCCTCGACGACCACGAGGTGCTGCTCGACAGCCTGTCGAGCTGGATCGCCGTGAACGCCTTCGACTTCGACCTCGCCCTCACCGCCCACACGTGGCTCGAGATGGTGCACAGCGAGAACTTCCCGACGGACCTCGTCTTCCTCGACTTCCAGCTCAAGGAGCCGGTGTCGATCGAGGCCCGCGTGCGCACCTGCCGTGCTGCCGGGGCGAAGGTCATCGTGCTCTCGAGCGTCGACAGCCGCGAGTCCCGCGACCGTGCCCTGGCTGCCGGTGCGGCCGCGTTCCTGTCGAAGTCGCTGCCGATGCGCGAGGTCATGGACGTCGCGCGCGAGGTCATGGGTGTCTCGCGGGAGACCCCGGCGCAGCGCGACTGGCGCCCGCTGCCGACCGGCGCGAGCGCGCACCAGCGCCCGAAGCTCAGTGCGGGCGAGGAAGAGGCACTGCGCCTGTACGTGTCCGGCTACTCGACGAACGAGGTCGCCGCGCAGATGAACGTGCAGTACGAGACCGCCAAGACCTACCTCCGCCGCGTCCGCGAGAAGTACAGCAAGGTCGGCCGTCCCGCGTCGAAGAAGTCGGACCTCATCCGTCGTGCCGCCGAGGACGGGTTCCTCGCGTAGTGGCGAAGCTCTACTTCCGGTACGGCGCGATGAACAGCGGCAAGAGCACCGGGCTGCTGCAGGCCGCGTACAACTACGAGGAACGCGGGCAACGCGTGCTGCTGGCGAAGCCGTCGGTGGACACCAAGGGCGACCGTGAGATCGTCTCCCGACTCGGCGTCACACGCTCCGTGGACGTCGTCTTCGCGCCCCACGACGACGTCCGGCACGCGGTCGCCGACGCCGGTGCCACCGACCCCGAGTCGGATCGGCTCGACGGCATGGTGCGTCCGGTGAGCTGCGTGCTCGTCGACGAGGCGCAGTTCCTCACCCCGCGCCAGGTCGACGACCTGCTCCGCGTCGCCGTGCTCGACGAGGTCCCCGTGCTCGCCTACGGCATCCGCACGGACTTCCGCACCGAGGCGTTCCCCGGCAGCGCGCGACTGCTCGAGGTCGCGCACTCGCTCGAGGAGCTCAAGACCATCTGCCGGTGCGGCCGCAAGGCCGTGTTCAACGCGCGCAAGGTCGACGGCCGCTTCGTCTTCGACGGGTCCCAGGTCGCGATCGACGGGGTCGACGTCACCTACGAGTCGCTCTGCGCGAACTGCTACCTCAGCGAGTCGGGTGGCCGGCTCGACGGCGAGCTCGCCCACTGATCCGACCCACGTCCGCCAGGTGGGCCACCGCCGGACGGGAGGCACGCTGCGGCGCCGCCGCGCGCCTCCAGGCCGGCCCGTGGCGCGGAATGCGCGCACGCCGGCGACGGTTGTCGTCCCCATGAGCGACGCCACCGTGCACCTGTCCGTCCTCGACCTGGCCACCCGCGAGTACGGCCAGTCGAACACCGAGGCCCTGCAGGGGTCGATCGACATGGCCGTGCACGCCGAGCAGCTCGGCTACGAGCGTGTCTGGGTCGCCGAGCACCATGGCATGCCGGGCATCACCTCGTCCGCGCCCGCCGTGCTGCTCAGTGCCGTCGGCGCCGCGACGTCACGCATCCGGATCGGTTCCGGCGGGGTGATGCTCCCGAACCACGCACCGCTCGTGATCGCCGAGCAGTTCGGCACGTTGCGCGCACTGTACGGCGACCGCGTCGACCTCGGCATCGGGCGCGCCCCGGGGACCGACGGCGCGACGGCGATGGCGCTGCGCCGCACCGACCGGCTCGACGTCGACGACTTCCCCCAGCAGCTCGCCGACCTGATCGGGTTCTTCACCGGCATGGACGCGTCGAACCCGCTGTCGCGGATCCGCGCGGTCCCGGGCTACGGCGACGTGCCGGAGTTCTGGCTGCTCGGCTCCTCGGGCTACAGCGCCCAGGTCGCCGGCGCGCTCGGGGTGTCGTTCGCCTTCGCGCACCACTTCGCGTCGGACAACACGGAGGCGGCGCTCGCGCTGTACCGCGACTCGTTCCGCCCGTCGCGCTTCCGGCAGACCCCGAACGCCCTCATCGGTGTGCAGGTCGTCACCGACGAGGACCCTGCGATCGTCGAGGAGCAGAGCGCTCCGGGGATGATCTCGTTCATCCGCATGCGACAGGGTGCCAAGCCCGAGCCGGTGTCCATGGACGAGGCCCGCGCGTACGAGTTCTCGGACCTCGAGCGCCGGTTCATCGCCGCGCGGACGGAGCGGCAGGCCTACGGCGACCGCGAGCACGTCGCCACGAAGATCAACGAGCTCGTCGCGTCCACCGGTGCCGACGGGGTGATCGTCGCGCCCGGTGCTGCCCAGGCGCGCTACCGGCACCAGGCGCTCGACGTGGTGGCGTCCCTGCAGGCCGAGGGCCGCCTGGTGCCGGCGGGGGCGACGGTCTAGCGGACGGACACGCCCGCTGCGGCCGTCCGGCCGTGGGAGCCGTCAGGCCAGGAGCCCGAGGCGCGTCGCGGCGGTGATCGCGGCGACACGCGTCCCGACGTCGAGCTTCCGGTAGACGTTGTAGACGTGCCGCTTCACCGTGCCGACGGCGAGCCCGAGTTCGGTGGCGATCTCGGCGTTCGACCGCGCATCTGCGACGAGACGGAGCACCTCGAGCTCGCGGTCGCTGAGCGGTGACCCGGCGCGGGCGTCGGTGACCAGGTCGACCGGGAACGTCACGGGACCCGCACCCCTGCGGGTCGCTCGGACGATCCGGTCGACGAGCTCCCGGCTCGGGGTGTCCTTCGTCACGAAGTCCACGGCTCCGGCGTCGAGCAGCGCGCGGCGAAGGACGGCGTCACGGTGCATCGTCAGGACGACGACGCTGATGTGCGGGTGTCGGCGGCGGACGGTGGCGATGGTGGTCCGCGCCGGCGGCCCGTCGAGCTCGACGTCGAGCAGGAGCACGTCGATCGCGGCCGCCTCGGGGGAGTCGAGCACGTCGGACGGGCGCTCCCCGTGCGCGACGACCCGGATCGTCGGGACCGCCGCCAGGATCGTGGCGAGCCCCTCGCGGAAGAGCCGGTGGTCGTCGACGATCGCGACGTGGGTGACGGCGGTCACATGGCTCCCCTCGGGACGGTCAGCCGGACGACGGTGCCCGAGCCCGGGGCGCTCTCGACGTCCAGTCGGGCGCCGAGCACACCGGCCCGCTCACGCATGGTGCGCTGCCCGAGGCGGCCCTCGGCGACGGCGTCGGGAGCGAACCCGGGGCCGTCGTCCCGCACCGTCACGACCACCGTCCCCGGCGACCACGCGAACTCGACGGACGCCGCGGAACCGGGCGCGTGCTTCCGCCGGTTGGTCAGCGCTTCGAGGAGGATCGTCAGCGCCTCCTCGGCCTTCCAGTTCGGCAGGGTGCCGGCGACGCCCGTCGTCGTGATCACCAGGCGGTCGTCCCCCGGGAACAGGTCGTCCACGTGCCGCCGCAGGGCGTCGTCCAGCCGGTCCTGGCCGACCCTGGCGTGCAGGGAGAGCGCGAGGTCCTGCACGTCGGTCAGTGCTCCTCGGAGCAGCCGCGCCGCGGACTCGAGCTGCGCGGTCCGCTCTGCCTCCGCGGGGTCGGTGAGCAGCACCAGGTCGAGGCGCTGCAGTCCCGCGAGCACCCCGTGTGCGACACGGTCGTGCAGGTCGCGGGCGATCTGCTCCCGCGAGTCGAGGTTCGTCGAGGTCACCCGTTGCCGGAGTGCCTCCGTGTACGCGATCGCCCCTGCGGGGAACCGACTCCAGACGCCCGCGTGCAGTGCCCGGGTGGCGCGGAGGACCTCGTCCGTGGTGCGCGCTCCGACCTCGTCGACGAAGACCGGCAGGTAGGCGTCGAACAGCATCTCGGCCGCCAGCATGGCCCCGGCGGGGTGCTGCGCACGTTCGGCGTGCAGGACGCCGGTCGCGAGGTGCTCGGGGTCGAGGTACCGGTCGCTCACGACGCTCGCGGTCCCGTCGCCGGTCGCGTAACGCTCGTGGGCTTCGCTGATCATGGACGTCACGTTGTCCAGGAGGCTCTGCGCGAGGACCGGGTCGTCGGCGAGCTCGGGGAAGTGCGCGCCGATCTCCGCGAGGACGGTGGGGAGCGGGGCGGGGATCGTCATGACGGTTGCGAGCGTAGCGGCCTCCGTCTCGTCGACGTGCTCGACGACCGGGCGTTGTGTCGCCGGACACAGACGCAGAGGAGCGTGCCGGGAAAGCAGCAGGGCCCCGATCCGAGTGGATCAGGGCCCTGCTGTTCTACTGTCTCAACACAGTGTCGGGGTGACAGGATTTGAACCTGCGACCTCCTCGTCCCGAACGAGGCGCGCTACCAAGCTGCGCCACACCCCGCGGTGTGGTTGCTCCGAATCGGAGCGACCAGGAAAGTCTACCGGACGTTCGAGGGTGCTCACGACCATTCGCGGTACACCCGGGCGCGTCGCGGCGGCTCGGGTCAGGAGGTCTTCGCGGTGAGTGTCACGACCACGGCCTCGGGGCGGCAGGAGAACCGCACCGGAGCGTAGATCGACGTGCCGATGCCCGCCGAGACCTCGAGCCACGACCAGTGTCCACGGTGCTGCCAACGGTGCAGACCGCTGACGTACTGCCGGGGCAGGTCGGAGTTCGTGACGAGTGCGCCGACCCCGGGCACCTGCACCTGACCACCGTGCGTGTGCCCGGCGAAGACGATGTCCGCACCCTGGTCGACGAAGGCGTCGAGGACGCGCCGGTACGGGGCGTGGGTGATGCCGATCGCGACGGGGGAGGGGCCGTCCTCGTCCTCGGTCCACGGCACGGCGCTGCGCATCTCGTCGACGTTGGTCGGCAGCAGGTCGAGACGGTCCCAGTCGCGGTGGGCGTCCGAGGTGCCGAACAGTTCGAAGCGCGATCCGCGGAGCTCGATCGCGTGGGCCTGGTCGTTGACGTCGAGCCACCCGAGCGACTCGAAGAACGCGGTCTGCCGGTCGATGTCGAGCTCGACCGGACGGCGGCCGGTGGGGTGGCTGCTCGGGCCGGTGAAGTACTTGAACGGGTTCCGCGGGGAGGGGCCGTAGAAGTCGTTCGAACCGTGCGCGAAGGCGCCCGGGACGCCGCGGAACGGCTCGAGTGCGTACTCGACCGCGGTGTTGGCCGTGGGGTGCCCGAGGTTGTCGCCCGTGTTCACGACGAAGTCGGGCTCGACCAGGCTCAGGTCGCGGAGCCACTGCTGCTTGTCGGCCTGCCAGGGCGCCATGTGGATGTCGGAGAGGTGCAGGACGGTGACGTCCCGGGACCCCGGCGGCAGCACCGGGACGGTCTCCCAGCGGATGCCGAAGCGGCGACGTTCGACGAGGGAACCCCACGCCGCCGTCGCCGCTCCGACGGTCGCGCCCGCTGCGATCACTCCCAGCGCGGCGCGACCACGGTTCACCGGCATTCCTTCGGGGCCTTGCCGTTCTTGTTGCCGAACAGCTGCAGCGTGATGGTCGCGTCCTTGCCGACCGCGGTGCCCTCACCGGGGTCGACCGCGGCGACGCTGCACTTGTTGTCGCCGTCGCCCTTCGCGTAGCCGTCCGAGAGCGCGATCTTCGTGAAGCCGGCATCCTGCAGGGCGCCGCGCGCATCGCTGACGCTCTTCCCGGTGACCTGGGGGACCGTCGTCTGACTGCCGTCGGTCGTGTACACGGTCACGCTGGACCCCGTCGACAGGAGCGATCCCGGGCCCGGGGAGGTCGACGAGACCGTCCCCGGGGTGCCGCCGCCGGGCTGGGCTCCGCCGTCGACGTACGTGAAGCCGGCACCGGCGAGCGTCGCACGGGCCGCGTCCGCGGTCTTCCCACGGACGTCCGGAACGTTGACGCTGTTGCCGCGCAGCGCGGTCTGCGACGGCGTCGGGAACGGGTCGGCCGGGTGCAGCTGGTTGATCGGGATCATCGCCTGCTGCCACACGTGCGCACGCTGCGACGCGTAGGAGCCGTACCCCGCGGTGTTGTAGTAGTGGCGCAGGTTGTTCTTCGCCCCGTCGGTGTTGCCCTGCCAGTAGGCGGTCGCGACCTTCGAGCTCGCACCCACGAGCCAGATCTGGTCGGCGTCGTCCGTCGTGCCGGTCTTGGCGAACAGCTGCGTGCCGTCCGGGGTCTGGGCGCCCTGCGCGGTGCCGTACTGGATCGTGCCGCGCATCGCGAACGCAGCGGTGGCTGCGACGCTCGGGTCGAGCACCTGCTTGCACTGCTTCGGCTGGCCGCCGAGCTCCTTGCCGGAGGCGTCGGTGACCTGGTCGATCGCGATCGGGGCGCAGTAGGTCCCGCCGTTGGCGATGGTCGCGTACGCCGACGCCATGGTCAGCGGCGCGATGTTGTTGGTCCCGAGGATCGACGACGGGTAGGCGTTCAGCTCCGTCTTCTCGTCGGCGGAGTGCACGCCGAGGTCGACTGCGGTCTGCCGGATGTCGCACAGGTCGAGCTTCGCGGCCATCGACGCGAACGCGGCGTTCACGGAGAGGGCTGTGGCACGGGCGACTGTGAACTGGCCGTTCTCACCCGCGGAGTCGTTCTTCGGAGCCCACGGCGAGGTGATCGTGGAGCCGCACTGGGTCCACTGGGACGTGTTGTGCGGGGTGCCGTTCACGCTCTCGTTCAGGCCGTGCCCGGCCTTGAGCCAGTCGAGCAGCGTGAAGACCTTGTAGGTCGAGCCGACCTGGAAGCCGATCGAGCCGCCGTACTCCTTGTCGACGCTGTAGTTGATGGACGTCGCCGTCGGCGGGGACTGCAGGGACTGGTCGTAGTCCTTGTTCTGGGCCATCGTCAGGATGCGCCCCGTCGACGCCTCGACCGAGTTGAGCGCGCCGCCGAGCTGCAGCCGCGACTCGGTGTTCGGGTCGTAGGTGTTCAGCAGGTCCTTCTGCTGCCCGTTCAGGTTGATGTCCAGCGTCGTCTGGATCTTGTAGCCGCCGTTGCGCCACGCCTGGTCGCGCTCCTTCTGGGTCCCGCCCAGCTGTGACATCTGCTTGACGACCTTGACCGCGTAGTCGCAGAAGAACTGCGCGCCGTTGCCGGCCGCCGACTGGCAGCCCTGGTTCGGCTCGGTCAGGTGCACGTAGTCCTTGGGCTCCGACGCGATCGCCTTGTCGAACTCGTCCTTGGTCAGGTGCTTCTGCGCGTACATCGACTTGAGGATGACGTCGCGGCGAGCCTTGTTCGCCTCGTAGTTCTTCTCGTTCGCCAGGTTGCGCGTGTTCGGGGACTGCACGATCGCGAGGATCGAGGCCGCCTCGGCCGGCGTGAGGTCGGTCGCCGACTTGTTGAAGTAGTGCTGTGCGGCGGCCTGCACGCCGTACGTCTGGTCGCCGAAGTAGGCGATGTTGAGGTACCCGGTCAGGATCTCCTTGTGCGAGTACTTCTTCGCCAGGCCGATGGCGAGCTTCATCTCCTCGAGCTTGCGGGGGATGGTCTGCTCGACGGCGTCGTTGTACGCCTTCTGGCGCTCTTCCTCGGACGGGAGCTCGAGGGCCTGCTGCATCTTGATGTTGCGGACGAGCTGCATCGTCAGGGTCGAGCCACCGCCGGACTCGCCGAGGCCGCCGGCGATGCTGCCGACGCCGGCGCGGACGAGCGAGGTCATGTCGACGCCACCGTGGTCCCAGAAGCGCTTGTCCTCGCCGTCGATCGCGGCGTTCTTCAGCTGGTCGCTGATCTGGTCGTACTTGAGCTCCTCGCGGTTCTGGTCGTAGACCGTCGCGAGCTTGACCGGTTGCCCGTTCGCGTAGGCGTAGATCTCGTTGCGCTGCGGGAGGTCACCGATCTCGATGTACTCCGGCAGGGACTCGAACACGCCGATGGTCGAGGTCGTCGTGACGCCGGCGACGGCGATCGCCGGGGTGACCCCGATCGTGACCAGCAGACCAGCGAGCGCACTGAAACCGACGAAACCGACGAAGGCGCCGATCGCGGAGACGGGCTTGGTCCGCGAGGCAGACTTCTGGGCAGACATAGGATGCAGCCTAAACGACGCCCACGACTGAAAGGCTGGCAAGGAACCGCATGACTCAGTGGGAGTACTTCACCGCTCCGTTGTTCATCCACAACACGGCCGCGATCCTGAACAACTTCGGTTCCGAGGGGTGGGAGCTGGTCCAGGTCGTCAGCGGCCCCGAGGGCGGGCTCGTCGCCTACCTGAAGCGCCCGAAGGCCGACGCGTGAGCACCGCCGACCGCCTCGCGGAGCTCGGCCTGACGATCCCGGAGGTGGCTGCGCCCGTCGCCGCCTACGTGCCGGCCGTCCTCACCGGGCAGTACGTGTACACGGCCGGGCAGCTGCCCTTCGTCGACGGGGCGCTGTCGGTCACGGGCAAGGTCGGTGCCGCGGTCGACGCGGACACCGCCACCGCCCAGGCGCGCGTGGCCGCGCTCAACGCCCTCGCCGCGGTGCAGTCGGTCGCGGGGTCGCTGGACCGGGTCGCCCGGGTCGTCAAGGTGACGGTGTTCGTCGCGTCGGACCCGTCCTTCACCGGGCAGCCCGCGGTCGCCAACGGCGCGTCGACGCTCGTCGGCGAGGTGTTCGGGGACGCCGGCGTCCACGCGCGCAGCGCGGTGGGCGTGGCCGTGCTCCCGCTGGACGCACCGGTCGAGGTCGAGCTGGTGGTGGAGCTCACCGACTGACCGACCGTCGGCGACGCAGCCGACGCGAGCCGCGCCTCCAGACCGGTCGGGAGGCGCGGCTCGCGTCGTTCCGGCTACATGAGCTCTGCGATGGTCGCCATGATCGTCGGGTCGGCGAGCGTCGTCGTGTCGCCGATGCGACGGCCCTCGGCCGCGTCGCGCAGCAGGCGACGCATGATCTTGCCCGAGCGGGTCTTCGGCAGCTCCGGGACCACGACGACCTGCCGGGGCTTCGCGATCGCACCGATGCGCTTGCCGACCCAGTCGCGGAGCTCCTTTGCGACCGCGTCGCGGTCGGCGCCCTCGGACGCCTCGGCGGTCAGGATGACGAACGCGACGACGGCCTGGCCGGTCGTCTCGTCCGCGGCACCGACGACGGCGGCCTCGGCGACGCCCTCGTGCCCCACCAGCGCCGACTCGATCTCGGCGGTGGAGAGCCGGTGGCCGGAGACGTTCATGACGTCGTCGACGCGACCCTGCACCCAGATGTCGCCCTGCCCGTCCAGCCGCGCGCCGTCCCCGGCGAAGTAGCGGCCGGGGAAGCGGCTCCAGTAGGTCTCGACGAAGCGGTCGGGATCGTTCCAGATGCCACGGGCCATCGACGGCCACGGCTCCGTGATCGTCAGGTAGCCGCTCTCGCCGGGGTCGGCGCGGTGGCCCTCCTCGTCGACGATCTCGGCGACGATGCCCGGCAGCGGGGTCTGTGCGGCTCCGGGCTTCAGCTTCGTCACGCCGGGCAGTGCCGAGATCATGATCGCGCCGGTCTCGGTCTGCCACCACGTGTCGACGATCGGCGTCCGGTCGTGGCCGATGACCTGCCGGTACCACTGCCACGCCTCGGGGTTGATCGGCTCCCCGACGCTGCCGAGCAGGCGGAGGGACTCGAGGCTCCGCGCCTCGGGGATCTGCCGGCCGGCCTTCATCGCGGCGCGGACGGCGGTCGGCGCGGTGTAGAGGACGGTGACGCCGTAGCTGTCGACGATGTCCCACCAGCGGCCGGGCTGCGGCTCGTCCGGGGTGCCCTCGTAGAGCACCTGCGTGACGCCGTTCGCGAGCGGGCCGTAGACGACGTAGGAGTGCCCGGTGATCCAGCCGATGTCGGCGGTGCACCAGTAGACGTCCTTCTCCGGGTGCATGTCGAAGACGTTCCGGTGCGTGTAGGCGGCCTGTGTCAGGTAGCCGCCGGAGGTGTGCACGATCCCCTTCGGCTTCCCGGTGGTGCCCGAGGTGTAGAGGACGAACAGGGGCGTCTCGGCGGGGAACGCCTCCGCCTCGTGCTCGGGGGCTGCCTTCGCGAGCTCGTCGTGCCACCACAGGTCGCGGTCGTTCCAGGCGATGTCGTTGCCGCCGCGCCTGACCACGAGCACGTGCTCGACGGAGTCGGTGCCCTCGCCGGCCAGTGCCTCGTCCACCGCGGGCTTCAGCGGGGAGACCGCGCCGCGCCGCCAGCCGCCGTCGGCGGTGACGACGAGCTTCGCGCCGGCGTCCTCGATGCGGGCGCGCAGGCTCTCGGCGCTGAAGCCGCCGAAGACGACCGAGTGGACGGCGCCGATCCGGGCGACGGCGAGCATCGTGACGACGGCCTCCGGGATCAGCGGCATGTAGACGACCACGCGGTCGCCCTGCGCGACGCCGAGGTCGGTGAGCATGTTCGCGGCGCGTTGCACCTCGGCAGTGAGTTCCGCGTAGGTGATCCGACGCGTGTCGCCCGGCGCACCCTCGAAGTGGATCGCGACCCGGTCGCCGTTGCCCGCGCGGACGTGCCGGTCGAGACAGTTCTCGGCCACGTTGAGGGTGCCGTCGTCGAACCACTTCGCGAACGGCGCGCCCGACCAGTCGAGTGTCCGGGTGAACGGTGTGCGCCAGTCGAGCAGGGTCCGGGCCTGGTCCGCCCAGAACGCCTCGCGGTCGGCGGCGGCCGCCTCGTGCAGGTCCTCCCGTGCGACGGCGTCCGCGACGAAGTCCGCCGGGGGAGCGAAGGTCGGGCCGTCCTCGTGGCGTTCGTCGGCCTGGGTCGGTGTGGACATCGGTGTCCTCTCGCATCGTTGCGGCTGGGGTGCAGTCGGAGACTACCCCCGGTGCGGGACCGTGCTGCGGGGCCCCGCGGACATTCCGGCCGAGGGGTTGCCGAGCACGGGTCGTCTTGGGGTACAGTGGTTCCTGCCGGACTCGTTTCCGGTGGCACCGGGCCGGATTCCCCCCAATCCACCGATGTCAAGGCGGCACCGGTTCCCCCCAACAGGTGCCGCCTCTTCTTTTTCCCCGACGCCTGTCGCGCAGTGTGCTCGCGTGGCACGGCTCGATCGGCGTCCTGATGCCGAAGAGTGGACAGACTTGTCCACGTCCTCGTTGCAGGGCCGCTCGCGACGGCGTCCGCTCGGAGGGTGCCCGGGCGACCGGCCGCCCGGCCCGGTGCCGTCGGTTCCGTGCGGTCGCGTGCGGACACCGAACGGGGTACGGCTTTGCGTAACGGGGTACAACACGGCACTCCGAGGGTGTCGAGCGGGTGGCGTCCACACGACATACCGATTCCTGCCGCGGCCGCCACAGACCGACCTAGCGTCGACCGCATGCACCGCCACCGAGCCGACGCCCCCGGGGCCGATCACGACGCCGCCGGTCCCGGCGCCCCTGCTGAGCCGGGCGGCGTGCCGTTCCTGCCGGGCGCCGCGCGTGCTCGGCGGCGCAGGGCCCTCGATCCGTCGGTGTTCGAGGAGCTCGCGGCCCTGGTCGCGGACGCGGAGACGACCGACGTGCTCGTCGTCGGCGGGCAGGGCACCTGGATCGACCGGGGTCGCGGCCTCGAACGCGTCCGCCCCGAGCTCCCGGAGCGGCGTGCGCGAGCGCTCGCCGCCGAGCTCGTCGCCCTCGGCGGCCGCCACGTCGACGAGACCACGCCGTGCGCCGACGTGCGGCACGGCGACGGGGTGCGCGTGCACGTCGTCCTCGCGCCGGTGTCCGTCGGCGGCACCGCGCTGTCCGTCCGGCTGCCGCGACCGGAGCGCCCGACGCTCGCCGGCCTGGAACGCCTCGGTGCCTTCCGGGTCGTGCCCCGGGCCGTGCTCGAGGACGCGGTCGCCCGGAGGCGCAACGTCCTGGTCACGGGCGCCACCGGCAGCGGGAAGACGACCGTGCTCGCGGCGATGCTCGGCGCGGTGCCGCACGACGAGCGGATCGTCACGGTCGAGGACACCGCGGAGCTCCGGGTCGAGCACCCGCACGTCGTCACGCTCGAGGCGAGACAGGCGACCGCCGAGGGCACCGGTGCGCTCGGGCTCGACCGGCTCGTGCGCGAGGCACTCCGGATGCGCCCGGACCGGTTGGTGGTGGGGGAGTGCCGGGGTGCCGAGGTCCGTGAGCTCCTCGGGGCCCTGAACACCGGGCACGACGGCGGGGCCGGCACCCTGCACGCGAACGGTCTCGCCGACGTCGGAGCGCGGCTCGAGGCCCTCGGGGCACTGGCCGGTCTCGTCCCGCAGGCGCTCGCGCGACAGGTCGTCAGCGCGGTCGACCTCGTCGTGCACGTCGAGCGGCGGTCGTCGTGGCGGGGGATCACGGCGGTCGGGACGTGCGGGATCGACCGCGACGGGCGGCTCGAGGTCCGCCCGGTCGGACGCGCCGGCCCGTGAGTCGCCGCCGCGGTCGGGTCGGTCCGGACGCTGCCGGAGCCGCGCGCGTGCTGGACCGGGTCGCGGTGCTCGTCGGTGCGGGGGTGCCACCACCTCGGGCCTGGGCCCTCGTGGGTGGCGTGCCCGAGGCCGACGCTCCCGCCTGGCAGGACGTCCGCCTCGTCCTGCAGGTGGCGGAACGGACCGGGGCGCCCTCTGCCGGTGCCCTGCGCGCCCTGGCCGCGGCGATGCGCCGGACGGCCGCGTCCGACCGTGCCGTCCGGGTCGCCCTCTCCGGACCGCGCACGAGTGCTCGGGTCGTGCTGGCGCTGCCGCTCCTCGGGCTCGGACTCGGTTCGGTGTGGGGTGCGGACGCGTTCGTCGTGCTCCTCACCCGGCCGGTCGGCTGGATCTGCTGCGCAGCGGCGGCCGGACTCGTGCTCGTCGGGCAGCGCTGGACCCGACGGCTGGTCGACGCCGTGACGCCGGACGGGCACGTGCCGGGCATCCTGCTCGACGCGTGGGCGGTGGCGCTGACCGGCGGCGGGTCGTGGCAGTCGGCGGAAGCAGCCGTGCGCGGAGCCCTCGGAGCAACCACCGGTGACGGGGTCGCGGCGGCGCGGCTGCACGAGGTGCTTGTCCTGAGTCGTCGCGCCGGGGTGCCCGCCGCGGAGCTGCTGCGCGCCGCTGCCGAGGACGCCCGGGACGACGCCGCTGCGGCGGGCCTCGCTGCGGCGGAGCGACTGGCCGTCCGGCTCGTGCTGCCGCTCGGCGTGTGCGTCCTGCCGGCGTTCGTCCTGGTGGGCGTCGTGCCGGTCGTGGTCGGGGTCCTCTCCTCCACCGTCGGTGGTCTCCGCTGAACCGTCCACAGACCGACCCGCCGAGCGTCAGACGGTGCCCCCGGTGGGCGAACGTGGGACCACCACAGAGAGAGGGGAACACCATGACCGACTCGACACCTCCGCAGCCGACACGGGTCCCGGCGCCGGTGCCGTCACCGGGAGACACGGCGGGCGTCGCCCGAGGGTGGGCCGCGAGCGTGCACGTCCCCGCTCGTCCCGGTGCCGGACGTCGTCGGTGCCGCCCCGGGGACGACCGCGGGTCGGCCACCGCCGAGTACGCCGTCGTCATCCTTGCCGCGGTGGCGTTCGCCGGTGTGCTCGTCGCCGTGATGCGCTCGGGCGAGGTACAGCAGATCCTGACCGACCTCGTCCGCGGGGCACTGGTCCCGTGACCGGGCTCCGTCCGTCCGCGTCCGACCGCGGCAGTGTGACCGTGGAGTTCGCCGTCGGGCTCCCGGTCGTCGCCCTCGTCCTGGTCTCCCTGGTCGCCGGCGTGGTCCTGGTCGACCGTGCCGGGCGGCTCGGGTCGGTCGCCGGCACGGCGGCACGGGCGCTCGGGCGCGACGACGAGCGGACGGCCGCCGCGGCACTCGCCACCGTGCCCGGTTCCACCTCACGGGTCCGCCACGAGGACGGTCTGGTGTGCGTGGACGTGCAGGGGACCCCGGCCGGTCCCTTCGCGGTCCTGCCGCTCCGCGCGACCGGCTGCGCGGCAGGAGGGGGCGGATGACGCGGCCGTCGGGACCCGACCGGCGCGTGCGGCCGACCGGGACCGTCGCGGTCCGCAGGGCACCGGACCGCGGTTCGGTGACCGTCGCCCTCGTCGCCGTGCTGGCGCTCGCGCTGCTCGTCGGCTCCGCGGCGCTCGCCGGTGCTCGGACGCGCGTGCTGCTCGAACGGACGCGCACCGCCGCCGACGCCGCAGTGCTCGCCGCCGCTGCGGTGCTCGTGCACCGTCTTCCCGGCGCCCCCTGCGCCGTCGCCGGACGCGTGGCACGCGCCAACGGTGCCGCACTCGACGCCTGCGCCACCGCGGGCTCCGCCGCCCGGGTCCGGACGGTGGCGGGCTCCGGACCGTTCGCCGTGAGCGCAGTGGCCGTCGCCGGGCCGCCACGCGGGCTGCCCGACCAGTGTGTGTATGGTGTGCACGTCGGCCCCCGGTCACCGTTGTCCCGGTCGACCCGGACACCGTTGCGGTCCTGGGCCGGCGCGCACCATCGATCAAGGAGTCACGTGCCAGGCACGAAGAAGCTCGTGATCGTCGAGAGCCCTGCGAAGGCGAAGACGATCGCGCAATACCTCGGCGACGGATACGAGGTCCAGGCGTCCGTCGGACACATCCGCGACCTCGTCGAGCCCAAGAACCTGCCGGCTGAGCTCAAGAAGGGCTCCCTCGGGAAGTTCTCGGTCGACGTCGACAACGGCTTCGAGCCCTACTACGTCGTCTCCGACGCGAAGAAGAAGACCGTCACCGAGTTGAAGCGCGCCCTGAAGGACGCCGACGAGCTCTTCCTCGCAACAGATGAGGACCGCGAGGGCGAGGCGATCGCGTGGCACCTCCTGCAGGTGCTCAAGCCGAAGGTGCCGGTCAAGCGCATGGTGTTCCACGAGATCACCAAGGAGGCCATCCAGCGTGCGAAGGAGGCCACCCGTGAGCTCGACACCGCCCTGGTCGACGCGCAGGAGACCCGCCGCATCCTCGACCGTCTCTACGGGTACGAGGTCTCGCCGGTGCTGTGGCGCAAGGTCGGCCCCGGGCTGTCCGCCGGTCGTGTGCAGTCGGCGGCGACGCGACTCGTCGTCGACCGGGAGCGCGAGCGCCTGGCGTTCGTGTCGGCGAACTACTGGGACCTGACGGCTCGGTTCGAGAAGGTCGGCGACACCGCCTTCACGGCGCGCCTCGCCCGACTGCAGGGCACCCGTGTCGCCTCGGGTCGCGACTTCGACGACCGCGGCTCGCTCAAGGGCGAGGCCGTCCGCCTGGACGAGGCCTCGGCCGCGGCGCTCACCACCGTGCTCGAGCGGGCCGGCGACGCCGTCGTCCGCAGCGTCGAGTCGAAGCCGTACACCCGTCGGCCCGCCGCACCGTTCACGACGTCGACCCTGCAGCAGGAGGCGGCTCGCAAGCTCCGCTTCTCCGCTCGGCAGACGATGAGCGTCGCGCAGTCGCTGTACGAGAACGGCCACATCACCTACATGCGTACGGACTCCTCGTCGCTGTCGCAGCAGGCGATCACCGCCGCGCGCAAGCAGGCCTCGGCGCTGTACGGGCCGGAGACGATCCCCGACAAGCCACGCAGCTACGCCGGCAAGAGCAAGAACGCGCAGGAGGCCCACGAGGCCATCCGCCCCGCCGGCGACACGTTCCGCACCCCGTCCGAGATGAACGGCGTGCTGCGGGGCAACGACTGGAAGCTCTACGACCTCATCTGGAAGCGGACGGTCGCCTCGCAGATGGCCGACGCCAAGGGTTCGACCGCGTCGGTCGTCCTCGGCATCACGTCGACCGACAGCGTCGCAGGGGTCGCCTCGACGGCGAACGGGACGGACGCCGAGTTCACCGCGTCGGGCACCGTGATCACCTTCCGCGGCTTCCTCAACGCCTACGAGGAAGGCCGCGACGAGGAGCGCCACGGCGGGGGCGAGAACGGCGATGCCAAGCTCCCGCAGATGGCCGAGGGCGACCACCTCGGCGTCACCGAGGTCGAGGCCAAGGGCCACGACACGTCGGCTCCGCCGCGTTACACCGAGGCGAGCCTGGTGAAGACGCTCGAGGAACTCGGCATCGGTCGTCCGTCGACCTACGCCGCCATCATCTCGACGATCATGGACCGCGGGTACGTCACGCAGCGCGGGAGTGCCCTCGTCCCGAACTGGATCGCGTTCAGCGTGGTCCGGCTCCTCGAGGACCACTTCGGCGACCTCGTGCAGTACGACTTCACCGCCGGCATGGAAGAGGACCTCGACCGCATCGCGAGCGGCGACGCCGACCGCACCGACTGGCTCAAGGGCTTCTACTTCGGCGGCGACGACCACCGCGGGCTCCGGACCGTCATCGACAACCTGGGCGAGATCGACGCGCGCGACATCAACTCCGTCGAGCTCGCGCCGGGTCTGACCCTGCGGATCGGGCGGTACGGCCCCTACATCGAGGTGCCGAGCGACGACCCCGAGAAGCCCCGTCGCGTCAACGTGCCCGAGGACCTGGCGCCCGACGAGCTGACGACCGACAAGGCCCGCGAGCTCGTCGAGGCACCCGTCGTGGGCGACCGCGTGGTGGGCATCAACCCCGAGACGGGCAAGGAGGTCCTGGCGAAGGACGGTCGCTTCGGGCCGTACGTCACCGAGCGCACCCCCGAGCCCGAACCGACCGTCGACCCGTCGACGGGCGAGGTCACCGAGCCGGCCGCCGATGCAGCACCCGCAGCCGCGGACCAGGCGACCACCACCGCGAAGGGCGCGAAGGCCCCCGCGAAGAAGACGACGAAGAAGGCCGCGGCGCCGAAGGAACGCACCGCGTCGCTCTTCAAGTCGATGGACCCGCAGACCGTGGACCTCGAGACCGCGCTCAAGCTCCTCGACCTGCCCCGCGTCGTCGGCAAGGACCCGGAGTCCGGCGACGACATCACGGCGCAGAACGGTCGTTACGGCCCGTACATCAAGAAGGGCACGGACACCCGCACGCTGCCGAGCGAGGACGCGATCTTCGAGATCGACCTGCCCGGTGCGGTGGAGCTCTTCGCGCAGCCCAAGTACGGCGGCCGACGCGCTGCCACGGCCGCGCTCAAGGAGTTCGAGGCGGACCCCGTGTCCGGGAAGCCCATCAAGGTGAAGGACGGCCGCTTCGGTCCGTACGTCACCGACGGTGAGACGAACGCGACGATCCCGCGCGGCGAGGACGTCGAGACCGTCGACCACGCCCGTGCCGTGCAGCTGCTCGCGGACAAGCGTGCCAAGGGGCCGGTGAAGAAGAAGGCGCCGGCGCGGAAGACCGCGGCCAAGAAGAAGTGACCGGGCGCTTCATCACGCTCGAGGGCGGCGACGGCGCGGGCAAGACCACCCAGGCCGAGCTCCTCAGCAGATGGCTCGAGGAGCACGGTCGGACGGTCGTCCGCACGCGTGAACCCGGCGGCACGGAGCTCGGGCAGCGCATCCGCGAGATGGTGCTGCACGAGCGCGGGCACGTCTCGGCGCGCGCCGAGGCCCTCCTCTACGCCGCGGACCGGGCGCACCACGTCGAGACGGTCGTCCGCCCCGCGCTCGCCCGGGGGGAGGTCGTCCTGCAGGACCGGTACATCGACTCGTCGGTGGCGTACCAGGGCGTTGCACGGGGTCTGGGTGCCGAGCGCATCCGCTCGGTGTCCGACTGGGCGGCCGACGGCCTGCTCCCGGACCTGACGGTGCTGCTCGACCTCGACGTCACGGTCGGGCGGAGCCGGGTCGCGGCAGCTCGGGGCGACGTCTTCGACCGCCTGGAGTCCGAGGCGGCGTCGTTCCACGAGACCGTCCGACGGGCCTTCCTGGACGCTGCCGATGCGGAGCCGGAACGCTTCCTCGTCGTGGACGCCGGGCAGCCTGCCGACACGGTCCACCGCGCGGTCCGCGCCGCGGTCGGTGCCGTCGTCGGGATCGCGGACGAGGACGGTCCGGCGTGACGGTGGCTGCTGACAGGATGTCCTCGTGAGCGTGTGGGACGGCCTGACCGGACAGGACGACGCCGTCGCGGCCCTGCGCAGTGCGGCCGAGGCTCCCGACGGGACCGGTGGCATGACCCACTCGTGGTTGATCACCGGGCCGCCCGGGTCCGGCCGGTCGAACGTCGCCACCGCCTTCGCTGCCGCCCTGGTCGGTGCCGGAGCGGACGACGACCACGCCCTGCGGCAGATCACCGCGCGCACGCACCCCGACGTGTCGGTGCTCACCACACAACGCGTCATCATCACGATCGACGAGATCCGTCAGCTGGTGACGTCGTCGTACTACTCGCCCTCGGTCGGTCGGTACCGCGTGGTGATCATCGAGGACGCCGACCGCATGACGGAGCGCACCTCCAACCTGCTGCTCAAGGCACTCGAGGAGCCGCCGGAGCGGACGGTGTGGATCCTGTGCGCGCCGAGCGAGGCGGACCTGCTACCGACGATCCGGTCCCGCGTGCGCTCGGTGCGGCTCCGGGTGCCCGACGTCGCGTCCGTCGCGGAGCTCATCGTGGCCCGGACCGGGGTCGACCGGGCCCTCGCGACCGATGCCGCGCGGCAGGCGCAGAGCCACATCGGGATGGCGCAGCGACTGGCGACGAGCGAGGACGCCCGCGCACGCCGACGCCGGACACTCGAGACCGTGCTCGGGGTGCGCTCGGTCGGCGACGCCGTGATGGCCGCCGCCGAGCTCCTGGCGGTCGCCGACGAGGACGCCAAGGCGATCACGCAGCAGCGGGACGGCGAGGAGCGGGACGCAGCCCTGCGGTCACTCGGCGTGGAGCCGGGCGGCACGGTGCCACCGGCGCTGCGGTCGCAGCTGCGGGCGCTGGAGGAGGACCAGAAGCGCCGGGCGACCCGCAGCCTGCGCGACGGACTCGACCGGATCCTCGTCGACGTCTCGTCGCTGTACCGCGACCTGCTCCTGCTCGGCCTCGGTGCGCCGGCAGAGCCGGTGAACCTGTCGATGCGCGACCAGCTGGACCGGGCGCTCGAGGTGGTGCCGCCGTCCGCGGCGCTCGAGGTGCTCGACGCGGTGTCGCTCGCCCGCTCGCGGATCGCGGCGAACGTCGCGGCACTGCTCGCGCTCGAGGCGCTGCTCGTGACCGTGGCCCGCGCGACCCGCTGACCCGCGTGGCCCGCTGACCCGCGCGACCCGCTGGCCCGCGCCACCCTGACCCGTGCGGCCCGCGCCACCCTGACCCGCGCGGCCCGGACCGCCGTGACACCGGACCCCTGGCGACCAGGGTCGCGGGGCGGGCGTGCGCCGAGCCTCCCGGCCGGTCAGCCTCCACCCACCGGACCCTGCGCGACCCCGCAGCCGATCGCCCCGACCACCGTGAGAAGATCGCGACATGCCCGAAGCCGCACCCGGACTGCGTGAGCGCAAGCGCCGCGCCACCCGTCTCGCGATCCAGCAGGCCGCCCTGCGGATCGCACTCGACTCCGGCTGGCCCGCCGTCACCGTCGACGAGATCGCCCGACGAGCGGACGTGTCCCCGCGGACGTTCTTCAACTACTTCCCGAGCAAGGAACAGGCGCTCCTCGGGGACGACCCGACGCTGCCGACGGGACCGGCGCTCGACACCTTCCGCGCCGGGGGACCGAGCGGCGAGCTCCTGTCCGACCTCGGCACCCTGCTCGTGCACGCGACGGGCGAGCTGGTGGAGGAACGCGGGCTGCTCGCGGAACGGCAGCAGGTGCTCCGCGCCGCTCCGGAGCTGTTCACGCGGCGGATGGCCTCGATGAAGGAGTTCCAGGCCGAGATCGAGGAGGCCGTGGCGGGGCGGCTCGCGGACACGGAGCCGGACCTGGCGTCGGACCCGGACGCGCTGCGGCGCCGCGCCCGGCTGGCGTCGGTGGTGGCGCTGGCAGCGCTCCGACACGCCTGGTGGGAGTGGTCCGACGGGGCCACCGAGACGCAGCTGACCGAGGAGCTCCAGCGGTCGTTCGACGAGCTCGGCGCGCTCGTTTCGCGTTCGCTCGTCTGAACCTGTATAGTCATTGCTCGTGCCGCTCCGGGAACGGAGCGTCCGCCGCCTTAGCTCAGTCGGCAGAGCGATTCACTCGTAATGAATAGGTCGTCGGTTCGATTCCGACAGGCGGCTCGACACCGGAACCCCCGGTCGGACAGTGTCCGACCGGGGGTTCCGTCGTTGCCGAGCGGTCCGGCTAGGGCAGGTAGTAGGCCGGCTTCGGCAGCTTGATGCTCCGGTCCGACGATCCGCCGAGCAGGTCGCTGTACTGGTCGCCGAGGTTCGCGACCACGTCGTACCCGCCGCCGGCGGGGGACTCGATGTGCGCCCGGGTCTGCGCCTTGTACTCGACGGTCGTGCACTTCGCGGCGGCGCAGGTCACGTACGACGGCTGCTGGGAGCTGCCGGTGCCGGTCCACTTCGTGTAGTAGGTCCGGTTCCCGTCGGTGGTCGCGGCGAACTGCGGGTAGCCGACGGCGTGCAGGTTCGCGATGGTGGCGTCCTGCTGCGCCTCGTTCCGACCGGTCACGCCGATGACGGTGCAGCCCGCCTGCTGCGCGGCGGCGACGAGCGTCGGCATGCCCGGCGTCGCGGGGAAGCGCTGGTCCTGCACCCACTCGTCCTGCAGTGCGGGGTCGAACACGAAGTGCATCGCGGCGACCTCCATGTCGTAGGTCCACAGCGTCGTGTCGTCGGCGTCCAGGACGATCGCCGGGTTGCGGTGCTGCTGCCGGGCGACGGCGCACTGCCGGGCGATCGCGGGGGCCTGCCGTGCCACGAGCCGGGCCGTCTCGCGGACGTAGGGGGAGTCGGTGCGGTTCGCGAGTCCGGTGCCGGGGTCGCCGTAGTAGGTGGCGATGGTCTTCTTGACGGAGTCGATGTTCGGGATGCCCTCGCCGCCCTGCGTGGCGCCGGAGGAGCCGTCGGCGGCCATCGTGAAGTGGGTCCTCGGGGCGAGGCGGGGTTCGCGGACGCCGGGCAGGTCCGCCGAGGGCAGGGAGTACGTGGGGTTCGGCAGCTTCAGCGTCCGGTCGGCGTACCCGCCCTGCAGGTCGCTCCACTGGTCACCGACGTTCAGTGCGATGTCGTAGCCGAGGTCCTGCTCGATGTGCTTCCGGGTTAGTGCCTTGTACTCGACGGTGGTGCACTTCGCGGCTGCGCAGGTGATCCAGGACGGCTGCTGGGACGCGCCGGTCCCCGTCCACTTCGTGAAGAAGTGGTCCTCGGAGAAGGCCGTGTAGCCGACCTTCGCCAGGTTCTGCACGGTCGCCGTCTTCTGGTCGTCGGTGCGGCCGGTCAGGCCGAACACGGTGAAGCCCATCGCCTGCGCGCGGTTCACGAAGCCGACCATGGACGGGGTCGCGGGGAAGCGCTGGTCCTGCACCCACTCGTCCTGGCGCGCGGGGTCGAAGACGAAGTGCATGTCCGCGACCTCCATGTCGTAGGTCCACAGCGTGGTGTCGTCGGCGTCGAGGACGATCGCCGGGCGCTGCCCGTGCCGGACGGCGCGGTCGTGGATGCGGCGGAGCTGGCGCGTCTCGCGGTCGACGATCGACCGCACCTCGCGGACGTAGGGGGAGTCGGTTCGGTTCGCGAGTCCGGTGCCGGGGTCGCCGTAGTAGGTGGCGATGGTCTTCTTGACGGAGTCGATGTTCGGGATGCCCTCGCCGCCCTCGGTGGCGCCGGAGGAGCCGTCCGCGGCCATCGTGAAGTGCGTCCTCGGGGCGAGCGAGGAGTCGGGGCCGTGAGCGGGCGGCGTCCAGCCGTGCGCGTCGGCCGGCGCCGCGGTGAGGACGGTGGACACGACGAGGAGTGCCGCGCTCGTGGCGACGGCGGTGCGGAGGGATCGGCGCATGGAGACCTGGTGACCTTCGAGTCGGGGACCGCCCCCGATCGGGGGACAGCAGCACGCTAGTTGTCGGTCAGCCGAGTGGTCCATGTGGGTCCGTACAGGTGCCCGCCGCGTCGTCGCCCGGCGACCGGCTGGTAGACAGGTGGCATGACGGTTCGCTGGGGAGTCATCGGTACGGGCGGCATCGCCCACTCGTTCGTGGCGGACTGCACCGCCGCGGGGATCGACTTCGTCGCGGTGGGGAGCCGCACGCGTGAGTCCGCCGAGGCCTTCGCCGCCGAGCACGGCATCGCCCGCGCGCACGGCTCCTACGCGGACCTGGTCGCCGACCCGGACGTCGACGCCGTCTACGTCGCCACACCGCACTCGCGTCACGCCGAGGACGCCCTGCTCGCGATAGCCGCAGGCAAGCACGTCCTGGTCGAGAAGGCGTTCACCATCACCGCGGCCGAGGCGCGTCGGGTGGTCGACGCCGCCCGCCGCGCCGACGTCGCCGTGACCGAGGCGATGTGGACCCGCTTCCTGCCGCAGATGCGGATGATCCGCGAGCTCGTGGCCGAGGGGCGCATCGGACGCCCGCGCCTGGTCGAGGCCACCCACCACCAGGCCCTGCCCAGCGATCCCCGCCACCGGCTGAACGACCCGGCGCTCGGCGGCGGCGCGATCCTCGACCTCGGCGTGTACCCGATCTCGTTCGCGGTGGACGTGCTCGGCGTGCCGACCGCGGTCACCGCCGCGGGCACGCTGAGCGACCAGGGCGTCGACACCCAGATGGGCCTGGTGCTCACCCACGAGGGCGGTGCCCAGTCGATGATCCACTTCAGCCTGGACCTGCGGAGCCCGAACACCGCGTCGATCATCGGCGAGGACGGGCGCATCGACCTCGACGACACCTGGTACACGCCCACCACGTGGCGGCTCCGTGACCGCGACGGCACGGTCCTCGAGGAGTTCGACTCGCGCGAGGAGCTCGCCGGCTACGCCCACGAGGCGCGTGCGTTCGAGGCGATGGTCACCTCCGGGACGCACGAGGGTGGCCCGATGGACCCCGAGGAGACGATCGCGATCACGGCCGTCATGGACGAGGCCCGTCGGCAGGTGGGCGTCCGCTACGCGGCCGACGACGACGGATCTGACGCACCCGTCGGCCGACTGACGTGCGCCGGCGGGTGCGCCGGCGACCGATCCGGTCTGGAGGCTCCTCCCGCGGTTCCGTAGGATCGGTCGCGATGTCCGACCAGCAGCCCACGTCGAAGTCCGTCCCGGCACGCCTCCGCGGCGCCGTCGGGTCCCTGCGCCGCTCCGCGGCTCGCCGACCGGTCCCGTGGATCGCCGGTGGTCTCGTCGGTGTCCTCCTGCTGGGCTCGGGCGCCTCGGTCGCCGTGGCTGCCGCGACGATGCCGTCCCGCCCGTCCGCGGCGACGCGGTCGGCCGCCGCGACGCCCGCGCCGTCGGACACGCCCCGGAGCTCCGCGACACCGAGTGCGACGCCGACGGACGAGTCCCGCTCGGTGCCGGACGACGCCGCCGGCCCGTCGGCCCTGCGGACCTGCACGATCGACGCCGCGGCCTCGGCAGCCGGCCTCGGGTCCTTCGAGGGCTTCGTCATGGACGCGGAGTCCGGGGAGACGCTGTTCTCACGGAACGGGGAGGAGGCGGCACAGACCGGCAGCGTGATGAAGACGCTGACGAGCGCCACGGCCCTCGCGGTCCTCGGCGGCGACCACCGCATCCCGACCACGGTGACGAAGGAGGCCGACGGCACCGTCGCGCTCGTCGGTCACGGCGATGCGACGCTCTCGGCCGGCAACGGCACGGTGTACCCGGGCGCGCCGACCCTCGCGCAGCTCGCACAGCAGGTGAAGGCGGCCCTCGGTGACGCCCCGGTGACGACGATCGTCGCCGACGACAGCTACTGGGACGACGCCGACGCGTGGGACCCGACCTGGCCGGAGAGCGAGCGCACCATCGGGTACCAGCCCCGGGTCACCGCGCTCATGGTCGACGGCGACCGGGCGAACCCGGCCGCTGCGACCTCGCCCCGCTCCACCGACCCGGTCGGTCGCGCCGGAGCAGCCTTCCGCACGGCACTGGCGAACGCGGGCGTCGCAGGAGCCGGGAACGCGCAGGTGGTGCAGCGCGCGACCACGAGCACGGACCAGATCGCCTCGGTCTCCTCGCAGCCGGTGTCGACGTTGATCGGGCAGATGATCCCGAACTCCGACAACACCCTGGCCGAGATGCTGGCGCGCGTCTCGTCGAAGGAGTCCGGTGCAGGCGGGTCGGCGGCGTCGCTGACCGGCGTCTACCAGGAGGCACTCGCCGGCTACGGCGTCGATCCCGCGGGCATCACGATCAAGGACGGCTCGGGGGAGAGCGCGGCGAACGCGGTGTCGCCGTCCTTCGTCGCCCACCTCATGGTCGCGGTCGCCGCGGGCGAGAAGGGCCTCGGCGTGCTGTCCGGGGCGCTGCCGGTCGCCGGGGTGTCCGGCACCCTGTCGAGCCGGTTCACGGGGGAGAACGCGGTGGCGCGCGGCAAGGTGCACGCGAAGACCGGGTGGATCGACAGCGCGAACACGCTCGGCGGGTACATCGACGCGGCGGACGGCCGACGTCTCACCTTCGCGTTCTACGCGATCGGGTCCCCGCGTGCCGCGGCACTGCCGGCGCTCGACGCCGTCACCGCGGCGACGTACCGGTGCGGTGGGAGCCTGACCTCGTCCTGACGTCCACGAAGCCGCAGGGTGCCGGGTGCAGGATGGATGCATGGCCAGGGCACTGCTCGTCGTCGACGTCCAGAACGACTTCACGGAGGGCGGCGCGCTCGGTGTGACCGGGGGCGCGGCCGTCGCGGAGCGCATCAGCGCGTTCCTCCGTCGGCACGCGGACGAGTACGACCTCATCGTCGGCTCCCGTGACTGGCACCACGGCGACGACGACAACGGCGGACACTTCGCCGGACCCGAGGGGCCGGACTTCGTGGACACGTGGCCGGTGCACTGCGTCGGCGGCACGCCCGGTGCGGCGTACCACCCGGACCTCGACACGAGCGTCATCGACGTCGACGTGTTCAAGGGGCGGGGCCGGCCGGACTACTCGGCGTTCCAGGCGAGCACGGACGACGGCACCGCGCTGCCGGACCTCCTCGCCGACCGTCGGGTGACGACGGTGGACATCGTCGGCATCGCCACCGACCACTGCGTGCGCGCCACGGCGCTCGACGCGCGGGCCGCCGGGTACGACGTCGCCGTCTACGACGACCTCGTGGCCGGGGTGGACCCGGACCGCAGCGCACGGGCCCTGGACGAGATCAGCGCGGTCGGCGGGCACGTCGACCACAGCGACATGGACGAGGGGCTCGCGAACCCCGGAGGAGCAGTACTGTGACCGCACCCACCACCACGGCCAGCGGACCCACCCCGGCCGGCCCGACCACCACCGTCTCGGACGACCACGTCACCGTCGCCGACGTCCCCACCGGACTCTTCATCGGCGGCTCTTGGCGCGCCGCGAGCGGCGGCGCGACCTTCCCCGTCCGCGACCCCAGCACGGGCGAGGTCCTCGCCGAGGTCGCCGACGCGACGCCCGAGGACGGCATCGCCGCCCTCGACGCCGCCGTGGCCGCGCAGGAGGCCTGGGCCTCGACCGCGCCGCGGCGACGGTCGGACATCCTGCGCCGGGCGTTCGACCTGGCCCACGAGCACGAGGACGACCTCGCCGCCCTGATGACGCTCGAGATGGGCAAGCCCCTCGCCGAGTCCCGGGGCGAGGTCGCCTACGGCAGCGAGTTCCTCCGGTGGTTCTCGGAGGAGGCCGTCCGCATCTCGGGTGACTACCGCACCAACCCGGAGGGCACCGGACGCGGCATCGTGCTCCGACGCCCCGTCGGTCCCGTCTACGCGATCACGCCGTGGAACTTCCCCCTCGCGATGGCGACGCGCAAGATCGGCCCGGCACTCGCGGCCGGCTGCACGGTCGTGCTGAAGCCGGCGGACCTCACGCCGCTCACGACGCTCTTCCTGGTCGAGTTGTTCCGCCGCGCCGGGCTGCCCGACGGTGTGCTCAACGTGGTGCCCTCGCGCGATGCGAAGGCGCTGTCGGAGCCGATCATCGCCGACCGCCGACTGCGCAAGCTCACCTTCACCGGTTCGACGCCGGTCGGATCGGCACTCCTCAAGCAGGCCGCCGACAACGTCCTCAAGACGAGCATGGAGCTCGGCGGCAACGCTCCGCTCCTCGTCTTCGACGACGCCGACCTCGACGAGGCGGTCACGGCGGCCATGCAGGCGAAGTTCCGCAACGTCGGCGAGGCCTGCACGGCGGCGAACCGCTTCTTCGTGCAGGAGGGCATCGCCGAGGCCTTCACCGCGGCGCTCACCGCGAAGGTCGACGGACTGCGGATCGGCCGGGGCACCGAGGACGGGACCACCATCGGTCCGCTGATCGACGACCGCGCCGTGGACAAGGCCGCCGGGCTCGTCGACGACGCCGTGCAGCGGGGTGCCCGGCTCGTGACCGGCGGGGAGCGGGTCGACCGTCCGGGCACGTTCTACGCACCGACGGTGCTCGACGAGGTCCCGCCGGGGTCGGACATCCTCACCACCGAGATCTTCGGGCCGGTCGTGTCGATCACGCGGTTCGCCACCGAGGAGGAGGGCATCCGCCTCGCGAACGACACCGAGTACGGGCTCGTCGCGTACGCGTTCACGACCGACCTCCGGCGCGGTCAGCGGCTCGCCGAGCGTCTCGAGACGGGCATGCTCGGGCTGAACACGGGCGTCGTGTCGAACGCGGCGTTCCCGTTCGGCGGGGTCAAGTCCTCGGGGCTCGGCCGCGAGGGTTCGCACGAGGGCCTCGAGGAGTACCTGGAGTCGGTCTACGTCCTCACGCCGGACCCCTTCGCCGCCTGACCCCCCTCCGCACGACGCAACGTCGGCGGTTCCTCGCAGCGGTACAGCCCTGCGAGGAACCGCCGACGTTGCGTTCCGCGGGATCGACGTCAGACGAGCAGCTGGTGCTTCGCGAGGTCGCGGTAGAGCGGGGTGGACTGCACGAGCTCCGAGTGCGTGCCCGTGCCGACGACACGACCGTGCTCGAGCACGACGATGACGTCGGAGTCGACGACGGTCGACAGCCGGTGGGCGATGACGAGCAGCGTCCGGTCGGCCGCGACGGCGTCGATCGCGAGCCGCATCTTCTGCTCGTTCACCCCGTCGAGCGAGGACGTCGACTCGTCGAGCAGCAGGATCGGGGGAGCGGCGAGCAGCGCTCGGGCGATCGCGAGCCGTTGCCGCTCACCGCCGGACAGCATGACGCCGTCCTCACCGACCTGGGCGTCGAGCCCGCGGGGGTCGCGGTGCAGCACGTCGCCGAGGTTGACGGCCTCGAGCACCCGGACGCACTCGGCCTCGGACGCGTCGGGGGAGCCGAGCAGCAGGTTCGCCCGGATGGTGCCGGCGAGCACGGGGGCGTCCTGCTCGACGTACCCGATCTGCGCGCGGAGCTCGGCGCGGTCGAGCCCGCGGACGTCGACGCCGCCGAGCCGGATCACGCCCGAGGTCGGGTCGTAGAAGCGCTCGATGAGCGCGAGCGTCGTGGACTTGCCGGCCCCGGAGGGGCCGACCAGCGCCACCCGCGCGCCGCGGGGCACGCGGAACGACACGTCGTCCAGCACCACGTCCTCGGCGGAGGGTGCGGCGTCGACGGCACCCGAGCCTCCCGACCGGTCCGTCGCGCTGCCCGCGCCCGTCGCGCCGTCCGCGCCCGTCGCGCCGTCCGCGCCCGACGCTCCGTCCGCGCCCGTCGCATCCGCAGCCCGCGCGTACCGGAACGTCACGTGCTCGAACGCGATCGCGTCGTCGGTCTCCGTCGCCGCGGCGACCCGGACGGCACCGTCGTCCTGGTCCTCCGTCGGCAGGTGCAGGATCTCCTCGATGCGGCCGAGGGCGCCGAGTGCCTGCGCGACCGCGACGGCTGCGCCGAGGGCCTGCCCGAGCGGCATGACCATCATGAAGAGCAGCAGGATGAAGGTGATCAGCGTGGCGATGGTGATCTGCCCCGCGGCGACCTGTGCACCCCCGACCCCGAGCACGGCGATGAACGCGACCTGCATCACGATGCTCGCGACCGGCACCACGAACGCCGACATCTTCGCGATGTCCAGGCCGCGGCGGTAGGCCTCGGTGGCGTGTCCGTCGACCTCGGCGACCTCGCGGCCGGTGGCCCCGGCGGCACGGATCGTGCGGACGGCACCGATGCCCCGCTCGACCGCCGCGGTCAGGTCGCCGACCTTCTCCTGGGCACGCTTCGACGCGACGCGGATGCGTCGGCTGAGCCCGCCGACGACGACGATCGCGACGAGGACGATGACGACGGTGATGCCGAGGAGCAGGGGGTCGATGACCGCCATGGCGATGATCGCGCCGACGAACGTCAGGGCGCCACCGATCGACTCGATGAGTCCCTGCGTGAGCACGGCGCGCAGGAGCGTCGTGTCGCTGCCGACGCGGGACACGAGGTCGCCGGTGCGGCGGGTGTCGAACTCCGAGATCGGCAGGTTGAGGATCCGCGCGATGAGCTTGCGGCGGGTGGAGAGCACCACGCCCTCACCGGCGCGCTGGAGCAGGAAGTGCTGCACGCCGTTCAGCACGCCCGAGACGAGCACGAGGGCGACGAGCGCCCAGACCAGGATCGAGAGCGTCTCGCCGTGCTGCACGGCGGTGACGACCTGGTTGACGAGCAACGGCTGCGCGAGCGAGGCGCCGGCTCCGAGGACGCTCAGCACGATGATCAGGGCCATCGCGGGCTTGTTCTCGAACAGGTAGGTCAGCAGGCGGCCGAAGCTCGCCCGTGGGCCCTCGGACGGCTTGCGGCGTGCGGAGAAGAGGCTCATCGTTCCTGGTTCCTGCCGCCCGTGCGGGGTGTGCTGGCGGCCGTCGTCCATCTTCGCACCGTCCCGTGGGAGCGTGGTGCGCGGCGTCGTGTTGGTCGTCTCGCCGTTGAACGACATCCCCGCTGTCGGACGACGTCGGGGGTGTCGTCCCACAGCGGCAGCACGCGCAGGCGACATCGCGCGCGCGACCCTGGACGCGACGGACGGGAGGCGCGGTGCCGGACCGGCACCGCGCCTCCCGTCCGTCGGGTGGTCGCGTCAGGACGCGCCGGTCATGCCCGCACGTCTGCCGGAGCAGCGTCCGGCGAGCCGGCTGCGTCGGCCTCGTCGAGCCCCGCACCCTTCGTCTCACGGACGAAGAAGAGCGCGACCACGGTCACCACGGCGGCGAGCGTCAGGTAGAGCCCGACCCAGACGATCGTGCCGTCCGGCTGCCACAGCGCCAGGGCGATCGTCGGTGCGAGCGACGCCCCGAGGATCGACGCCACGTTGTAGGCGATCGCCGACCCGGTGTAGCGGACGTTCGTCGGGAAGAGCTCCGGCAGCAGGGCCCCCATCGGACCGAACGTCAGGCCCATGAGCGAGAGCCCCACGACCAGGAACGTGACGACGGTGATCGGCCCGGTCGACGCGGCGAACCAGAACTGGAACGTCAGGCCGAACAGGGCGATGCCGATCGTGGTGGGGATGAGCGTGCGTCGGCGGCCGTACCTGTCGGCGAGCCACCCGGCGATCGGGGTGAAGACGCCGAAGAACACGACGCCGATCATGAGCAGCGTGAGGAACTCGCCCCGGCTGTACCCGAGGCCGACCTTCGGCACCAGCGGGCCGGCCTCGGCGGCGGTGGTGCCGTAGGACAGCGTGAACGTCGTCATGAAGTAGAAGAGCACGTAGGTCGCGACCATGCCGAAGGTGCCCACGATCAGGGCCTTCCACGAGGTGCGGAACACCCGTCCGAGCGGCACCTTGGCGACCGAGCCGGACTCCTGCACGCCGCGGAACACCGTGGACTCGACGAGCTTGAACCGGACGTAGAGGCCGACGATCACGAGAACGGCCGAGAGCAGGAACGGGATGCGCCAGCCCCACGCCTGGAAGTCGGCGTTCGGGGTGCCGTCCGCACCGGCGGGCATCGCGGCGTTGATGGCGATGAACAGGCCGTTCGCGAGCAGGAAGCCGATCGGGGCGCCGAGCTGCGGCATCGACCCGAACACGCCGCGCTTGCCCTTCGGCGCGTTCTCGGTCGCGAGCAGCGCCGCGCCGGACCACTCGCCGCCGAGCCCGACGCCCTGGGCGAAGCGCATCACGGCGAGCAGGACCGGTGCCCAGATGCCGATCGACGCGAAGGTCGGCAGGCAGCCGATCAGGAACGTCGCCGTCCCCATCACGAGCAACGACGCGACGAGGGTGGCCTTGCGACCGACACGGTCGCCGAAGTGGCCGAAGACGATCGACCCCACCGGGCGGGCGAAGAACGCCAGGGCGAA
This sequence comes from Curtobacterium sp. MR_MD2014, assembly GCF_000772085.1. Classification (NCBI taxonomy): domain Bacteria; kingdom Bacillati; phylum Actinomycetota; class Actinomycetes; order Micrococcales; family Microbacteriaceae; genus Curtobacterium; species Curtobacterium sp. MR_MD2014. The sequence goes on along the minus strand of NZ_CP009755.1, from coordinate 2,310,094 downwards.
CGTGACGAAGGACGACAGCTGCGAGGCCGTCGGGTCCTCGTTGGGGAAGAACAGCGTGGGGAAGACGAGGACGGCGGCGGTCGCGTAGACGTAGAAGTCGTAGAACTCGATGGAGGTTCCGACGAGGCTGGCGATGATCACGCGGGAGCGCGGGTTGCCGGTGGCCTTCGTGTCGGTCGTGGCGGCGGGTGCCGGGGCGGCGGTCATGTACGGGGACTCCGAGGGGAGCACTCACGAGGAGCGCGGCGGTGTACCGAGGCTGCGGACACCGGTCGGTCGCGCGGGGTGGCGCGGACTCGGACCGGGTGCGTTCGGTGGGTGGTGGACCGCTCGTGACGGAACCCTCACCTTACGACACCCGTCGCGCAGCTGGAAATCGGCCGGGAGGCCCGAGGCAGCGTCCGCGCGCCGCGGAGCGTCCGTCAGCCGGCCACCGCCGTCAGCCGGCCACCGCCGTCAGCCGGCCACCGCCGTCAGCCGGCCATCCCCGTCAGCTGGTCGCGCCGGTCTCCAGGTGCGCGGGCAGCTGGTGGCCCATGCGGTCGCGCTTGGTGTCGAGGTACCCGGCGTTCTGCGCGACGACGCCGACCACGAGCGGGACCAGCGACGACACCGCGATGCCGTGCTCCTCGAGCTGCCGACGCTTCTCGGGGTTGTTCGAGAGCAGTCGGACGCGGGCGATGCCGAGGTCGGTGAGGATGCCCGCCGCGCCGCCGTACTCGCGGGAGTCGGCCGGCAGTCCGAGCGCGAGGTTCGCGTCGAGCGTGTCGAGACCGTCCTCCTGCAGGCGGTAGGCCTTGAGCTTGTTGATCAGCCCGATGCCGCGTCCCTCCTGCCCGCGCAGGTAGATCACGACCCCGCCCTCGGTGGCGATGGTGTCGAGCGCGGCGTCGAGCTGCGGCCCGCACTCGCACTTCAGCGACCCGAACGCCTCGCCGGTCAGGCACTCCGAGTGCACGCGGACCAGGGCGTCGTCCCCGGGGGCCGATCCGTCGGGCAGCGCGGCGATGATCGCGACGTGCTCGGCGCTCGTGACGAGGTCGCGGTAGGCCCGCATCTCGAACGTGCCGTGGGTGGTCGGGACGGTGGTCGCGACCTCGAACTGCACCGGGCTGCCCGGGGTGGGGGAGGTGAGGGCGTCGGTCATGGGGTGCTCCGGTCGTTCTGTGCCTGGTCGGCGGTCCTGGTCGTCGCGGCCGTCGACGTCGCGTCGTCGGCACGGGCGGTCCGGGCGCGGTGGGGTCGAGCGCGGACCAGGAGGTCGGGTCCCAGGCTGGTGGTCGATGTGATGTCCAACGGGTGGCGGTCGCCGATGCTTCCCACGCCGACGTCACCGATCGCGACGCGCGGGCCACCGAGCAGCACGGGCGCGAGGTACACGAGCAGCTCGTCGACGAGGCCCGCGGCGACGAGCGCCGAGGCCACGGTGGGACCGCCCTCGACGAGGACGCTGTGCACGCCGTGGTCACGCAGGGTGCGCAGCGCGGCGGCGAGGTCGTGCCCCGGCAGGGCGAGCAGGCCGCGTGGGTGGCGTCGGACGGCCGCGTCGTCGGGTACCGGGCGGTCGCCGACGACGACGGGGAGCGGCTGGTCGGCGAGCAGTTCGCCGGCGTCGCCGCGTGCGGTGAGGCTCGGGTCGTCGGCGAGCACGGTGCCGGTGCCGACCAGGATCGCGTCGTGGGCGGCACGCTGCTCGTGCACGTGCTGTCGGGCTGCCGCGCCGGTGATCCACTTGCTCGTGCCGTCGGCGGCGGCCGCGCGACCGTCGAGGCTCGACGCCCACTTCACGGTCACCCACGGGCGCCCGGTGCGGACGGACAGCAGCCAGCGCTCGAGGAACGCCTCGGCCTCGTCGGCGAGGACGCCGCTGACGACCTCGACGCCGGACGTCCGCAGCCGCTCGGCCCCGCCGCTCGCCTGCTCACCCGGGTCGTCGACGGCGTAGACGACGCGGCCGACGCCGGCCTCGATCAGGGCGAGCGCGCAGGGGCCGGTGCGACCGACGTGGTTGCACGGCTCGAGCGTCACGACGGCGGTGGCGCCCCGCAGCTGTTCAGCGGGCACCTTCGCCATCGCGTCGACCTCGGCGTGCGGGGTCCCCGCGCCCTTGTGCCAGCCCTCGGCGAGGACGTCCCCGGCGGGGGAGAGCAGCACGGCACCGACGCGGGCGTGGTCACCGACGACCGGTCCGAGCGCGGCGAGCTCGAGGGCGCGGCGCATCGCCCGGAGTTCCTCGGGGCGGGCGCGCGGGTCGGACGGCGACATCACGCTCCGACACTACCGACGAGGCGTCGATGACGCGTCACCTTGCTGTCCCCTGTCAGCGAACGACGCCGCGGGCCAGGGCAGGTCGGACGCAGGGACGCCGTCGGCGCGACGGAGGCCGGTCCACGCGGTCGTCGGCCCGCCGTCCCGGTCGGGGATCCGGGCGGTCCCGGTGCCCGTGAACGCGAAGCCGCCGGCGCGGGCCACCGAGGCGGAGCCGACGTTGCCCTCGTAGCACTCCCAGTACACGTCGGGCGCCCCCTGGGAGAACGCCCACGCGACGACGAGCTCCACCGCCGCGTGCATCAGCCCCTCGCCACGGGCCGTCGGTGCGAGCCAGAAGCCGAGGTCGCGGTGCTCGGTGCGGAACGACACCACACCCTCGAGCCACGTCGACCCCGGGCGCCGGATGCCCCAGGTGTACTCGCGGTCGGACGCCCACCCCGGACCGACCAGCGCGTCGACGAAGGTCTGCGCGTCGCGGTCCGTGTACGGCGTCGGGACGGTCGTCCACCGCACGACCGACGGGTCCTGGCAGCCCCGCGTGATGGCCGCGGTGTCGTACCGGGTCGGCACCGTGAGGTGCACCCGGTCCGACGACAGCGTCACGGGGAGCATCGTCAGCCGCGCGAGCGGGGCACGAAGCCGATGCGGTCGTACACGCGGGCGAGCGTGGCCTGCGCGATGGACTCGGCACGCTCGGCGCCGACGGCGAGCAGCCGGTCGAGCTCCGCAGGGTCGTCGAGCAGTTCGAGCGTCCGGGCGCGCACGGGCTCGAGCTCGGCGACGACGGCGTCGGCCACGGCACCCTTGAGGTCGCCGTAGCCCTTGCCGACGAACTGTTCCTCGAGCGACGCGACCGGGGTCCGCGTGAACGCCGACAGGATCGCGAGCAGGTTGGTCACGCCGGGCTTCTCCTGGCGGTCGGCCCGGATCTCGCGCTCGGTGTCGGTGACGGCGGAGCGGATCTTCTTCGCGGTGCGCTTCGGGTCGTCGAGCAGGCGGATGAGGCCGTTGTCCGACGCGGCGGACTTGCTCATCTTGCTCGTCGGGTCCTGCAGGTCGTAGATGCGTGCGGTCTCGGTGCCGATCTGCGCCTTCGGGACGACGAAGGTGTCGCCGAAGCGGGAGTTGAACCGGGTCGCCAGGTCCCGCGTCAGCTCGACGTGCTGTCGCTGGTCGTCGCCGACCGGCACCACGGCGGTGTCGTAGAGCAGGATGTCCGCCGCCATGAGGACCGGGTACGTGAAGAGCCCGACCGAGGCCGCCTCGGCGCCCTGCCGTGCCGACTTGTCCTTGAACTGGGTCATGCGGCTCGCCTCGCCGAACCCCGTCAGGGTGTTCAGCACCCAGGCGAGTTCGGCGTGCGCCGGCACGTGCGACTGCACGAACAGGGTCGACTTCGTCGGGTCGATGCCGGAGGCGATGTACTGCGCCGCGGTCGCCCGGGTGCTCGCGCGGAGCTCCGCGGGGTCCTGCGGGGACGTGATCGCGTGCATGTCGACCACGCAGTAGATGGCGTCGTGGTCGTCCTGCAGGTCGCGCCACTGCATGAGCGCCCCGACGTAGTTGCCGAGGTGGAGGGATCCGGCCGACGGCTGGATGCCCGAGAAGATGCGCGTCTTGGTCATGAGGGTGTTCCTGTACTGCGTGGAGGGGAGGGGGTCAGAGCTCGTAGTCGACGACCACGGGGGCGTGGTCGGACCATCGCTGGTCGTACGCCGCAGCGCGGTCGACCGTGCAGCTCGTGACCTTCGCGGCGAGGTCGGGGGTGGCCACCTGGTAGTCGATGCGCCATCCGGAGTCGTTGTCGAACGCCTGCCCGCGCCACGACCACCACGTGTAGGGACCGTCGACGTCGCCGGCCTGCTCACGGCCGACGTCGACCCAGCCGAGACCCGGCGCGGTGGACCCGTCGGCGCCCTCGACCTGCTCGCCCTCGGCGCCGAAGAACCGCGAGAAGTAGGCGCGCTCCCGCGGCAGGAAACCGGCGCGCTTGACGTTGCCCTTCCAGTTCTTGATGTCGCGCTGGTCGTGCCCGACGTTGAGGTCGCCGACGACGACCGCGAGCGGGTTGTGCTCGCGCAGCGCGGGGAGCCGCTCGGTCATCCCGTCGAGGAACTTCCACTTCTCGTCCTGCTTGGGGGTGTCGACCTCGCCCGAGTGGACGTAGCAGGACACCACCGTGACCGTGGTGCCGTCGAGCTCGTAGTCGGCCTCGATCCAGCGCCCGGCGGAGTCGAAGTCGGACGGGCCGAGCTCCACACGGTGGACGTGCGCGCGGTGCCGCGAGGCGATCGCCACCCCCGCGCGGCCCTTCGCCGTCGCGGGGTCGTGCACGATGTCCCACTCGTCGCCGAGCAGCCCCGCCAGGTCGTCGGTCGAGGCGCGGACCTCCTGCAGGGCGAGCACGTCGACGTCGCGGGTGGCGAGCCAGTCGCCCATGCCCTTCCGGAACGCGGCGCGGACGCCGTTCACGTTGACGGATGCGAGGCGCAGGCGTGTCATGCCGACCACCCTACCGACGCGCGCCGACGGCTCCGGCCCAGCCCGTCGCCGTGGGTCGCGACAGACGGACGGGAGGCACGGTGCCAGCTGGCACCGTGCCTCCCGTCCGTCGTGTGGTCGCGTGCGCGACCGACCTGCTCAGGCCGCGTCGTGGTCCGTCTGCAGGAACTCGACCAGGCTGTCGGCCGTCGTCTCGGCGTCGTCGCCGGTCACCGTGAGGGTGACCTCGTCGCCGTTCTCGATGCCCAGGCCGAGGAGCGCGAGGATGCTGCCCGCGTTGCCGGACTTGTCGCCCTTGGCGATCGTCACCTGGTGACCGGACGCGGTGACGGTCTGGACGAAGAGGGACGCGGGGCGGGCGTGCAGGCCGGACGCGCTGGCGACGGTGACGGTGCGGGTGGCTTCGGACATCGATGGACTCCTGTCGACGGGTGGTGCGCTCATGCTAGCGAGCGCGTGGTGGGCGGTCCCGGGGACCGGCGCCGGTCAGTCGCGACCGGGCCAGAGGACCTCGGTGCCGGCGGCCTCGACCTCGCGCACGAGGTCGGCGTTCACGCCGGGGTCGGTGATGATCGTGTCGATCGCGGCGAGCGGCGCGACGCGGCCGAACTCCTCGCGGCCGAACTTGGTGTGGTCCGCGAGCAGGATGCTCCTGCGGGCGGACTTGATCATCGCGCTCTTCACGGCGGCCTCGGCCATGTTGTGGGTCGTCAGCCCGCGCTCGGGCGTGATGCCGTTGATGCTGATGAAGGCGACGTCGACGCTGACCATGCCGATGAGCTGGTGCGTCCAGGTGCCGACGCCGGCGAGCGAGTCGCTCCGGATGTTGCCGCCGAGCAGGTGCAGGTCGATGCCGGACCGGTTCGCGACGGCCATGGCGACCGGCAGCGAGTGGGTCACGACGGTGAGCCCGCGGTCGGTGGGGAGCATCTCGGCCAGGCAGATCGTCGAGGTCCCGGCGTCGATCATCACCGAGCCGTTCTCCGGCAGCTCGGCGAGGGCCGCCTCGGCGATGACCATCTTCTCGGCCTGGTTGATGCCGCCGCGGTCGCCGACGCCCGGGTGCAGGGTGATCCGCTCGACGGGGATCGCGCCACCGTGTGCACGACGGACGAGCCCACGCCGCTCCAGGCTGGTGAGGTCACGACGGATGGTCTCGGGCGTGACCTCGAGCAGCTCGGCGAGGTCCTTCACGTCGACCCGTCCCTGCGACCTCGCGCGTTCGACGATGCGCTGGTGGCGCTCTGGTGCGTACATGGACCTCGTCGTCTCGGTCGATCGGCCTGCTCGGAACAGAACGGGCATGCTCGGGCAGATCGGCGCCGGATCCGTCCGGATCGCTTCGTCCGCCAGACGCAAACGGGCATCTGTTTCTGCATTTTTATCCCCGGATGTGTTTGTTTGTCAACGCGGATCGGGGTAGTGTGCTGCCAAGCCGCACGGGCGTGGTCCGTTCGTGTCGCTGCGCACCGAACGAACCACCCCCACCGTGAGCGCGTGGAGATGAAGGAGTCTCGAATGTCCGAACTGCTCGGCACCGGCGTCGGCCGTGGCGTGGCCCACGGCCCCGTGCTCCGCATGGCGGACCCGCTCGGCGAACCCTCGAAGGACGCGCTGGCCGGCACGGCGGACGACGCGAAGCACGCCGTCGCCGAGGCGCTCGCGGCCGTGGCCGAGGACCTCAACAAGCGCGGACAGCTCGCCGGCGGCGACGCCCAGGCCGTGCTCGAGGCGCAGGCGCTCATGGCGCAGGACCCGACGCTCCTCGACGACGTGCACGCCCGCATCGACGGCGGCACCAACGCCGAGCGTGCGGTGTTCGAGGCGTTCGGCCAGTTCCGTGACCTCCTCGTCGGCATGGGCGGCTACATGGGGGAGCGCGCGGCCGACCTCGACGACGTGGCGCAGCGCATCATCGCGAAGCTCCGCGGTGTCCCCGCCCCGGGCGTCCCCGAGTCGGACACCCCCTTCGTCCTCGTCGCCCGTGACCTGGCGCCGGCCGACACCGCGCTGCTCGACCTCGACAAGGTGCTCGCCCTCGTCACCCGTGACGGCGGCCCGACCTCCCACACCGCGATCCTCGCCCGTGCCAAGGGCATCACCGCGATCGTCGGCGTCACCGGCGCCGATGACCTGTCCGACGGCACCCACGTCGTCGTGGACGCCGCGGCCGACACCGTCGTCACCGACCCGTCCACCGAGCTCGTGGCCGACGTCGACCAGCGCATCGCGGACCGCCTCGCCGCTGCCGCCGCACCGCTGACCGCCGGTGCACTCGCCGACGGCCACACCGTCCCGCTGCTCGCGAACCTCGGCAGCCCCGCCGACGCCGCCGGCGCCGTTGCTCTCGGTGCGGAGGGCGTGGGGCTCTTCCGCACCGAGTTCCTCTTCCTCGACTCGCCGAAGGCGCCGACCGTCGAGCAACAGACCGAGTCCTACCGCCAGCTGCTCGAGGCGTTCCCCGGCAAGAAGGTCGTCGTCCGCGCGCTCGACGCCGGCGCCGACAAGCCGCTGCCCTTCCTCACCGACAAGGACGAGGAGAACCCGGCGCTCGGCCGTCGCGGACTGCGCGCGCTGCGGAACCACGAGGAGGTCCTCCGCGACCAGCTCACCGCGCTCGCCCAGGCCGACGCGGCGACCGAGGCCGACCTCTGGGTGATGGCACCGATGGTCGCCGACGCCGAGGAGACCGAGTACTTCGTCGACCTGGCCCGCGAGCTCGGCATCCGCACCGCCGGTGTCATGGCCGAGGTGCCCTCGCTCGCACTCATGGCCGAGCAGGTCTTCACGAACGCCGACTTCGTGTCGATCGGCACGAACGACCTGACCCAGTACACGATGGCCGCCGACCGCATGCTCGGCACCGTCGCGTCCTACCAGGACCCGTGGCACCCCGCCGTGCTGCGCCTCGTCGCACAGCTCGGTGCGGCCGGCGCCGACGCGGGCAAGGCCGTGGGCATCTGCGGCGAGGCCGCGGCCGACCCGCTGCTCGCCGTCGTGCTCGTCGGCCTCGGCGCCACCACCCTGTCCATGACCCCCGCGGCCCTGGCCGACGTGCGCGCCGAACTCGGCAAGCACTCGCTCGAGCAGGCCCGCGAGATGGCGAAGGCGGCACTCGCCGCGAGCACCGCGGCGGCGGCCAAGTCCGCCGCGGCTGCCGCGCACGCCGTCTGACCCGACCAGCTCCACCCCACGCAGCACCCGCACCACCGCAGCACCAGCACCACCGCAGCACCCCTTCACACCGCAGCAGCACCCATCACAGAAAGCCAGGCACATGACAACGTCGTCCGTTGCAGCGCCCGACGCACCCGCGAAGTCGCGGGGCGGCGCACGCGTCGCCGTCCAGAAGTTCGGCACGTTCCTCTCCGGCATGGTGATGCCGAACATCGCGATCTTCATCGCGTGGGGCCTCATCACCGCGTTCTTCATCGAGACCGGGTGGACCCCCGTGGGCGTCCTCGGCGGTTTCGGTGAGACCGACGGCGTGGCCAACATCGGTCTCGTCGGCCCGATCCTGACCTACCTCATCCCGCTCGCGATCGCCTTCCAGGGCGGCCGGATGATCTACGAGACCCGCGGCGCCGTCGTCGGCTCGATCATGGCGATGGGTGTCATCATCGGCGCCAACGGCACGATCATGATCCTCGGCGCGATGATCTGCGGCCCGCTCGGCGCGTGGCTCATCAAGCAGATCGACAAGATCTGGGACGGCAAGATCAAGCCCGGCTTCGAGATGCTCGTGAACAACTACGCGGCCGGCATCCTCGGCTTCGTGCTCGCGCTCGTCGGCTTCTTCTGGCTCGCGCCGCTGTTCAAGCTCATCGCCGAGGGCCTCGGTGCCGCGGTGAAGTTCCTGGTCGACAGCTCGCTCCTGCCGCTCGCCAGCGTCATCATCGAGCCCGCCAAGGTCTTCTTCCTGAACAACGCGATCAACCACGGCGTGCTCGACCAGCTCGGTGCGCAGCAGGTCCAGGAGTCGGGCAAGAGCATCCTGTTCCTGCTCGAGGCGAACCCCGGCCCGGGTCTCGGCATCCTGCTCGCCTTCACCTTCTTCGGTGTCGGCATCGCCCGCTCGACCGCTCCCGGTGCGATCCTCATCCAGTTCTTCGGCGGCATCCACGAGATCTACTTCCCGTACGTGCTGCAGAAGCCGGTCCTGTTCCTCGCCGTCATCCTCGGCGGTGCGACCGGTGTCGCGACCAACGTCGCGTTCCAGTCCGGCCTGGTCGCCCCGGCTTCGCCCGGTTCGATCATCGCCGTCCTCACCGCCACGGCGAAGGACAGCTACGTCGGCGTCATCCTCTCGGTGATCCTGTCCGCGGCGGTCTCGTTCGCGGTGGCCTCGTTCTTCCTGCTCGCCAGCCGCAAGCGTGACCTGGCGAACAACGGTGGCGACATGAGTGCCGCGATGGCGAAGCTCCAGGCCAACAAGGGCCGCGACGTCAACGCCGCGACCTCGGGCCTGCTCGGCAACAACGCGCCGGCCAACGACGAGGAGGCCGAGGCCGCGCTCGGTGGCGTCGGTTCGGCGTCCACCGCGACGGCGACCCGGGTCGAGAGCGTCGTGTTCGCCTGCGATGCGGGCATGGGCTCGAGCGCCATGGGCGCCAGCGTCCTGCGCAACAAGGTCAAGAAGGCGGGCATCGAGGGCGTCACGGTCGTCAACAAGGCGATCGCCAACCTCGACGGCACCGAGGACCTGATCATCACGCAGGAGGAACTGACCGACCGTGCGAAGCAGAAGAACCCGAACGCACAGCACGTGTCGGTCGGCAACTTCATGAACGCGCCGCAGTACGACCAGGTCGTCGACCAGCTCAAGAACCAGTAACGAAGTGCAGTATCGGAGGGGACGGGTGCGAACCCGTCCCCTCCACCACGTCCGTCGAGAACAAGGAGAACCCCGATGCCCGTCCTGCAGGAGAGCCAGATCCGCATCCACACCGAGGACACCGCCCCGACCAAGTCGGAGGCGATGAAGGAGGCGGCCGAGATCCTCGAGGCTGCGGGCGCGGTCACGGCGGACTACTACCCGGCGATGCTCGAGCGTGAGAAGAGCGTCTCGACGTACATGGGGAACTTCCTCGCCATCCCGCACGGCACGAACGACGCCAAGGACGCCATCAAGTCCTCGGCCCTGTCGTTCATCCGCTACGCCACCCCGATCGACTGGGACGGCAACCCCGTGCGCTTCGTCGTCGGCATCGCCGGCGTGAACAACGAGCACCTCGACATCCTGTCGAAGATCGCGATCGTGTTCTCGGACGAGGACGAGGTCCAGAAGCTCACCGACGCGCCGGACACCGCCGCGATCCTGTCGATCCTCGGCGAGGTCAACGAGTGACCGCGACCGCCGTCCACTTCGGCGCCGGCAACATCGGGCGCGGCTTCGTCGGGCTCCTGCTCCACGAAGCCGGCTACGAGGTCGTCTTCGCGGACGTCGCCGCGCCGCTCATCGACGCCCTCGCCGCCGCCGACTCGTACACCGTGCACGAGGTCGGCCAGGGCGCACAGGACCACGAGGTCACCGGCTTCCGTGCCGTGAACAGCGCGCAGGACGAGGCCGGCGTGGTCGCCGAGGTCGCCGCCGCCGACATCGTGACCTGCGCCGTCGGGCCGACCGTCCTGAAGTTCATCGCCCCGGTCATCGCGAAGGCGCTCCAGCAGCGCGACGCGGGTGCCGCGCCCCTCGCCGTCATGGCGTGCGAGAACGCGATCAACGCGACCGACCGCCTGCGCGAGTTCATCGTCGAGGCGCTCCCGGCCGAGTCGCGCGACGAGGCCCTGGCCAAGGCCGTGTTCGCGAACACCGCCGTCGACCGGATCGTCCCGGCCCAGCCCGAGGGCGCCGGCCTCGACGTCACGGTCGAGACGTACTTCGAGTGGGCCATCGACCGCACGCCCTTCGGCGGGCACGAGCCGGAGATTCCCGGTGCGCACTACGTCGACGGGCTCGCCGCGTCGATCGAGCGCAAGCTCTTCACGGTGAACACCGGACACGCCACGGTCGCGTACCACGGCTTCCTCGCCGGCGCCGACAAGATCTCGGACGCGATCGCGATCCCGGCCGTGCGGTCGGAGCTCGAGTCGGTGCTCGCCGAGACGAGCGACCTGCTGGTGCGTCGTCACGAGCTGGACCCCGAGGTGCACCGCTCGTACGTGCAGGCGATCATCGGCCGCTTCGAGAACCCGCACCTGCCCGACACGGTCACCCGCGTCGGTCGGCAGCCGCTCCGCAAGCTGTCGCGTGACGAGCGCTTCGTCTCGCCCGCGGCCGCCCTCGCCGAGGACGGCACCGAGCCGACCGCGCTGCTCGACGCGATGGGCGCCGCGCTGCGCTTCGACGTCGCCGACGACGAGCAGAGCGTCGAGCTGCAGCAGCTGCTGCGTTCGGACCGCTCGGACGCCGACGTGGCGACGGAGATCACCGGGCTCGACGCGCAGCACCCGCTGCACGCGGCGTTCACCGACCGGGTGCGGTCGGCGCGCGGCTGACGCGACGACACGACGCTCTGGAGGCGCGGTGCCGGCCGGCACCGCGCCTCCCGTGCGTCCGGGTACCGCGCCGCCCGCGAGACGCCGCGCTGCCCGCCAGACGCCGCCGGATCCGACCGTGTCTCGCCGACCCGGCGGCGTCTCGACGAGACGCCGCCGTCACGCTGCGGCGCCGCCCGGACCTGAGGGCAGGCCGGTCCCGGAGCGTAGCGTCCACCCCATGACGAAGCACTGGGTCGCCCCCGAGTTCGGCGGCAGCGAGGTCCTCGAGTACGTCGACGTCGAGGTGCCCGCCCCCGGCACCGGCGAGGTCACGATCGACGTCCGTGCCGCCGGCATGAACCCCGCCGACACGAAGCACACCCGGCAGGGCGACCGGTCCGACCTGCCGATCGCGGTCGGGTACGAGGTGTCCGGCGTGATCAGCGCGGTCGGCCCCGGCACCGAGATCGCCTCGGGCGGGGGAGCGGTCGGCGACGAGGTCCTCGCCTTCCGGGTCGAGGGCGGCTGGGCCGAGCGCATCACCGTCCCGGCCGCGGACGTCTTCGCCAAGCCCGCGTCGCTCGACCACCCGCAGGCCGCGAACCTGCTGCTCGCCGGGACCACCGCCGCCGACATGATCCGCGTCACCCGTGCCGAGGGGCGCGACACGGTCCTGGTGCACGGCGCCTCCGGTGCGGTCGGGGTCGCCGTCCTGCAGCTCCTCCGCCAGCTCGGCACACGCGTCATCGGCACCGCCTCGGAACGCAACGCCGAGACCGTCCGCCGCTTCGGGGGCGAGTGGGTCGCGTACGGTGACGGCCTGGAGGCGCGCGTCCGGGACCTCGCACCCTCCGGTGTCGACGTGGCGCTGGACTGCGTCGGGACGGACGAGGCGGTCGACGTGTCGCTGGCACTCGTCGCCGACCGCTCCCGTATCGTGACCATCGCGGCCTTCGGCCGCGCGCAGCAGGACGGCTTCCCCGCGGTGGGCGGTGCGCAGCCGGAGAGCCAGGCCTTCCGGGACTCCGTGCGGCAGCGGCTGGTCGACCTCGCCGCGGCGGGGGAGCTCGAGGTACCGGTGGCCCGGACGTTCCCGCTGGCCGAGGCGAAGGCCGCGGCGGAGCTGCTCGAGTCGCAGCACCCGGGCGGCAAGCTCGCACTGATCCCGTGAGCGCACTCGGTTCTGGTTGACTCGACGGGTACGTCGCACGACCGAACACCACGAGGGGGATCACGTGAGCGACCAACGACCGTCCGATCGACCGGGACCGACGGGCCCACCGTCGGCACCGCAGTACCAGCAGACGCAGTACGACCAGCCGCCGCAGTTCCGACCGCAGGGCCAGGCGCTGTTCGAGCGTTCGGCGCCGGTGGGACCGGACGGGCGCCCTCCGCTCTGGGCACCCTGGTACGGCATCGGCTTCGTCCAGGCGTACGCGCGCTACTGGAGGAAGTACGTCCGCTTCGACGGGCGCGCGAGCCGCAGCGAGTTCTGGTGGGTGTACCTCTGGAACGTCGCGATCTCCGTCGTGCTGGGCGCGATCTGGGGCATCGGCTTCGCGCAGTCCGGCCGTGAGACGTACGTGACGCCGTCCGGGGTCGAGACGGTCGTCAGCGAGCCGTCCGCGCTGTTCTTCATCATGGGGTACGTGGGGTCCCTGTGGATGCTCGTGATCGTCCTGCCCTCGATCGCCCTGGCGTGGCGACGCCTGCACGACGCGAACCTGGCGGGCCCGTTCTTCTTCCTCGGCCTGGTCCCGTTCTTCGGCGGGATCGCGCTCCTCGTCTTCACCCTGCTCGACTCCAAGCCCGCAGGCGCCCGCTTCGACCGACCGGAGGGATCGCGGTGACGAACGGCGAGCAGTACGACCGGAACCCTGAGCAGCCGCAGCCGCAGCCGCAGCCGCAGCTGCAGCCGCAGCCGCAGCAGCCGCAGCAGCCGCAGCAGCCGTACGGCCAGCAGCAGCCGTACGGCCAGCCCTACCCCCAGCAGCAGCAGCCGTACGGCCAGCCGTACCCGCAGTACCAGCAGCAGGCGCCGATCCCGACGGACGCCAGCGGCGCCCCGCCGCTCTGGGCGCCCTGGTACGGCGCCGGGTTCCTCGACGCCTTCGTCCGGTTCTGGAAGAAGTACGCCCGGTTCGACGGGCGCGCGAGCCGCAGTGAGTTCTGGTGGTGGTACCTGGCGAACGCGATCGTGGTGACGGTCCTGTTCAGCGCGTACATCGCCTCGATCCTCGTCTGGGCGGCCGGGGCCACCACGACGGACGAGTACGGCACCACGACCTCGACCGGCGGCTTCCCGGCGGTCGCGCTCCTGTTCGCCGGGCTGCTCGGGCTGTGGGGACTCGCGACGTTCGTCCCGTCCCTCGCGCTCGGCTGGCGCCGCGTGCACGACGCCGGTCTCGCCGGCCCCTTCTGGCTGGTCTCCTTCGCGGCTGGGGTCGCCGGCATCGTCTTCGGGTGCCTGGAGTCGAGCCCCGCCGGGGCGCAGTACGACCGACCGGAGGCACCCGGCCCGCAGGTCTGAGCACCCGGACACGACGAAGCGGCCCCCCCGGCAGGGGTGGGCCGCTTCGTCACGTCAGGGAGATGGGCGGCGGCTCAGACCACCCGGAGACGGACCAGCGAACCGTCCACGACGAGGTCGCGCACCGTGACGGACGGGTCGGCCGTCGCGAACCGGAGCGCGCCTCCCGGCTGGTCGAACCAGGGTTGCACGAACGTGACCGTGACCATGAAGGGCCGGTCGACGACGTAGCGGTGCACCTCGGGTGCCGCCGCGACGTGCGGCGGCAGTGACCGCTGGGGGAGCGGGGTGTCGAGCGGGTGCAGCAGGTAGCCGTCGGGGCCGCCGACCCGGTCGACGGGGACGCCGGCCGGGATCTGGATGGTGAGCCCCTGCGGACCGGCCTGGCCGACCTGCTGTGCGAGCTGCGGGTACGTCGACGCAGCACGGTCACGCAGCCCGTCGAGCTCGTGCCGGGGGATGTCCCGCGGTGCCGGGAAGGCGCGGTTCAGGAAGCGGCGGAGCATCTCGACGGCGTCGTCCTCACCACGCGCGGTGGCGAGTCGGCGAGCGGTGCCGTAGTCGACGACCTCGAGCGCGAAGTCGCCGTGCGCCTCGGCCGGGACGACCCGGAGTGCACCCTCGACCGGGGGCTCGCCGAGCGTCTCACCGGGGAGCTGCACGTAGCGGATCGTGTAGCCGAGCTGGTCCAGGATGGGGCGGGTCTCCGCGAACGTCATGGGCGCGAGCCTACCGGCCGCTTCCATGCCGTTCGCCGAGACACCGCCGTGGCCCCGGTGGGTCGACGTCTCACACGCCGCCGCGCATGATCGCCTGCTTGACCTCGGAGATCGCCTTCGTCACCTGGATGCCGCGCGGGCAGGCGTCGGTGCAGTTGAAGGTGGTGCGGCACCGCCACACGCCCTCCTTGTCGTTGAGGATGTCGAGGCGCACGTTCGCCGAGTCGTCGCGCGAGTCGAAGATGAAGCGGTGTGCGTTGACGATCGCCGCCGGGCCGAAGTACTGCCCGTCGGTCCAGAACACGGGGCACGACGAGGTGCACGCGGCGCAGAGGATGCACTTCGTGGTGTCGTCGAACCGGGCGCGGTCGGCGACGGACTGCACGCGCTCCTTGCCCTTTTCCGGCTTGCTCGAGGCCTGCAGGAACGGCTGGACCTCGCGGTAGGACTGGAAGAACGGCTCCATGTCCACGACCAGGTCCTTCTCGAGCGGCAGGCCCTTGATCGCCTCGACGTAGATCGGCTTCGACACGTCGAGGTCCTTGATCAGGGTCTTGCACGCGAGCCGGTTGCGCCCGTTGATGCGCATCGCGTCCGAGCCGCACACGCCGTGCGCGCAGGACCGCCGGAACGTGAGCGAGCCGTCCTGCTCCCACTTGATCTGGTGCAGGGCGTCGAGGATGCGGTCCGTCGGCAGCATCATCACGTCGAAGTCCTGCCAGCGCGGCTCGTCGTCGACGTCCGGGTCGAACCGGCGGACGATGATCGTGACGGGGAACGATCCGGGAGGAGCGCTCTGCACGGTGTCGGTGCGCGGGCTGTCGGAGACCAGGGTGTCGGTCATCAGTACTTCCTCTCCATCGGCTCGTACCGCGTCACGACGACGGGCTTCCAGTCGAGTGTGATGTGGTCGTCGGCGAGTGACGAGTGCGGGTCGCCCGTCAGGTACGCCATGGTGTGCTGCATGTAGTTCTCGTCGTCGCGCTTCGGGTAGTCGTCGCGCATGTGGCCGCCTCGACTCTCCTTGCGGTTCCGCGCGGAGAACACGACCACCTCGGCCAGGTCGAGCAGGAACCCGAGTTCGACGGCCTCGAGCAGGTCGGTGTTGAAGCGCTTGCCCTTGTCCTGCACGGCGATGTTCAGGTACCGCTCGCGGAGCTGGTGGATCGTCTCGGTCATCTTGCCGAGCGACTCGTCGGTGCGGAACACCTGCGCGTTCTTGTCCATCTCGTCCTGCAGCTCCTTGCGGAGGACGGCGATGCGCTCGGTCCCGGTCGAGGCGCGGAGCTGGTCGAGCATCCCGCGGACGCCGGCGGCCGGGTCCTCGGGCAGGGGGAGGAACTCGGCGGTCTGCACCCACTCGGCCGCGTTGTTGCCCGAGCGCTTGCCGAAGACGTTGATGTCGAGCAGCGAGTTGGTGCCGAGGCGGTTCGAGCCGTGCACGGACACGCAGGCGCACTCGCCGGCGGCGTACAGGCCGGGCACGACCGTGGTGTTGTCGTAGAGCACCTCGGCGTTGGTGTTCGTCGGGATGCCGCCCATCGCGTAGTGCGCGGTCGGCATGACCGGCACCGGCTCGACGACCGGGTCGACACCGAGGTAGGTGCGGGCGAACTCGGTGATGTCCGGCAGCTTCGTCTCGAGCACCTCGGCACCGAGGTGGGTGCAGTCGAGGAGGACGTAGTCCTTGTTCGGACCGGCCCCGCGCCCCTCGGCGACCTCCTGCACCATGCACCGGGCGACGATGTCGCGGGGCGCGAGGTCCTTGATGGTCGGGGCGTACCGCTCCATGAAGCGCTCGCCCGAGGCGTTGCGGAGGATCGCGCCCTCGCCGCGGGCACCCTCGGTGAGCAGGATGCCGAGGCCGGCGAGGCCGGTCGGGTGGAACTGGAAGAACTCCATGTCCTCGAGCGGCAGACCCTGGCGCCAGACGATGCCGACGCCGTCACCGGTCAGGGTGTGCGCGTTCGAGGTCGTCTTGTACATCTTGCCGAAGCCGCCGGTCGCGAAGATCACGGCCTTGGCGTGGAAGACGTGCAGTTCACCGGTCGCGAGCTCGAAGGCGACGACGCCGGCGGGCTGCTGGCGGGTGACCCCGTCGTCGCCGACGACGTCGACCATGACGAGGTCCAGCGCGTAGAACTCGTTGTGGAACTCCACGCCGAGCTTGACGCAGTTCTGGAACAGCGTCTGCAGGATCATGTGGCCCGTGCGGTCGGCCGCGTAGCAGGCCCGGCGGACGGGGGCCTTGCCGTGGTCACGCGTGTGCCCACCGAAGCGCCGCTGGTCGATCTTGCCCTCGGGCGTGCGGTTGAACGGCAGGCCCATGTTCTCGAGGTCGATGACGGCGTCGATCGCCTCCTTCGCCAGGATCTCGGCGGCGTCCTGGTCGACCAGGTAGTCACCGCCCTTGATCGTGTCGAAGGTGTGCCACTCCCACGAGTCCTCCTCGACGTTGGCCAGGGCCGCAGCCATGCCGCCCTGGGCCGCACCGGTGTGCGAGCGCGTCGGGTAGAGCTTCGAGATGACGGCCGTCTTCGCCTTCGGGCCGGCTTCGATGGCGGCACGCATGCCGGCACCGCCCGCGCCGATGATGACGATGTCGTGCTGGTGGTGGTGGACGGTGGTCTCGCTCACTGGGGCCTTTCGGGGTGGGTCAGCGCGCCGGCGGGGTGGTCGCGGCGTGCGCGTGGGTCTACGGCGCGGTGCTCGTGGCCGAGCCGTGCTGCTACTGCGCGGGGCAGAACGACGGCAGGTCGGCAGCGGCGGCGCCGGCCGGGCACGGGTCGAACGTCCAGCAGACGAGCAGGCCGAGCACGACCAGCGCGACGCACGCGATGAGCACCGCGAGCAGCAGGGTCTTCCGGATGCCGGGCTTCGCGACGTAGTCGTTGATGATCGTCCGCATGCCGTTCGAGCCGTGCACGAGGGCGAGGACGAGCATCAGGGAGTCCCAGACCTGCCAGAAGGGGTTCGCCCACTTGCCGGCGACGAAGGCGAAGTCGATCTGCTTGACGCCTTCGCCGGCGACCATGTTGACGAAGAGGTGGCCGAAGATCAGCACGACGAGCAGGACGCCCGAGGCGCGCATGTAGATCCACCCCCACTTCTCCCAGTTGGTGGTGCGGCGGGCTGCTGCGGCCGAACGAGGCGGCTCGACGATCTGCGTGGTCATGTCCGTGGGTCCCTTCGCCTACTGGAAGTCCGCGACGAGGTTCATGAGCTGACGGGGCAGGAAGCCCGCGATCAGGACGGCCCACACGACCAGGACGATCCAGAACATGGTGCGCTGGTACTTCGGCCCCTTCGACCAGAAGTCGACCAGGATGATCCGCAGCCCGTTCAGCGCGTGGAAGACGATCGCCATCACGAGCGCGATCTCACCGATGTTCATGATCGGCGTCTTGTAGGTGCCGATCACGGCGTTGTACGCCTCGGGGGACAGGCGCACCAGCGCGGTGTCGAGGATGTGCACGAGCAGGAAGAAGTAGATCGCGACACCGGTGATGCGGTGCAGCACCCAGGACCACATCCCCGTGGACCCGCGGTACAGCGTTCCTTCGAGCTTCCGGGACGCACGGGGCGCCTCGATCGTCACTCTCGGTTCGACGATCGTCGTCCCGCCTGCGGTCTGCTCGGCCATGAGCGAGTCCTCCCATAGGACGGGCTCGTCCGATCGGCGAGCCCTTGCCGTTCGTGTTCGTGTGGAACACGACCCATCCTATGCGCGTGCGCTGACACTCTCGTCCCACCCGACACGGAGGGTCCGGGACAGGGTCGGCGGAGCCCCGATCGTGCGGGCGGTGTCGTGGTGTGCGAGGAGCTGGTCGCCGACGGCCTCCCACGTGGTGCCCTCGACCCGGAGACGCCCGGCCGAGCCCATCCGTGCGGCCGCCGCCGGGTCCGTCACGAGCCCGAGCACGGCGTGACGGAGTGCCTGGGGCACGTCGGGGTCGTACAGCTCGCCGTCGAGGCCGGGCGCGACGAGGTCGATCGGGCCGCCCGATGCCGGCGCGACGACCGGCAGGCCACTCGCGTGGGCCTCCTGCAGGGTCTGCCCGAAGGTCTCGGCCGGACCCGTGTGCACGAAGACGTCGAGCATCGCGTAGGCGTCGGCCAGGGCGTCGCCGCGCAGGGGTCCCGTGAACGTGACGTCGAGGTGTCGCAGCCGACGCTCGAGGGACGCACGCGACGGCCCGCCGCCGGCGACGACCAGCCGGATGCCCGGGACGCCGCCGAGCTCGGCGAGCCGCTCGACCTCCTTCTCGGGCGCGAGTCGACCGACGTAGCCGACGATGGTCTCGCCACCCGGTGCGATCCGCCGCCGCGCCACACGGACGTGCGCCGAGCGTCGCCGGTCCGGGTGGAACAGGTCGGTGTCGACACCGCGGCCCCAGCGGGCGACGCGGGGCACGCCGTCCTCGGCGAGCATCGCCGCGGTCGCGCTGGACGGGGCGAGCGTCAGCGACGCCCCCGCGTGGATGCGGCCCAGGATCCTCCTGACCAACGGGACGGTCGCGGTCAGCCCGTTGCGGCGGGCGAACCCGGCCACGTCGGTCTGGAAGACGGCGACGGAGGGGATGCCGAGCCTCCCGGCGGCCGTGATCGCGCGACCGCCCAGCAGGAACGGGCTCGCCGCGTGCAGCACGTCGGCGCCGGAGGCGGCGAGGATCGTGTCGAGCACGGGGTGGGGGAGCGCGACCGGGAACTGCCGGTATGCCACGGCGGGCACCCGGTGCACGTCGAATGACCGGTAGCGCTCGACCCGGGTCCCCGAGCGGAACCGAGCGAGACCGGGGGTGTCCGGGGCGATCACCACCGCGCGGTGGCCGCGGCGCTCCAGGTGGTCGAGGACCGCCAGGACGCTGGTGGTGACGCCGTTCAGGGTGGGCAGGAAGCTCTCGGTCACGACGGCGACGGTCCGCTGGGACGTGCCGCGCTCCACGCTGCGTGCGCTCATGGTGCTGTCCATGGTCCGCGCGCGCCGTGACCGGCCGGGGCGGTGCGGGTGAACGGGCGGCGCGCAGCCGGTGAACTCGCGCTGCGCTGCGAGCCGGTCGGGAGGCGCGGGGCACGGTGGTCCCGTCGGCTGCGGCCCGTCCCGGTGCGAGCGGCCGCTGCGGGCACCCGCAGGAGCGGTGCGGCGGTCGTCCGGGTGGCGTCCAGGTCACGTCCGGCGACACCGGTACGGTGAGCGGGTGGCAGACGCACTCGAGGACTTCTACGCGATCATCCCGGCCGGCGGCATCGGTTCCCGCCTCTGGCCGCTCTCGCGCGCCGACGCGCCCAAGTTCCTGCACGACCTGACCGGCTCCGGCGCGTCGCTCCTGCGGCAGACCTGGGACCGGCTCGCGCCGCTCGCCGGCGAGCAGCGGATCATGGTCGTGACCGGGCGGGCGCACCGAGCAGCCGTCGAGGCACAGCTGCCCGGCGTGGCCGACCACAACGTCGTGCTCGAGAGCGAGCCGAAGGACTCGACCGCGGCCATCGGGCTCGCCGCCGCCATCCTGCGCCGCCGTGAGCCGGACGTGGTCATCGGCTCGTTCGCGGCGGACCACGTCATCGGTGACGCCCGGGGCTTCCGCCGCTCGGTGCGCGAAGCCGTCGCCGCCGCACGCGCCGGGTACGTGACGACCATCGGCATCACCCCGACCGAGCCGGCGATCGGCTTCGGCTACATCCACGCCGACGGCGCCGCGCTCCCGGTCGAGGGTGCGTCGACGGTGCACGCGGTGAAGTCGTTCGTCGAGAAGCCCGACCTCGACACCGCCCGCGGCTACCTGGAGGACGGCTCGTACCTCTGGAACGCCGGCATGTTCATCGCGCGGGCCGACGTGCTGCTCGCCGAGATCGGTCGCACGAAGCCCGAGCTGCTCGCCGGCATCGAGGAGCTCGCCGCGGCGTGGGACACCTCCTCGCGCGGCGCGGTCGTCGACGCGATCTGGCCGGGGCTCGAGAAGATCGCCATCGACTACACCGTGGCCGAGCCTGCCGCCGCCGCGGGGCGCATGGCCGTCGTGCCCGGCGACTTCGACTGGGACGACGTCGGCGACTTCGCCTCGCTCGCGAAGCTGCAGTCCGGCGGGCGGGCGAACAACCTCGCCGTGCTCGGCGACGGCGCACGGATCCTCGCCGACTCGTCGAGCGGCATCGTCGTGGCGCACAGCCAGCGGCTCATCTCGCTCATCGGGGTCGAGGACATCGTCGTCGTCGACACCCCGGACGCGCTGCTCGTCACCACGAGCGCGAACGCGCAGCGGGTCAAGGGTGTGGTGGACGCACTGAAGCTGAGCGGTCGGGGGGACGTGCTCTGACGGTCCGCCGACCTGGTGTACGGTGATGTTCCGGTCGCGGGGGCCGGGCTGACTCGGGGGAGTGCTGATGGGGGACATCCAGTTCGAGACTTCGGACGCGAGTGCGCTCGCACGTGTCGCGCGACGAGCCGCTGACACGTTGCGAGGGCAGGCCGGTCCGCGGTCGGGCGCCGTCGCATCCGCGCTCGACGACGCTGCTGGCTCGTACGCCGACCGGTTCCGTGAGGCGGCCGTGGTCGAGGCCGAGGACCGGGCACGACTGGCGGGCGTGCTGGTCGACCTCGCCGACCAGATCGACGCCGCGGTCGCTGCTGCGGAGCGCGAACGGGAGCGCCAGCGTGACCACGCCGACTGGAAGGCGCGTGACGCCGACCGGAAGCGGGCGGCGTCCGTGGCCGAGGCCTTCGCCGGTTCCGCAGGACGATCGGTCGTCGACGCACTGGAGCGCTTCACCGATCCTGAGCCGGCGACCGAACCCGAGCCGAGGCCGGAGGTCGACGCCGAGTTCCGCGGTCGGGAGCGTGCGCGCTACGGCGACGGAGCGAGCCGTGGCAGGAGTTCTGCCGATCCGAGCGCGCTCCGGGCCTTCGTGACGACGACCTCGGGACTGGACACGACCGCGTCGGCCGAGTCCGAGCGCGTGCGATCGGCGTGGTCCTCCTTCCGGTCCTCCTGCGCCTGGGTCACGGTCGACCGCGCGAGCATGCCGGCGGGTTTCGCGCGCTACGTGCGCGAGAACGACGAGGATCGGAGCTGGATCGGCAGGATCGCCGACGCCTTCGGGGCCGCCGGCGGCAGTGGGTCGCTGTCGAACGCGGCTCTCGACATCGCGGCGACCGGACAGGCGGCGCCTGCCCTCCAACGGCTGTTCGCGGAGCACCTGACGCCGACGGAGGTCGCGGAGCGCTGGGCTGCGCTCGGGCTGACGACGGCCGACGCCAGCGTGTTCGACGGTTTCCCGACGGACGTGCTCGCGCGACTCGGGAACCTCGAGGGTGTCCCGTACTGGGCGCGGAGTACGGCGAACGCCCTCGTGCTGAACCAGCGACTGGTCGACGTGGAGCGCCAGATCGAGCAGCTGGAGCGGACGGTCGCATCGGCGGGTGACGGCTCACGGGTGTTGGCGCGGGAACTGACGGCGCTGTACGCGGACCGCAAGGCCCTCCGGAACGTCAATGCTGCGTTGACGAAGAAGGGCTCCGACGGGAAGCGCTTCCTCATCGCTCTCACGGATGATCGACCGCCGCTCGCTGCCGTCTCGATCGGCGATCTGGACCGTGCGAAGTCAGCGACCTGGGCTGTCCCTGGTATGGACACCACGACAGCGGACATGACGACGTGGGCGAGGGCCGCTCAGAACATCGCCGATGAGCAAACGGACGTTGCGGACACCACAGACGTCGCAGACCCTTCGGATCGAGCAGTCGTCGCTTGGGTCGGCTACACCACCCCGGGACCACAGGATGTGCTCCTCATGGCCAAGGCGAAGGAGGGCGGCAAGCGTCTCGCAGATTCGATCCGCGGGTTCTCAGCCGTCCGCGGAACTGATGACGTGCAGACGAACGTCGTGGCGCACTCCTACGGCACGACCGCGGGCGCTGTGGCTCTGGCCGAGCGGGGTGTCCACGTTGATCGGTTCGTCGCACTGGGTTCTGCCGGGCTGCCCGATGGGCTCGACGATGCGCAGCAGCTGCACGCAGACCAGGTCTTCGCGGCTCAGGCGAAGGACGGCCCCACCGGCGAGTCCGGACAGGGTGACGAATGGGCGACGTTCGGCCGGGAGAAGAGCCTCGCCCATCGCGTCGACCCGACCGCGCAGGGTTTCGGAGCGACCGTGTTCGGCGCCGACGGCGGGACTGGGAGCGAGGGGCAGACCCTTGCGTCGGTCCTGCATCACGCCCCGGTGTTCAAGGACCACCGAGGTTACCTGGACCGTGGTACCGAGTCACTGCACAACGTGGCACTCGCCACCTCAGGTCAGGACGAGTTGCTGACCGGGGCGCGAGATCGATGACCCGGTCCGACGAAGGAGGAGGCACATGAACGCACGACACCGTGCTCGTCGCGCACTCGCGGCGACGGCGGCGCTACTGGCAGTCGTCGTCGTGACCGCCGGATGTGCCGGGCAGCAGGATGATGCAACCCGACCGACTGAGAGGACGTCCTCCGTGGACGCAGACACTGCGAAGCGAAACATGATCGACATCGTCGATCAGACAACGGCCGCGCTCGGCGGCGAATGGGAGACGCGGACGTCTCCCGATTACGTCGAGAGCTGCCAGCTGTCGAGCGACGAGGAAGGAGCTCGGTGGGTGTACCGAGTTGCTCGAGCAGAGTCCGCCGACGTCGAGGCGGACGCTGCTGCTGCCTCCGATGTCTGGAGGTCCGCCGGTCTGACCGTGGACCGACTCGCTGACTCCAAGGGGCCGGCGGTGGTCGCTCGCGGCGGCGATCGCGTCGAGATGATCCGTTTCTTCGCTTTCCCCGGCAACTACAGCATCCAAGCGCTCTCGATGTGCTTCGCTGGCGACGCAGACGAGATCGAGGAGCAGCAGGCCGACGAATGACCCGCGATCCCGGGTTCGTGGTGTCCTGGCCGTGCCGGATCAGCGCGCGCGACCTCGCAAGCCTCATCGTCGTCCTCGCGCTCGCGGGACTGAGCACCGGGTGTGCGTCCCGAGCGGTCGAGACGAGGACGGCCAGCGCAACGGATCCGATCGTGGACGCAGTGACCGCGAAGCAACAGATGATCGCCGCTGTGGACGACGCCACCGAGCTCCTCGGCGGAGTGTGGACGGCGCGGACCGGACCGGACGCAGCGGAGCGGTGCTCGTTGCCGGACGGGGAGCGCGGAGCACACTGGCGGTACCTGACGGGGAGCGCGATCGAGGGGCGGCCGGAGGAAGACGGCTCGGCGATGGCCGACCACTGGCGTGCGCAGGGCAAGCGCGTGACCGCGCGGGACACGAGCACCGGGCCGGTGGTCTTCGGTGGGGGAGGCGGGGACATCGCGTCCATCAGCTTCTACGCGGTCTCCGGCAACTACACCGGCCAGGCCGTCTCGCTGTGCTTCCCCGGCGACGCCGACCGCATGGCCGAGGACGACGCCGACGAGGTCGAGTGAGCCTCCGAGGACGAGACGCCGGAGCGTCTCGAGAGGAGACGAATGTCTGCCGAGCTGACCATGCGGCGCCTGACGAGCGTTGCCCTCACACCCCTCGCATTGCTGATCGTCATCAGCGGTTGCACGCAACACCCTCCGGTCGGCGAGACGCTGTCCGACGATGGAAGGACGGCCCAGGTGGACCCCGAGACTGCTCAGCGGAAGATGACCGAGCTCGTCGACAGGACCGCTGCGGCGCTCGGGGGCGAATGGGTCACCACGCAGGGTCCGGACTACGTCGACAGCTGCACGCTCCCCGACGGTGGACAAGGAGCCAACTGGGTCTACCTGACCACCAGGACGGACGGAGGGGGCAATCCGGACGACGATGCTGCGGCGGTCACGAAGACCTGGCAGTCCGCGGGCATGACCGTCGGACGAGTCGCGGATC
The DNA here is from genome assembly GCF_000772085.1 of Curtobacterium sp. MR_MD2014. NCBI lineage: Bacteria > Bacillati > Actinomycetota > Actinomycetes > Micrococcales > Microbacteriaceae > Curtobacterium > Curtobacterium sp. MR_MD2014. Next base: position 2,285,724 of record NZ_CP009755.1, on the reverse strand, counting down.
CTGACGGCCCGGTCGTCGTCGGACGGGGTGGAGCCTCGACCGCGCTGATCGATCTGTACGCGTTCCCGGGCAAGTACACGCTGGAGGCCGAATCGCTCTGCTTCGCGGGGAGTGCCGACGAGATCGAAGAGGAGCAGAGCAGCGGGTCCTGATCCGCTCCGTCGAAGGAGGATGCGCATGCACGCAGGACGGCCCGCGCGTCGTCTGACCACGACCACGGGTCGAGGAGCAGCAGGCCGACGGGTGACGCACGGAGCATCGTTCACGGCGGTCTCCGTTCGCCGGAGCAGCGAGCGGATCGTCGCGAGCTCCGCCGTCGTCTTCGCGCTCGCGGGTCTGCTGCGCGGCTGTGTCCCCAGCGCGACCGACACAGCGACGGACCGACGAACGGAGTCCTACCCGGATGCAGCGACCGCGAAACAGCAGATGATCGACGCCGTGGACGATGCAACCCGACTCCTCGGCGGGCACTGGAAGGCGCGAGCCGGACCTGACCACCCCGAGGACTGCGTCCTGTCCGACGGCGAGCAGGGTGCGCAGTGGCGGTACCTCTCGGGGAGCACGCTGGCGGGTGACCCGTCCGAGGAGGGCGCCCGGATTGCGGAGCACTGGCGTGGGCAGGGGCTGCGGGTCATCGTCCGTGATCCAGACGACGGACCGGCGGTGCTCGGGCGCGGCGGTGAACAGATCGCTTCGATCAGTGCGTACGCCTCCCCCGGCAACTCCACGGTCCAGGCAGTGTCCCTGTGCTTCCCCGGCGACGCCGACCGCATTGCGGAGCAGCAGGCCGACGAGTGATGCAGGACCGTCGTCTGGTGCTTCCGTGCACGAACGACGGCAGGTGTCGCTCGCTGTAGCGCTCCACCACGAAATCCTCGGATCGTCCCCCGGACCGGGTCCCCGGGGGACGTCGGCGTTACGAGCGCGTTTCGTCGGGGTCGCGATCGGGTAACTGATCCCAGCAGTCCCTCAGGGGCGTTCTGTACCGGCCCGACGGTCGTGTACTGTCGCCACGATCGCCCGGAACGCACGTGGTCCGGGCACCGCCCCCCGGAGGAACCAACCCGTGACATCTCGTACCCGCAAGGTCCTGCTCAGCGGCCTCGCGCTCGCCGGCACCATGGCCGTCCTGGCCGGCTGCTCGGCTGCCCCGTCCGACACCACCTCGGCGAAGAAGACCGACTTCCGCCCCTGCATGGTCTCCGACGCCGGTGGCTTCGACGACAAGTCCTTCAACCAGCTCGGCTTCGACGGCATGGTCGACGCGGCGAAGGAGCTCGGCGCCGACTACAACAAGGCCGAGTCCAAGGACGCCACGGTCTACGACTCGAACATCGAGCAGCTCGTCAACCAGAACTGCAACATGATCATCACGGTCGGCTTCAACCTCGCAGACGCCACGAAGAAGCAGGCAGCTGCGAACCCCGACACCGAGTTCGCGATCATCGACGACAACTCGATCGACGCGAAGAACGTCAAGCCGATCACGTTCGACACCTCGCAGGCCGCCTTCCTGGCCGGCTACGCGGCGGCGTCCTACTCGAAGACCGGCGTCGTCGGCACCTTCGGCGGCATGCAGATCCCGACCGTCACCATCTTCATGGACGGTTTCGCGGACGGCGTGAAGTACTACAACGAGCAGAAGAAGAAGGACGTCAAGGTCGTCGGCTGGAACGTCGAGACCGGCAAGGGCTCCTTCACCGGTGGCTTCGAGGCGGGCACGCAGGCCAAGTCGGTCGCGCAGACCCTGCTCGACCAGGACGCCGACGTGATCCTGCCCGTCGGTGGCCCGATCTACCAGTCGGCCGCCGAGGCGATCAAGGACGCGAACAACGGTTCGGTCCTGATCGGCGCGGACAGCGACCTCTACGAGGCCGACCCCCGCTACAAGGACATCGCCTTCACCTCGGTGATGAAGGGCATGCGCCCGGCGGTCAAGGACGTCGTCGAGCAGGCGGCGGACGACAAGTTCTCGAAGGAGCCGTACGTCGGCACCCTGAAGAACGACGGCGTCGGCATCGCGCCGTTCCACGACTACGAGTCCAAGGTGGACTCGGGTCTGCAGGACGAGCTCGACAAGATCAAGTCGGGCATCATCGACGGCTCGATCACGGTCGAGACGCAGTCGGACAAGTAGTCGGGTGAACGCGGGCGGGGGATCGATCCTCCGCCCGCGTTTCCGCGCGTCCACCGATGGGTGACGCGCTGACCAACAGGAACGCAGTAGACAACATGAAGCTCGAGCTCCGCGGAATCACCAAGCGGTTCGGCCCCCTGGTCGCGAACGACCACATCTCCCTCACGGTCGAACCCGGTGAGGTGCACTGCCTCCTGGGCGAGAACGGTGCGGGCAAGTCCACCCTGATGAACGTGCTCTACGGCCTGTACCAGGCGGACGAGGGCGAGATCCTCCTGGACGACGTCGTCCAGGACTTCGACGGCCCCGGCGACGCCATGCGCTCCGGCATCGGCATGGTGCACCAGCACTTCATGCTCGTGCCGGTGTTCACCGTCGCCGAGAACGTCATGCTCGGTCAGGAGCAGACGACCTTCGGTGGTCGCCTCGACCTCGCCGGGGCCCGCAAGCGCGTCCGCGAGATCAGCGACCGCTTCGGCTTCGACGTCGACCCCGACGCCCGCATCGAGGACCTGCCCGTCGGCGTGCAGCAGCGCGTCGAGATCATCAAGGCGCTGTCCCGCGACGCGAAGGTCCTCGTCTTCGACGAGCCGACGGCGGTCCTGACGCCGCAGGAGACCGACGAGCTGATGGGCATCATGCGCCAGCTCCGCGAGGCCGGCACCGCGATCGTCTTCATCACGCACAAGCTGCGCGAGGTGCGCGAGGTCGCCGACCGGATCACGGTGATCCGCCTCGGCAAGGTCGTCGGCGAGGCCTCGCCGACCGCGACGAACAACGAGCTCGCTGCGCTCATGGTCGGCCGGGCCGTCTCGCTCGTCGTCGACAAGACGCCCGCGTCCGGCGGCGAGGACGCGCTCGTGGTCGAGGGCGTGACCGTCACCGACCCGTCGGGCGTCGTGCTCGTCGACGACGTCTCGTTCACCGTCCGCCGCGGCGAGGTCCTCGCCATCGCCGGCGTGCAGGGCAACGGGCAGACCGAGCTGACCGAGGCGATCATCGGCCTCGAGCCCGTGCACGCGGGTCGCATCACGCTCGACGGCAAGGAGCTCACCGGTCGCACGGTGAAGCAGGTCCTCGACGCGGGGGTGGGCTTCGTGCCCGAGGACCGCAAGGAGGACGGCCTGGTCGGGGAGTTCACGATCGCCGAGAACCTCATGCTCGACCGCGCCGACCACGACGAGTTCGTGCGGGCCGGCACGATCCGCGCCGCCGAGCGCGACGCGTTCGCCGACGAGAAGATCGCGGAGTTCGACATCCGCACGCCGTCCCGCACCACGGCGGCCGGTCGGCTGTCGGGCGGCAACCAGCAGAAGATCGTCCTCGCCCGCGAACTGAGCCGCGAGCTGCGGCTGTTCGTGGCCGCGCAGCCCACGCGCGGCATCGACGTCGGCTCGATCGAGTTCGTGCACAAGCGCATCGTCGCCACCCGCGACACCGGCGTCCCGGTCATCGTCGTCTCCACGGAGCTCGACGAGGTCGTGGCGCTCGCCGACCGGATCGCGGTCATGTACCGCGGCGGCATCGTCGGCATCGTCCCCGCGGACACCCCGCGCGACGTCCTCGGCCTCATGATGGCCGGGGAGATCCCAGAAGGAACGGAGCTGGCAGCGTGAGCACCCCCACGCCAGACAACACGCAGCCGGCGACCCCGGCCGAGGCACCCACCGACGACCGCATGCAGGACGTCGAGGGCACCACACACCTCATGACGGACTCGGCGGACGACACCGAGCGTCGGGCTGCCGGCGGTGACCGCTGGAGCACGGCGCTGCAGAGCATCGTCAACGGCTCCGTGCTCGTGACCGTCCTCGCCGTCGTCCTCGCCCTCGTCGCCTGCGGCATCCTGATCGCCGTCACCGACGAGAACGTCCGCGCGGCAGCCGGGTACTTCTTCGCCCGCCCCACCGACACCTTCCAGGCCGTCGGCACCGCGGTCGGTGGCGCGTACCGGTCGCTCTTCCAGGGCTCGGTCGTGAACTTCGGCGCGAGCTCCTTCGCGCAGGCCATCGCGCCGATCACGCGCTCGGTCGACTACGCCGTACCACTGATCGCCGCGGGCCTCGGCATCGCGCTGTCCTTCCGGGCCGGCCTCTTCAACATCGGCGGCCAGGGTCAGATCCTCATCGGTGCCGCCGCCGCCGGCTGGGTCGGCTTCTCGTTCGACGGCCCCGCCGCGATCCACATCCCGCTCACCGTCGTCGCCGGCATCGTCGGCGGTGCGGTCTGGGGTGGCCTGGTCGGGATCCTCAAGGCCCGCACCGGTGCCAACGAGGTCGTCCTGACGATCATGCTCAACTACGTCGCGCTCTACCTCGTCAGCTACCTGCTCCGCACGCCGGGGCTGCTGCAGGCGCCGGGCAGCTCGAACCCGATCTCGCCCGCCACGAAGGAGAGCGCGGTCTTCCCGGCGCTGTTCGGTCCCCGGTACGGCATCGACCTCGGCTTCGTCGTCGCGCTCATCGCCGTGGTCGTGGTGTGGTGGCTCGTCAACAAGTCGTCGCTCGGCTTCCGCTTCCGCACGATCGGTGAGAACCCGCGCGCCGCCCGCGTCGCCGGCATGAGCGTCCCCGCGCTCACCATCTGGGTGATGGTCATCTCCGGTGCGCTCGTCGGCATCGCCGGCGCCTACCAGGTGCAGGGCGCCGTGACCTCGGGCTTCACCTCGGGCATCGACGCCGGCATCGGCTTCGACGCGATCACGGTCGCCCTCCTCGGCCGTTCGAAGCCGTGGGGCGTGTTCTGGGCCGCGATCCTGTTCGGCGTCCTCAAGAACGGCGGCTACGCCATGCAGGCCGCGAACGACATCCCGATCGACATCGTCGGCGTGATCCAGGCGCTCATCGTCCTGTTCATCGCCGCACCGCCGCTCGTCCGCGCGATCTTCCGCATCCCGCAGCCGGGTGCGCGTCGTCGCGGTCGTGCCGCGAAGAACTCCCGGAAGGCGGTCGCCGCATGAGCACCACCACCACCGCGGCGCCCGCACCGGCGCTGTCCGACCGCCCGATCGAGACGACCCGGAGCTGGAAGGCCCCGATCGGCTTCGGCGTCTTCACCCTGCTCGCGCTGCTGTTCTTCGGCGTGCTCCACCGTGCCGGCGACACCACGTTCCGGCTCGCGAACGGCGGTGACTTCTTCGCGCTGCCGAACGTGCCGCTCCCCGCGACCGGTACCGGCATCGTCGTCATCGTCCTGCTGGCGCTCGCCACCGTGTACGCCGTCGTCGAGGTCCGCGCGAACCGCCGGATCCCGCTCTGGCTGACCGCGGTCTTCGCGGTCGTCTTCGTCGTCGGCTTCCTCGCCTGGTCGGCCGCCGGGGACACCATCCCCGTGCCGGGCCTGCTCCTGGGCGCCCTGGGCCTCAGCGTCCCGCTCGTGTTCGGTGCCCTCGGCGGCGTCATCTCGGAGCGTGTCGGCGTCGTGAACATCGCCATCGAGGGCCAGTTCCTCGCCGGTGCGTTCACCTCGGCGATGATCGCCTCGTTGACCGGGTCCGCGTGGGTCGGCCTCGTCGGTGCGCTCGTCGCCGGCGTGCTCGTCTCGTTCCTCCTGGCGGCGTTCAGCATCAAGTACCTGGTCGACCAGGTCATCGTCGGTGTCGTCATCAACGCGTTCATCTCGGGCCTGACGGGCTTCCTCTACTCGCAGGTGCTCTCGCCGAACGAGCAGACGCTCAACATCGGCGTGCGCTTCCCGAAGCTCGAGATCCCGGTCCTGCACCAGATCCCGGTCATCGGCCCGGTGTTCTTCGAGCAGACGGTCGTCGTCTACCTCGCCTACGTCGCGGTCGCGGTCGTCACCTTCGCGCTGTTCAAGACCCGCTGGGGCCTGCGCCTCCGCGCGGTCGGCGAGCACCCGCAGGCCGCGGACACGGTGGGCATCAACGTCGCGCGGACGCGCTTCTGGAACGTCTCGCTCGCCGGCGCGATCGCCGGTCTCGGCGGCGCGTACTTCACGCTCGACGCGGTCGGCCCGTTCACGAAGGACATGACCGCGGGCGCGGGCTACATCGCCCTGGCCGCCGTCATCTTCGGTCGCTGGGACCCGATCCGCGCGACGCTCGCGGCGCTGCTGTTCGGCTTCGCGTCGAACCTGCAGAACATCCTCGGCGCGATCGACTCGCCGGTGCCGAGCGAGTTCCTGCTCATGCTGCCCTACGTGGTCACGATCTTCGCGGTCGCCGGCCTGGTCGGGCAGTCGCGCGGACCGGCGGCCGCCGGCAAGCCGTACACCAAGAGCTGACGGCCTGGAGGCGCGGCACATGACCGACACGAACCCTTCCGGTGACCAGGAGGTCACCACCGGCCCCGCGACCGGCGAGCCGTCCTGGACGGACCCGGCCACGAGCCTCCCGTCCGACCCTGACACCGTGATCGACGCGAGCGTCGACGTCGACTGGAGCGCCCTGCGGGACGCTGCGACCGCCGCGATGCGGCGGGCCTACGCGCCGTACTCGTCGTTCCCGGTCGGCGCTGCTGCGCTCACCGACGACGGACGGATCGTCTCGGGCTGCAACATCGAGAACGCGTCGTACGGGGTCACCCTGTGCGCCGAGTGCTCGCTCGTCTCGCAGCTGCACATGACCGGCGGCGGCAAGCTCGTCGCGTTCACCTGCGTGGACGGCGACGGTGCGACGCTCATGCCGTGCGGCCGGTGCCGGCAGCTGCTGTTCGAGCACTCGACCGAGGGCATGCTCCTCGAGACGGTCTCGGGCATCCGCACGATCGACCAGGTGCTCCCCGACGCGTTCGGGCCCCGCACCCTCGCGACCTACCAGCAGGAGCACTGACATGGCAGTCGAGCCCTTCGACACCGTCGACCTCATCCGCACCAAGCGCTCCGGCGAGGCCCTGGCCACCGCCGAGATCGACTGGCTCGTCGACGCGTACACGCGCGGGTACGTCGAGGACCCGCAGATGGCGGCCCTGGCGATGGCGATCTTCCTCAACGGCATGGAACGGCGGGAGATCAAGGACCTGACGCTCGCGATGATCGCGTCGGGGGAGCGGATGTCGTTCGACGCCCTCGGCAAGACCACGGTGGACAAGCACTCCACCGGAGGCGTCGGGGACAAGATCACGCTGCCGCTCGCGCCGCTCGTCGCGTCGTTCGGGGTGGCGGTGCCGCAGCTCTCCGGCCGCGGACTCGGCCACACCGGTGGCACGCTCGACAAGCTCGAGTCGATCGCCGGATGGCAGGCGTCGATCTCGAACGACCGCATGATGGAGGTGCTCCGCGACGTCGGGGCGGTCATCTGCGCGGCCGGCTCGGGACTGGCACCGGCGGACAAGAAGCTCTACGCGCTCCGTGACATCACCGGCACCGTCGAGTGCATCCCGCTCATCGCGTCGAGCATCATGTCGAAGAAGATCGCCGAGGGCACGGGTGCGCTCGTGCTCGACGTCAAGTTCGGCTCCGGTGCGTTCATGCCGACGTACGAGGCGTCGAAGGAGCTCGCGCAGACGATGGTCGACCTCGGCAACGACGCGGGCGTGGCGACCTCGGCGCTGCTCACCGACATGGAGGTCCCGCTCGGCCTGACGATCGGGAACGCGCTCGAGGTCCGGGAGTCGGTCGAGGTCCTCGCCGGCGGCGGCCCGTCCGACGTGGTCTCGCTGACGGTCGAGCTCGCGTCGGAGATGCTGCGGCTCGCCGGGCTGCCGGACGCCGATCCGGCGGCAGCGCTGGCCGACGGTCGGGCGATGGACACGTGGCGCCGGATGATCGAGGCTCAGGGCGGCGACCCCGCTGCGGACCTGCCGGTCGCCCGCGAGCGACACGTGGTCACGGCGACGGAGTCGGGTGTGCTCGTCCAGCAGGACGCCCTGCCGTTCGGCATCGCCGCGTGGCGTCTCGGCGCCGGCCGGGCCCGCGCGCAGGACCCGGTGCAGGCGGGAGCCGGCATCGAGCTGCACGTCAAGCCCGGCGACACCGTCACCGCGGGCCAGCCGCTCTGGACGCTCCACACCGACGAGCCGGCGCGCTTCGACCGCGCGCTGGAGTCGCTCGAGGGTGCGTGGGCGATCGGGTCGTCCGCGCCCGAGCGCGGCCCCATCGTGCGGGAGCGCATCACCGGCTGAGCGCCGCGGCCGCCACCCGGCCCCACCGACCGGAGGCTCCCCACTCGTCTGTGGGGAGCCTCCAGTCGGTCCGTCCGTCTGTTGTGCACAGGTGCCGACGCGGCGTCGGCGACCACCGCTAGCCTGGGAGCATGAGCGCCGACGCCCCGACCTACCGCCTGCCCGACGCCGGAGCGGTCATCGACGACCTGCCCAAGGTCTCGCTGCACGACCACCTCGACGGGGGTCTGCGCCCGGCGACCATCGTCGACCTGGCGGACGAGGCGGGCATCGAGCTGCCGACGACCGACCCCGAGGCACTCGGCGCGTGGTTCGCCGAGCAGTCGAACAGCGGCTCGCTCGTCGAGTACCTGAAGACCTTCGACGTCACGACGTCGGTGATGCAGACCGCGCCGCAGCTGCACCGTGTGGCGAAGGAGTTCGTCGAGGACCTCGTGGCCGACGGGGTGGTCTACGGCGAGATCAGGTGGGCACCGGAGCAGCACCTGCGGGGTGGGCTGACGCTCGACGAGACGGTCGAGGCGGTGCAGGCCGGCATCGAGGAGGCGGTCGACGCCGCGGGTGGCGCGATCCGGATCGGCCAGCTGGTCACCGCGATGCGTCATGCGGACCGGTCGCTCGAGATCGCCGAGCTCGCCGTCCGGCACCGGGACCGCGGCGTGGTCGGCTTCGACATCGCGGGGGCCGAGGCAGGCTTCCCGCCCGCGAACCACCGTGCGGCGTTCGAGTACCTGGCATCCGAGCTGTTCCCGGTGACGGTCCACGCCGGCGAGGCCGACGGGCTGGCGTCGATCCGCTCCGCGCTGGTGGACGGTCGGGCGCTCCGCCTCGGCCACGGCGTCCGGATCTTCGAGGACATCACCCTGTCGGACGCCGGTGACGGCTCCACGCTGGCGTCGCTGGGCGAGATCGCGTCGTGGGTCCGCGACCGCGAGATCCCCCTCGAGGTCGCGCCGCAGTCGAACCTGCAGACCGGTGCGATCGCCGCGTGGGGCGACGACCTCGCCGACCACCCGTTCGACGTGCTGTACCAGCTCGGCTTCCGCGTGACGGTGAACACCGACAACCGCCTGATGAGCGGCACGTCGCTGTCGCGCGAGCTCGCCCTGCTCGCCGGCACCTTCGGCTACGACCTCGACGACCTCGCCGCGTTCCAGATCAACGCCGCGCTCGGCTCGTTCCTGCCGCTCGAGGACCGCGAGGAGATCATCGCGACCATCACGGCCGGACACCAGGAGGCCTAGCGATGTCCCTGCCGCCGCTGCCGGACGACGCCGTCGTGCTCGGAGCGAGCGCGTCCTCGTGGCGCGACGCGCTCCGGCTCGCCGGTGCCGCGCTCGTCACCTCGGGGTCGGCGACGCCGCCGTACACCGACGCGATGATCGACCTGGTCGAGGAGCACGGCCCGTACATCGTCATCTCACCCGGACTCGCGTTCGCGCACGCCCGGCCGGGGCCGGCGGTGCTGCGGGACGGGCTGGCCGTCGTGACCCTGCGCGAACCGGTGTCGTTCGGGCACCCGCACAACGACCCGGTGTCGGTCGTCCTCGGGCTCGCGGTCGCCGAGGTCGGGACGCACCTCGAGTCGATCGGCGACATCGCGAACACGTTCAACGACGCCACCGTGACCGCGCGGCTCGCGGCGGCGGGCTCGGCGGACGAGGTCCGGACGATCATGGGGGTGTCGGCGTGAAGATCGTGACGATCTGCGGTGCGGGGATCGGGTCCAGCGGGATCCTCAAGGTGAACGCGGAGAAGGCCCTCGCCACGCTCGGGCTGTCGGCGTCGGTCGTCGCGGCGGACGTCGCCTCGGTGCGCGCCGTGGCCGAGGACGCCAACGTGATCCTGACCAGCCAGGAGTTCGTCGAGGCGATCGGGGAGACCTACGCCGAGGTCATCGTGATCCGGAACCACTTCGACCAGGGCGAGATCACGGCCGCGGTCGACCGGGCGCTCGGGGAGCACTGAGCAGCTCCCGACGCTGCCTCTAGAGTTGGGGCATGAGCACGGAGAACCCGCTGAACGACCCCGCCGCCGACCCGTTCGAGGTCGCCCGCGACGCCGCCGCCGTCATCGCCGACCGGTCCGGCATCGAGCGGCACGACATCGCCCTGACCCTGGGCTCCGGCTGGGGCAAGGCCGCCGACATCATCGGCGAGACGGTGTCCGAGATCCCCGCGGCCGAGGTCCCCGGCTTCAGCGCCTCTGCGGTGCCCGGACACTCCGGCACGGTCCGGTCGATCCGTCTGCAGGACGGCCGGCACGCACTCGTCATCGGTGCACGGACCCACTACTACGAGAACCACGGCGTCCGTCGCGTGGTGCACAGCGTCCGCACCGCCGCGGCGACCGGGGCGTCGGTCATGGTGCTGACCAACGGCGCCGGCGGCATCAAGGAGCACTGGACGCCCGGCACTCCTGTCCTCATCAGCGACCACATCAACCTGACGGCGGACAGCCCGCTCGAGGGCGCCACGTTCGTCGACCTGACCGACCTGTACTCGGCACGGCTGCGCGAGGTCGCGAAGTCGATCGACCCCACCCTCGACGAGGGCGTCTACACGCAGTTCCGCGGCCCGCACTACGAGACCCCGGCCGAGGTGCAGATGGCGAAGACCATCGGCGGGCACATCGTCGGCATGTCGACCGCGCTCGAGGCGATCGCCGCCCGTCAGGCGGGCATGGAGGTCCTCGGCTTCTCGCTCATCACGAACCTCGCCGCGGGCATCCAGAAGACCCCGCTCTCGCACGCCGAGGTGCTCGAGGCCGGGCGCGAGGCCGAGCCGGTCATCGCGGACCTCCTCGCCCGCGTGGTGGCGGCGCTGTGACCCGGCACGAGGGTGCCTCGGACGGCGCCATCGCGGACGGCGACCTCGGTGACGGCGGTGCCCTCGCCGCCGTGGACGAGGACGTCCTGTCCCGCGCCCGCGCGTGGGTGGAGCAGGACCCGGACGACGAGACCCGTGCGGAACTCCAGCAGCTGATCGACCGCGGCGACGCCGAGGAGCTCGCCGCGCGGTTCGCCGGTCGCCTGCAGTTCGGCACCGCCGGCCTCCGTGCCGAGCTCGGCGCCGGGCCGCAGCGCATGAACCGCGTCGTCGTCACGCAGGCCGCGGCGGGGCTCGCGCGCTTCCTGATCGACACCGGTCGTGACCGCAGCGTCGTGATCGGCTACGACGGCCGGGTCAACTCCGACGTCTTCGCCCGCGACTCCGCCGAGGTCATGCGCGGCCTCGGGCTCGAGGTCACCCTCCTGCCGTCCGCGCTCCCGACGCCGGTGCTCGCGTTCGCGGTGCGCCACCTCGGTGTCGGCGCGGGCGTCATGGTGACCGCGAGCCACAACCCGCCGCGGGACAACGGCTACAAGGTGTACCTCGGGGGCGAGGACGACGGCTCGCAGATCGTCCCGCCGGTCGACGGCGAGATCGCCGCGGCGATCGACGCGGTCGCCGCGGGGGACGTCCGCGACCTCGTGCGCTCCACCGACTACACGGTCGCCGGTCCGGAGCTCGCCCGGGCCTACGTCGACGCGACCGCCGCGACGGTGCCGGCCCCGACCCTCCCGATCGACGCGCAACCGAAGGTCGTCTACACGGCGATGCACGGCGTCGGGTGGGAGACCGCGCGAGCCGTGTTCGCCGCGGCGGGGTTCGCCGAGCCCGCCGTCGTACCGGAGCAGATCGAGCCGGACGGCGCGTTCCCGACGGTGTCGTTCCCGAACCCGGAGGAGCCGGGTGCGATGGACCTGTCGATCGCGCGTGGTGTCGCGGTCGGGGCCGACCTGGTCATCGCGAACGACCCCGACGCCGATCGCCTCGCCCTGGCGATCCCCGACGGTGCCGGCTCGTTCCGTCGCCTGTCCGGCAACGAGGTCGGTTGGTTGCTCGGCTGGCGGGCCGCCGCTCGTGCGCAGGCCGCGGGCTCGTCGGACGGGTCGGGTGTGCTTGCGGCGTCGATCGTGTCCTCGCCCGCGCTCGCCCGCGTCGCGGAGCGGTACGGGCTCGGGTACCGGGACACCCTGACCGGGTTCAAGTGGGTCTCCCGCGTGCCCGACCTGGTGTTCGGGTACGAGGAGGCGCTCGGCTACCTCGTCGACCCCGGCGTCGTCCGCGACAAGGACGGCATCTCGGCGGCCCTGGCGCTGCTCGACCTCGCCGTCTCGCTCGCAGCCGAGGGCCGGACCGTCGCCGACCAGCTCGACGCCTTCGCGGCCGAGTTCGGGGCGTTCGCCTCCGGGCAGGTGTCGACCCGCGTGGACGACCTGTCGCGGATCGGGGAGATCATGGCGTCGCTGCGGTCGTCCGCGCCCTCGTCGCTCGGCGGCCGTACGGTCACCGGGGTGACGGACTACTCGGACGGGGTGGAGGGCTTCCCCCCGTCCGACATCCTGCGCTACGACCTCGAGGGCGGCGCGCGGGTCATCGTCCGCCCGAGCGGCACCGAGCCCAAGGTGAAGGTCTACATCGACACGGTGGCGGCTTCGCCGGCCGAGGCGCAGGCGCTCGTCGACGCCCTCGCCGCCGACGTGCGGCCCCGCGTGTCGTAGCGGCGCGGCGCTGGTCCGCCGCGCCGCCGCCGCTGGCGGCGCCGGCCGCGCCTGCGGTGCGGGTGCCGCCCGTGCCGCTGTGCGGATGCCGCCGGTACCTGCACAACCGGAAGCACCTCACGCCACGCAATCACGTGGCGCGAGGTGCTTTCCGTTGTGCACGAGCAGCTGACACCACCGATAGGCATCCGGGTACCACGGGACCGAGGACGAGCGCGAACCTCGTCGGGCGGCCGGTCCTCCTGCACAGAGCGGGGACGAGCGCTCGCTGCTCACAGGCACGGCCGGGAGGCGCGTGACCGGTCTGCGCGCGCGCCACGCTCAGGACATGGCGACGTTGGAGATCCTGGTCGGTGGCGGCGCGGACGAGACCGGGCGGCGCGGGCGGGACCACCGCGATCGCGCGCTGCGGGGAGAGCTCGTACGACTGGCCCCGGGCCGGTTCGTCGTCGCGGACGACTGGCGACGGGCGACCCCGGGGGAGCGGCACATCGCTCGGATCAAGGCGTTGCACGATCGGCTCGCCCCGCGACTGGTCGTCTCGCACGCCTCAGCCGCGGCGTTGCACGGGCTACCCTGGCCCGGCGAGTTCCCGGTCCCGATCGAGGTGATCGATCCGCTGCGATCCACCGGTCAGTCGCTGCGCTCCGTGCACAAGCGGGCCGGCGCGGGGCGCACACTCCGGACGTCGTACATGGTGGCGAACGGGCGAGCCCTGACCGACCTGGCGAGCACGGTGGTCGACCTCGCCGTGGCGTACCCGCTGCGGACGAGCGTGCCTGCGGTGGACCGTGCGCTCGCCCGCGGATCCAGCCTCGATGAACTCCGCGCGACACTGGACGAGAGCACCGCCGTACAGTTCCGAGCGAGGGCGGAGCGGGCTCTGGAGCTCGCAGACGCGCGCTCCGGGTCGCCGGGCGAGTCCGTCGCTCGCGTGGCGCTCGACGAGGTCGGCGCGCCGAGGCCGATGCTGCAGCAGGAGTTCCGCGACGGCTCGGGATCGATCGGCGTCGTCGACTTCTGGTTCGCCGACCAGGGCGTGGTCCTCGAGTTCGACGGTCGAGTGAAGTACGCCGACCCGTCCATGCGTGGCGCGGGCATGACGGCCGAGGACGTGCTCGTCGCGGAGAAGCGGCGCGAGGACCGGCTTCGTCGCCACCCTGACGTCCGAGCGCTCGGCCGGATCAGCGTCGTCGAGACGGACGACACGGAGCGGCTGCGCTCGGTGCTGCGCGCCGTCGGGGTGCCGACGGCGCGCGGCCACTTCACGACCGTCCGGTGAGCGATCCTCCTGCGGACGGCGGCCGGCGCGACGTGCCCGGACACAACCGGAAGCACCTCGCGCCACGGAACTGCGTGGCACGAGGTGCTTTCGGTTGTGCGGCGCGGCGCGCGGCGCGCGGCGCGGCCGCGGCGCCCGACCCGCGGCGCGCTACGCGAGCTCGAGCAGCACGTGGCCGGACGAGATCGTCTGGCCGACGGGGGCGTTCAGGCCGGTCACGACCCCGTCGCGCGGGGCCTGGACGGGCTGCTCCATCTTCATGGCCTCGAGGACGACGAGCAGGTCGCCCTTCACGACGGTGTCACCCTCGGCGACCGCGAGCTTCACGACGGTTGCCTGCATCGGGGACGTCACCGAGCCCGAGGACACGAGTCCGCCCTTCACGCCGGACGACCGGCGCTTCGGGGGAGCGGAGGGACCGGCCGGACGCCGACCGGCGGCACCGGCAGCGCCACCGCCGACGATCGAGGGCATGGTGACCTCGATGCGCTTGCCCTGGACCTCGACGACGACGCTCTCGCGGGCGGCCGGTGCGGGGAGCTCCTCGGGGAACCGCTCCAGGCCGGGATGTCGTTCTGGAAGTCCGTCTCGATCCACTGCGTGTACACGCTGAACGGCGTCTCGTCGTCCGTCGCGAACGCCGGGTCCGACACGACCGCACGGTGGAAGGGCAGCACGGTCGGCAGTCCGGTGACCTCGAACTCGGCCAGGGCGCGGCGCGACCGCTCGAGCGCCTCTTCGCGGGTGGCGCCGGTGACGACGAGCTTCGCGAGCATGGAGTCGAACGAGCCGGAGACGACGTCGCCGGAGACCACACCGGAGTCGACGCGGACGCCGGGGCCCGACGGCGCGGTGAACGCGTGCACGGGACCGGGTGCCGGGAAGAAGTTCCGACCCGGGTCCTCGCCGTTGATGCGGAACTCGAACGAGTGACCGCGCGGGGCGGGGTCCTCGTAGTCGAGCGTGCCGCCCTCGGCGATGCGGAACTGCTCGCGGACGAGGTCGATGCCCGTGACCTCCTCGGAGACGCAGTGCTCGACCTGCAGGCGGGTGTTCACCTCGAGGAACGAGACCGTGCCGTCCGCGCCGATGAGGAACTCGCACGTGCCGGCGCCGACGTAGCCCACCTCGCGCAGGATCGCCTTCGACGACTCGTACAGGCGCGTCTGCTGCTCGGGCGTCAGGTACGGCGCCGGGGCCTCCTCGACGAGCTTCTGGTGCCGACGCTGCAGCGAGCAGTCGCGCGTGGAGACGATGACGACGTTGCCGTGCTCGTCGGCCAGGCACTGGGTCTCGACGTGGCGCGGCTTGTCGAGGTACTTCTCGACGAAGCACTCACCGCGTCCGAACGCGGCGATGGCCTCGCGCGTCGCCGATTCGAACTGCGAGGCGACCTCGTCGCGCGTGCGTGCGACCTTCAGGCCACGGCCGCCGCCGCCGAAGGCCGCCTTGATGGCGACCGGCAGACCGACCTCGTCCGCGAACGCGATGACCTCGGCAGCGTCCGCGACGGGCTCGATGGTGCCCGGCGCGAGCGGCGCGCCGACCTTCTCGGCCACGTGCCGCGCGGAGACCTTGTCCCCGAGCTGCTCGATCGACTCCGGCGAGGGGCCGATCCAGGTGAGCCCGGCGTCGATGACGGCACGGGCGAAGTCGGCGTTCTCGGCGAGGAACCCGTACCCGGGGTGCACGGCGTCGGCCCCGGACCGGCGGGCCACCGAGATGATCTTGTCGACCACGAGGTAGGTGTCCGCGCTCGTGGTGCCGTTCAGCGCGTAGGCCTCGTCGGCGAGGCGGGCGTGGAGGGCGTCGCGGTCCTGGTCGGCGTACACCGCGACCGAGGCCTTGCCAGCGTCGCGGGCCGCGCGGATGATGCGGACGGCGATCTCGCCGCGGTTCGCGATGAGGACCTTGCTGATACGGGGCATGGTACGTCAGCGTATTCGTGCAGCGGCGGCCGGTTTTGACCGGCACGTACAAAGAAACAGCGTCCAGCAGTGTGGATGTCTACAGCGCCCACAGATCGTGCCAGGCGACGCCGAAGCCACGGAGCAGCATCGACCGCAGGACCGGCAGCGACAGCCCGACCACGGCCGACGGTGCTCCGTCGATGCGCGTGATGTACGCCGCGGCCCGTCCGTCGATCGTGAAGGCGCCCGCGACCTCGAGGGGCTCGCCCGTCGCGACGTACGCGTCGATCTCCTCGATCGACACGTCCTCGGCGAAGGTCAGCACGGCGCTGTCCACGGCGACGACGTGGTCGCCGGCGACGACCAGCGTGGACCCGCCCGGCGCGACGTCACCGAGGTGACCGGCGATGCCCAGCGGCCCGCCGTCTGCCGCGTCCACGTGTCGGACGGGAGGCACGGTGCCGGTCCGCCCCGCGCCTCCAGGCCGGTCCCCGGTCGCGTCCGGGGCCGTGTCGAGACCGCGGTCGAGGCGCCGGTCCACGACGCAGTGGCCGCTCCACAGGGTGCCGCCGCCCGCGGCGAGCATCTGCCGCCACCGTTCCTTCGCGACCTCCGGGTCGTGGGGCTTGCCGTGCAGGACGCCGTCCACCTCGAAGGCGGAGTCGCCGCCGAACACGAAGCCGTCCACGGCGGACCCGGCGACGCGGGCGTCCGCGACGGCGTCCGCCTTGGCGACCGCGAGGAGCCCGACGAGCTCCGGACCGGTGAGCTCTCGGCCGAGCGCGGCCCGCGCGGCGACGACGGCGGCGTCCTCGTCCACGCCCGGCGCGACGAGCACCGGCTCGATGCCGGTCTGCGCCAGGAGCGCACGGCGGGCGGGGGAGGTACTCGCGAGGTACAGACGCATGGGAACATCGAACCATGGGTGAATCCGTCGGAACGCTGCTCGAACTCGACGTCACCGGGATCGCCCACGGCGGCATCTCGGTGGCACGGCACGAGGGGCGTGTGGTCTTCGTCTCGGACGCGGTGCCGGGCGAGCGCGTCGTCGCGCGCGTGACCGAGGACCGCAAGAAGTCGTTCTGGCGTGCCGACACCGTGTCCGTCCTGTCGCCGAGCGAGCACCGGGTCGACCACGTCTGGCCCGAGGCCGCCCTCGACCGCGACCCCGCCGTGCGCGCCGGCGGTGCGGAGTTCGGGCACATCGCCCTGCCGCACCAGCGCACCCTCAAGCACGACGTCCTGGTCGACGCCTTCGCGCGGTTCGCCCGAACGGACCTCACCGAGGTGCTCGGACACGACGTCGCCGTCGAGGCCGCCCCCGGCGACGAGGAGTCGAACGGCCTCGGCTGGCGCACGCGCGTCCGGCTGCACGTCGACGAGGACGGCACGGCGGGCCCGTTCGCCTCGCGCTCCCACACGGTGGTGCCGGTGGCCTCGCTCCCGCTCGCCTCCGCGCGCGTGCAGGAGAGTGCGCCGCTCGGGCGCGGTGCGATGCCGGGCGCGTCGGTCGTCGACGTCCTCGCGCCGAGCGGCGCCGAGGGGGCCCGGCTCGTCATCGACGAGCAGAAGCCCACCGTCGTGACCGAGCTCGTGGGGGAGCGTTCGTTCACCGTCGACGACAACGGCTTCTGGCAGGTCCACCGCCAGGCGCCGGCCGTGCTCACCGCGGCCGTGCAGGACCTGGTCGACCGTGACCGGCTCGACCCGGAGGGGCAGCACCTCGACCTCTACGGCGGCGTCGGACTGCTCGCGGCGGCACTCGGCGACGTCGTCGGCCCGAAGGCCCGCATCACGAGCGTCGAGAGCGCGGCCCGGGCCACCGAGCACGCGCAGGAGAACCTGGCGGAGTGGATCGGCGCGCGTGCCGAGACCGGCCGCGTGGACCGTTGGCTCGCCCGGACGGCCGCCGACGCGTCCCGACCGGAGCTGCAGCGCTTCCGCGCCGGCACCGTCGTGCTCGACCCGCCGCGGTCCGGCGCAGGCCGCGAGGTCGTCGTGCAGGTCGCCGCGCTCCAGCCCGCGCAGGTCGTCTACGTCGCCTGCGACCCGGTCGCCCTGGCGCGCGACGTCGCGACCTTCGCCGACCTCGGGTACCGGCTCGACGCGCTGCGTGCGTTCGACCTGTTCCCGCACACCCACCACCTCGAGGCGGTCGCGCGGCTGGTCCCGATCGCCTGACCCCGGGTCCGCAGTGTGACGCGGTGTCCCACAACTCGGAGCCTGGGTCCGACCTGGGTATCCTTGGTCGGTGATCGCTCCCGGCGACAGGGGCCGGGCGCGCATCGGAACGAGAGGTCACCGTGGCAGCAGACACGAACACCAGCAGCGGGACGACCGGACTGGCCACCAGGCCCGTCCGCGTCGCGATCGTCGACGACCACGAGTCCGTGCGGCTCGGCATCCAGGCGGCGTGCCAGAACGAGGGGTTCGAGGTGGTGCTCACCGCCGCGAGCGTGCCCGAGTACGTGGCCCAGCTCGGCGGGCGTGAGGTCGACGTCGTCGTGCTCGACCTGTCGCTCGGCGACGGCTCGACCGTGACCGCGAACGTCAAGGGTGTGCAGGGCACCGGCTCCGCGGTGCTCGTCCACTCGATCGCCGACCGCGTCGCGAGCGTGCGCGAGGCACTGGCCGCAGGGGCGGCCGGCGTCATCCCCAAGTCGTCCGCGACCAAGACCGTGATGGCGGCCGTGGCGACCGTCGCCCGCGGCGACGTGCTCAACAACCTCGAGTGGGCGAGCGCCATCGACGCCGACCGCGACTTCGCCAAGGCGCAGCTCGGACGCCGCGAGCGCGAGATCCTGCACCTCTACGCCTCCGGGCTGCCGCTCAAGCTCGCGGCGCAGCAGCTCGGCATCGGGTACTCGACGGCGCGTGAGTACCTCGACCGCATCCGTGTGAAGTACGTCGAGGTGGGGCGTCCGGCGCCGACGAAGGTCGACCTGCTGCGCCGCGCGGTCGAGGACGGCATCCTGCCCGGGCTCGACTCGGGCATCGACCCCGACACCGACGGCCGCTGACCCCGATGGCCACCACGGCCGGACCGGCACGGTCGGCGGGTGTCCCGGCCGGGGCGCCCGACGGGTCGGGCTCCGCGACGGACGACGTCGCGCCGACCGAGGCGGCACCGTTCGGCGTCGACCCCCTGCGCGGTGTGCGACCCGCGCTGACGCAGGCATCGGTCGAACGACTCTTCGCGATCCTCATCGCGGTCGCCGCGGTCGGGTACGGCGCGGTCTACGCGCCCGCCGTCGTGCGGCAGCTGACGTGGCTCGATCCCGTGTGGGGCCCGGTCGCCGCGGCGGTCCTCGGCGCGTCGTTCGTGGCGGTCGGGGTGTCCGCGTTCGCGCAGCGGTTCGCGCAGGTCGCCCAGATCGTGTGCGCGCTGCTGTTCCTCGTCGTGCTCGTCACGTGGCCGCTCACCGTCCGCGAGCCGATCCCGGACGGTCAGTACCCCTGGCCGTGGTGGTTCCTCACCGTGGGGTCGACGGCGGCGGCGATGGGCTTCGCACCGTGGCGCGCGACCGTCTACACCGCGCTCGTGCCCGCCGTCTACGTCGTCGTGCGCCTCACGCCGCTCGGTGGCGACGCCGGGGCCAGCGCGGTGCTCCAGGGCGTGTACTCGGCGATCCTCAGCGGAGCGGTCCTCGTCATCGCCGTGCTCCTCCGTCGGGCCGCCGCTGCGGTGGACGCCGCACAGGCCACCGCGGTGCGGCGCTACTCGCTCGCGATCCGCGAGCACGCGACCGAGGTCGAGCGGGTGCAGGTCGACGCGATCGTCCACGACAGCGTCCTGACCACGCTGCTCTCGGCGGCACGCGCGGACACGCCCGAGGCGAAGGCCCTCGCCGCCCGCATGGCGCGCAACGCCATCGACCACCTCGGCGCCGCTGCAGCCGACCTGCCGGGGGAGGCCCCGCCCGTGACGGTGCACGACCTCCGCGTCCGCATCACCGACGCCGTCGGAGCGCTCGCCGCTCCCGTCCGGCTGCGGGACGCCCCGGTCGGCGGGCTGCGCATCCCGGCGACGATCGCGGACGCGCTCGCATCCGCGGCGTTGCAGGCGTGCGTCAACAGCGTGCAGCACGCCGGCGGGGCAGGGGTCGAGCGGTGGGTCCGTGTCGAGCAACGTGGTGGCGCCGTGCACGTCGAGGTCGGTGACGACGGCGCCGGGTTCGACCTCGCTGCCGTCCCTGCCGCGAGGCTCGGCGTCCGCCGCTCGATCATCGAGCGGGTGCAGGCCGTGGGCGGCACGGCGGTGGTCGCGAGCAACCCCGGGGCGGGTACGCGGGTCCGCCTCGAGTGGCACCCGGAGGTGTCCGCATGAGGGTGTCCCTGCCGGCGAGGATCGCCATCGGGCTCGCCGCGCTGTTCTCCGTCTTCCACCTCGTACTGGGCGTGGCGTCGTTCCCGTTCGTCCGTGACGTCGGTCCGGTGCTCACGTGCATGGCGCTCTACGCCGCCGCGAGTGCCGTCGCGATCTTCCTGCCCGGTCGGACCCTCCCGGTCTGGGCGGCGTGCTTCTCGCTCGCCACCGCGCTGGTCATGCCGGTCATCGCCGCCCCCGTCGTCGACCTGACGGTGAAGGACGACTCGATCACCTGGTGGGTCGCCGCGGTCGGCACGCTCATGGTCGTGCTCGTCGTGCGGGGCCGCCGCGCCTTCGCGTGGGTCGGCGTCGGCTTCGTCACGGTCTTCGGTGTGGTCTGGGCAGGACCGGGTGCCTTCGGGGCGCTCGGACTGGTCGGCAACCTGACGTGGGTCGCCGTCGCCACCGGCTTCGCCGTCGCGATGGACCGGGCGACCCGCACCACGCGCGACTTCATCCGTGCCGAGCAGGAGACCGCGGACTGGCAGGCCGCGCAGGACGCCCACGTGTTCGAACGGCAGTTCCGCCTGAGCCAGACCACCCGGATGGCGCTGCCGATGCTGCAGCAGGTGATCGACCGGGGCGGGGACCTGACCGACGCCGAGCGGGCCGAGTGCCTGCACCTCGAGCAGGCGATCCGCGACGAGATCCGCGGACGATCGCTGCTGTCCGACGACGTCCGTGACGAGGTCATGCGCCTGCGGCGACGTGGGGCCACGGTGCAGCTGCACGACGACGGCGGCCTCGACGACCTGGAGATCGACGAGCTCCGCCGGGTGCACGCCGAGATCGCCGGTGCGCTGCGCCGAGCCCGCGAGGCGGACAACGTGATCGTCCGGACGGTGGCCGAGGGGTCGGAGGCGGCGGTCACCATCGTCGGGCTGCGACTGGACACCGCGGCGAGCGAGTCCGCGGCGCTCGGCGTCGGATCGGACGACGACGGCGACGAGGACGACTCGGTGGTGCTCTGGACCGAGATCCCGCGCCGCGCGACGGTCTGAGGCGGCACCGACAGCCGCCGTCCAGCGAGACGCGCGCGGAAGACCCCTGGGAACGGGGAACGGGCCGGTCCCGAGGGGCCGGCCCGTTCACGACCCGAGCCTGAGCGACAACCCGAATGTCGCCCTGGCTCGCAGCTGGTCGGAGGCGTCGTACCCTAGTCGGCCACCGACCAACGATGTTCTTCTGGGAAGGACACCGAACACAGACAACTATGCCCGCTGCGCGAAGCCGTGTCAGTCGTCATTATGGGGGACAAACCACGCCCTCCCGGTGGTTCCGCGGTCGATGTGTCCCCCGGCCGAGGGGAGACCGACCGGGAATTGCACCCCGCAACCCGAGGTCGACGACCGGGTCGCGCGGTGCGACAGGGGTACATCGTGCCGCCGGTACCCCCGGACGCGCAAGACCCCCGCCGGGGAACGGCGGGGGTCCGTCGAGGGACGTGCGGCGTGCCGCTCGCAGCCCGTCGGTCAGCGCAACGAGCGGGCCCAGGCGCCGGAGCCGTGCTCGAGCGGCCGGCGGAGGCCACGGGCGGACGCGTCCCACCCGGTCCGTGGTGACTCGGTGACCTCGGCGCGACCGGTGGCGGCGACCTCGTCGGCCTGCCGCTGGAGCACGGCGACGACGGCCGCCAGCTCCTCCGGCGAGGGATCGCCCGCGACGACCCGGACGTCGGCGCCGACCGGGCCGTCCGCCGCGGCCGGCACCGCGGCGTCCGCCGGGAGGTGTGCTGCGTGTCGTCCCATCAGAGCGGGATGTTCCCGTGCTTCTTCGGCGGCAGCGACGCGCGCTTCCCGCGCAGCGCCCGCAGCGCCTTGATCACCGAGACCCGGGTCGCGTGCGGCTGGATGATGCCGTCGAGCTCGCCACGCTCGGCCGCCAGGTACGGCGACGCCACGTTGTAGGTGTACTCGTTCGCGAGCCTGGTGCGCACCGCGGCGACGTCCTCGCCCGCCTCCTCCGCGCGCTTGATCTCGGCCCGGTACAGGATGTTGACCGCACCCTGGCCGCCCATCACCGCGATCTCGGCCGTCGGCCACGCCAGGTTGATGTCCGCACCGAGCTGCTTCGAGCCCATCACGATGTACGCGCCGCCGTAGGCCTTCCGCGTGATGACGGTGACGAGCGGGACGGTCGCCTCGGCGTACGCGTACAGCAGCTTCGCGCCGCGCCGGATCACGCCGGTCCACTCCTGGTCGGTGCCGGGCAGGTAGCCGGGGACGTCGACGAGGGTCAGGATCGGGATGCCGAACGCGTCGCAGAACCGCACGAAGCGGGCCGCCTTCTCGCCGGCGTCGATGTTCAGCGTCCCGGCCATCGCCTGCGGCTGGTTCGCGATGATGCCGACGGTGCGGCCCTCGACGCGGCCGAAGCCGACCATGATGTTCGGGGCGAAGAGCGGCTGGACCTCGAGGAACTCACCGTCGTCGACGATGTGCTCGACGATCGTCGTGACGTCGTACGGCTGGTTCGTCGAGTCGGGGATGACGACGTCGAGCTCGTGGTCGGCGTCGGTCGTCTCGAGTTCCGGGGCGACGTCGTAGGCCGGCGGGTCGGACAGGTTGTTGTCCGGCAGGAAGCCGACGAGGGAGCGCGCGTAGTCGAGCGCGTCGGTCTCGTCCTCGGCCAGGTAGTGCGCGACGCCCGAGACGGCGTTGTGCGTCTGTGCGCCGCCGAGCTCCTCGAAGCCGACGTCCTCGCCGGTGACGGTCTTGATGACGTCCGGACCGGTGACGAACATGTGGCTCGTCTTGTCCACCATGATGACGAAGTCGGTGAGCGCGGGGGAGTACACCGCACCACCGGCTGCCGGCCCCATCACGATGGAGATCTGCGGGATGACCCCGGAGGCCTGGGTGTTCAGGCGGAAGATCTCGCCGTACTTGCCCAGGGCGACGACGCCCTCCTGGATCCGGGCGCCGCCGGAGTCGAGGATGCCGATGATCGGCACACCCGTCTTCAGTGCGTGCTGCATCACCTTGACGATCTTCTCGCCGGCGACCTCGCCGAGGGAGCCACCGAAGACGGTGAAGTCCTGCGCGTAGACCGCGACGTTGCGGCCGTGGATCGTGCCGACGCCGGTCACGACGGCGTCGCCGTAGGGGCGCTTGGCGTCCATGCCGAACGACGTCGTGCGGTGGCGGACGAACTCGTCGAACTCGACGAACGAGTTCTCGTCGAGGAGCTGCTCGATGCGCTCGCGGGCGGTGCCCTTGCCCTTCGCGTGCTGCTTCGCGATGGCGGCCTCGCCCGCGGCGGTCACGGCCTCGTGGTAGCGGTCGCGCAGGTCCGCGAGGCGACCGGCCGTGGTCGAGAGGTCGGGGGTGTCTCCTGTGGTCACCCGCTCACCCTACCGGCGGCCACGGCGGGGCCGGTTGGAGGACCCCCACGGTTCCTGCCCGTAGATTTGCGTGCATGTCCACACCCGTCCCGCCGGTCCTGCCGCGTGCCCGTGCCGTCGTCGAGGCCGCCGGTGGGGTGTTCGACGCCGTCGGGCGCACCGGCTCCACGAACGCCGACCTGCTGGACGTCGCTCCCGGTCGGGCGCACGGCAGCGCCGTGGTCACGCTCGACCAGACGGCGGGGCGCGGGCGGCTCGACCGGTCGTGGAGCGCGCCGACCGGGCAGACGCTCGCGGTGAGCCTGCTCGTCCGCGCCGACCTGGCCGACCGCGACCGCGGGTGGCTGCCCCTGGTCGCCGGCGCCGCGATGCGCGACGCGGTGTCCGCCGTGCTGGGCGACGTCGACGCGGCGACCAGGGCCTCCCGTCCGGCCGCCGACGCCGACGACGCGACGCCCGTGCCGGAGCCGCGTGTCCTGGTGAAGTGGCCGAACGACGTGCTCGTCGACGGACGCAAGGTGTGCGGCATCCTCTGCCAGGTCGCCGCCGACGGCAGCGTCGTCGTCGGCGCCGGCGTGAACCTGACGATCCCGGAGGACGCCCTGCCGACTCCCACCGCGACGTCGTTGGCGGTCGCCGGTGCGACCGGTGACGCCGACGGCCTGGCGGACGCGGTGCTGTCCACCTGGACGACGGCCGTCCTGGAGGCGGTGCGTGCGCTGGTGGACGGGGGTGCGGCCGCCGGAGCCGTCCGGTCACACGTCCGCGCAGCGTGCGGCACGATCGGTCGCCGGGTCCGTCTGGAACTGCCCGACGGCACCGTCGACGAGGTCGACGCCACCGGCATCGACGACGACGGTCGCATCACGATCCGGGATCGGGACGGCCGAACCAGGGGCGTCGCGGTGGGGGACCTCACCCACCTGCGCTATGCATGACGGCATGACCGCCGAGCCGCCGCCCGAACGCGTGGTCGCGCGGCTGCGGCCGCACGCGCGCCGACTCGTCCGTCCGGCCGTCTTCGTCGTGGTCGTCGCACTGGCAGGGGGCTTCGGCTTCGGCGTGTTCCGCGCACACCTCGCGTGGTTGAACGCGGTCGTCGCCGGACTGACGGTCCTGCTCGTCGTCCTCGGCGGCCTCGTCCCGCTGCTGCGGTGGATGTCCGAGCGGTACGTGGTGACGACCCGGCGGCTCGTGGTGGTCCGTGGTCTCGGCACCCGGACCCGTCGCGAGCTCCTGCACTCCCGCGGGTACGACGTCACGGTGCGGCGCCGCGGCCTGCAGGGGGTGTGGCGGTCCGGTGACGTGCTCGTCTTCCCCGGCGAGGACACGCCCGTGGTGCTCGCCGACGTCCCGCACGCCGACCTCGTGGTGGCCGTGCTGCACGACCTGGTCGAGGCGCACGAGGCCCGCCGACGGCACCGCGAGCCGGACTGGGACGAGATCGTCGGGGGACCCTCGCGACCCGCCTGGGGCGACCCCGGTCGGTGAGGTGCCGAGCGCCCGGAGTGGGAGTCTTCCTCGTTACCCGGTAGCGTCGTCCCGTGCGTATCTCCGTCATCGGCTGCGGGTACCTCGGTGCCGTGCACGCCGCTTCCATGGCCAAGCTCGGACACGAGGTCGTCGCGGTCGACGTCGACCCGACCAAGATCGAGCGTCTCGCCGCCGGCGAGGCCCCCTTCTTCGAGCCCGGGCTGCCCGAGATCCTGACCGAGGCCCTGGCGTCCGGTCGCATCCGCTTCACCACCGAGATGGCCGAGGTCGCCGGGTCCGCCGTGCACTTCCTCGCGGTCGGCACCCCGCAGGGTCCCACCGGTGCCGCGGACATGCGGTACGTCGACGCCGCGGTCGCCTCGCTCACGCCGCACCTGTCGGCCGGTGAGTTCGTCGTGGGCAAGTCGACCGTCCCGGTCGGCACCGCCGCGCGCCTGGCCGCCGAGGTCGAGGCGGCGGTCCCCGGTGCGACCCTGGTGTGGAACCCGGAGTTCCTCCGCGAGGGCTTCGCCGTGCAGGACACCATCTCGCCCGACCGCTTCGTCTACGGCGTCCCGGAGGGCGAGGCCGGCGAGCGTGCCGTCGCGGCCCTCGACGAGGTGTACGCGCAGGCGCTCGCCGCGGGGACGCCCCGCCTCGTGGTGAACCTGCCCACGGCGGAGCTCGTGAAGATCAGCGCGAACGCGTTCCTCGCGACGAAGATCTCGTTCATCAACTCGATGGCCGAGATCGCCGAGGTCGCCGGCGCCGACGTCACGGCGCTCGCCGACGCGATCGGGCACGACGACCGGATCGGTCGGAAGTTCCTCAACGCCGGTCTCGGCTTCGGCGGCGGCTGCCTGCCGAAGGACATCCGCGCGTTCCAGGCCCGCGCCGACGAGCTGGGCGTGGGGGAGTCCCTCGCCTTCCTGGCCGACGTGGACGCCACCAACCTCCGTCGACGCGCGCACGCGGTCGACCTCGCCACGGAGATGCTCGGTGGGACGGTCACCGGGAAGCGCGTCGCCGTGCTGGGCCTGGCCTTCAAGCCGAACTCGGACGACGTCCGCGACTCCCCGGCGCTCGACATCGCGGCACGCCTGCTCGGGCTCGGTGCGTCGGTGGCGGCGTACGACCCGGAGGCGATCGAGACCGCACGTCAGCTGCACCCGGAGCTCGAGTACGTCGGATCGCCGACCGAGGCGGTCACCGGCGCGGACATCGTGCTCGTGCTGACCGAGTGGTCGGTGTTCCGTGCGCTCGACGCGGCCGAGGTCGCCTCGCTCGTCGCGTCGCCGGTCGTGGTCGACGGGCGCAACTGCCTCGACCGCGAGGCCTGGACCGCCGCGGGCTTCACCTACCGGGGCATGGGGCGCTAGCGCTCCGACCACGCTGACGACGGACGGCCGTTCCCCTCACCGGGAACGGCCGTCCGTCGTCTCCGGGCGCCGTTCCCCTCACCGGGAGCGGCTGTCGGTCGTCTCCGGGCGGGGCGGACCCGGCCGGTGACGTTCAGCCCCGGTGCGGGGTGCGGCGCTCGACGGCCGCGCGGAGGACGTCCCGGTAACGGGAGCCGATGCGCTCGGTCGCGTACTCGGCCGCAGCGGTCGTCGCTCCGGCCTGGTGGCGCTCCCGGGCGTCGGCGTCCGTGAGCGCGCGCACGAGGGCGGCGCGCAGCGCGTCGACGTCGCCGGGCTCCACGAGCAGACCCGAGACGTCGTCACGGACGACGTCCCGGATGCCCGGGAGGTCGCTGGCCACGATCGCCGCGCCGACCGCCGCCGCCTCGAGGAGCGTCACCGGGAGTCCCTCCTGGTCGCCGTTCGCGGCCGGTACGGACGGCAGGGCCACGACGGTGGCGGACGCCAGGGTGGCGAGCACCTCGCTCTTGCCGCGCTGCCCGACGAAGGTGACCGGCAGCCCCGCGGCCTGTCGTTCGAGGCGCTCGCGCCACGGGCCGTCGCCGACGACGGTCAACGACCAGTCGACGCCCTCGAGGCCGCGGAGTGCCTCGACGAGGTTCCCGAAGCCCTTCTTCTCCACCAGCCGGCCGACGGCCACCACGTGCCCGGGCCGCCGGACGGTGGTCGCCCTGGCCGCGACCGCGGGCGCGAGGTCGACACCCATCGGGACGATGCTCGACCGGGCAGGGTCGACACCCCACTCCGTCAGGCGGGCCCGCATCTCGTCGTTGACGGTGGTCACGTGCGCCGAACGCCCGAACACCCAGCGCTTCAGCCGGACCAGCGGCGCGGCGCGGAGCGCGTAGACGTCGCCGCCGTGCGTCGTGACGACGAGGGGCACCCCGGGCGCCGCCAGTGCCGCGACGAGTCCCTGGGGGATCGCCCAGTGCGCGTGGATCACGTCGGGACGTGCGGCACGGACGGCTCGACACACCGCGAGGAACTGCGCCGCGAGGAGTGCCGGCACCTGGAGGAGACGCTTCCGGTCGGCCTTGAGGTTGTCCAGGATCGCTCCGTCGGCCAGGTCCTCGAAGCGCCGCGGGAAGTAGGCGAACCGACGCACCCGGACGCCGTCGATCGTCTCCGAGCGGGCGGCGCCGGCGACCCGCGGTGTCAGCACCGCGGTGTCGAACTCGACCGCTTCCTGCCGTGCCAGGTCCAGCACGAAGGCGGGGACGCCGTCGTCGGGGTGGGCGGGGAAGGTGGATGCGAGCACGAGCAGGCGGGGACGACCGGTGCTGGGGCGGACGGGTGCGGGCAAGGGGGTGCCTTCCGGGTGGACGGTCGTTCGGCGGACGGGTCCCGTTCGATCGGGGACGCCGCGCGGGTTGGTACGCTGCTCGGGGCCCGCGGTGCGACCGCTGCGCAGGCCGGCAGGACCGGAGCAGGAGACCCGTGCGCGTACTCATCCACAATAGCGATTCGCCCCACAACCGAGGGGACCGGGCGATCCTCGCGGGGAACATCGAGCTCGCCCGCCGGCGGTGGCCGGGCTCCGAGATCGTGTCGCTGTCGCAGTACCCCGAGCGCGACGGAGCCTGGTTCGGCATCCGGTTCCTCCCGATGTCGCCGTACAGCACCGGGATCGGCGACCTCTTCCGCCTGCTCCGGGCTGCCCGGACCGCGGACGTCGTCCTCTGGGGCGGTGGCGAGATCCTCAAGGACTACACGAACAAGCTCGGCCTGGTCTACTGGCTGCTGAAGTTCGTGCTCGTCCGTGCGGTCAACCGGC
Organism: Curtobacterium sp. MR_MD2014; assembly: GCF_000772085.1. NCBI lineage: Bacteria > Bacillati > Actinomycetota > Actinomycetes > Micrococcales > Microbacteriaceae > Curtobacterium > Curtobacterium sp. MR_MD2014. The sequence continues at coordinate 2,257,389 of NZ_CP009755.1, read as the reverse complement.
ACGTCGTCGGGGCGTTCCAGGGCATCGGCCCGACCTCCGCCGGCATCAGCAAGCGGCTGATCCGAGCGACGGTGGACCTCACCGAGGTCTTCATCGTCCGCGACGAGGAGTCGCGGGAGAAGCTGCGTTCGTGGGGTGTCCGGACGCCCGTCATCGCCTCCTTCGACCCCGCGGTGGTCGGCACCGTGACCGCACCGGACGCGGACGTGCTCGCGCGGCTCCAGCGGACCACCGGCCTGTCGGCGGAGCAGCTCGACGGGTCGGTCGGCATCGGCGTCCGACGCTGGTTCCACTACAAGCGCAGCGGCTGGATCCCGTTCCGCTTCATCCCGAAGGCGCTGCGTCGGTCGCACGTCGAGTCCGCCGACCTCGTGACCTACCGTGCGGCGCTCGCGGAGCTCGTCGACACGGTCGTCGAACGGTGGGACGTCGACGTCGTCTTCTACCCCATGCACATGGAGGCCTCCGAGGGCGACGCCGCGTTCGCGCGCGAGGTCATCGCCCAGATGCGCCACGGCGTCCGAGCGCACGTCGTCGAGGCCGACGAGTTCTCGCCCGCCGAGTACGCCGGCCTGATGTCGCGGAGTCGGCTCTTCATCGCGAGCCGTCTCCACTCGGCGATCGTGGCGACGATCGCGGGCGTGCCGGCCACGGTGCTGTACTACGTCGACAAGGGGCGGCTCTTCTTCGAGCAGATCGGCCAGCAGCGGTACGCCCGCCCGATCGAGGACGCTCTGGAGCCGACCTTCGTCGCCGACGTCGTCGCGTCGCTCGAGGACCTCGACGAGCACCGTGATCGTGTGGTCGCGGACCTCGCCGCCGGTGTGGAGCGCATGACCGGTGCCCTGCACACGGACTTCGCCCGCGGAACCGAGGGCGTGCGGTGAGCCCGACGACGAAGCGGGTCCTGCGACGGGCGGTGCCCATCGCCTTCTACGTCCTGCTCGCGGTGTTCCTCTTCCTCTACGTCCGCAGCGTCGACTGGGGGCAGCTCGCCGGTATCCGCTGGAACTGGTGGTGGGTCGCCGTGGCGACGGTCATCAGCCTCGGCTTCCGGTACTGGGGCGTCGGCATCTGGTTCTTCCTGCTCAGGCGCCTCGGCGCGACCGGCCTGCGGGGGAGCGGTGTCGCGCTGACCTTCGTCTACGCCAAGTCGTGGATGGGCCGCTACATCCCGGGAGCCGCGACCTGGATCATCGGTAAGGTCTACTTCGCCTCGAAGCACGGCGTCTCCCGCGCGCGACTGGGGGTGAGCGGGCTGCTCGAGGGCGCCCTGCAGATCGCCGCGACGCTGGCGCTGGCGCTCGTGCTCCTGCTGATCGATCCGCGGACGCACACGCTCGACCCCTGGATCATCGCGCTCATGGTCGTCGCCTTCATCGGCTGCGTGGTCTGCCTCGTGCCGAGAGTGTTCGTGTTCCTCATCAGCACGGCGTTGCGGATCCTCCGCCGCCCGCCGCTCGACGCCGACGTCGCGCCGAGCCTCGGCACCGTGCTCGGAGGTGCCGGGCTCTACGTCGCCGGCGCCGTGCTCTCGGGGAGTGCGTACTACTTCATCACGCTCGCCGTCTACCCGTCCCTGCGTCCCGCGGACGCGGCGTTCGTGATCGGGGCGGCCAGCATGGCGTCCGCGATCAGCATGCTCGCCGTGTTCGCCCCGGGCGGGCTCGGTGTGCGCGAGGGCGTCCAGGCGCTCCTCCTCGGCCTCGTGATGCCGGGACCGATCGCGCTCGTCGTGGTCGTCGTCACCCGCGTCTGGAGCCTGGCCGTCGACGGCCTCTTCCTGCTCACCGCCGCTGTGCCGACGTGGTTCTCGAAGCGGGGGAGACCGGACCAGGCCGACCCGGCCGGGGTCGAGCCCGCTCCGGGGCGCTGACCGGCAGGTCGGCGGCCCCGTCGACCGGCTCCGACGTCGGCAGGCGGTCAGGCGGTCGTGATCACCCCGGGCGCTCGCGTCGGCGCTGCGCTGCGCACCACCGCGGTCACCGTCGCGACGAGACCGACGAGCACGAGCGCGACGAGGACGGCGACGACCGACGGCGGGACCGGTCCGAGCGCCACGTACCGCTCGACACCGGCGGGTGTGACGGGGAACCGCGCGGCGTTCCAGAACCAGCTGGAGACCACGCCGAGTCCGTAGAGCCCGACCGCCGGCAGCGCGATCGACAGTCCGACGGCGGTCCGGGCCCGCGCAGTCGGTCCGCCGGCCATCCGCCGCCACGCGATCGCGCTCACGGCGACCAGGCAGACGATCGCGGGGAAGTAGTAGCGGCCCTGCGTCGCGGCGACCTCGGTCGTGGTCAGGTAGGCGTGGGCACTCGTGTAGGTCTGGATCGCGATGAGCAGTGCCGGGAAGACCGCGAGCACGACGACGGCGCGGCGGTCCGGACCCTTGCGGAAGGCGAACGCCACGACGACGGCGAGCGTGACGAGGGTGAGCACGCTGGTGAGCACGTCACCGATCGAGACCTGGGCCTTGATGCCGGGGCTGCCCCAGAAGGTCCGGGCCAACGTCCCCCAGCTGACGTCGAGGAAGTGCGACAGCGTCGGGTGCTCGCCGGGAGGGAACTCCTTGGGCGGACGCATCGCGGTGTACCCGTTCGGCTGCACCCGCCCGTACGCCAGGACGTTGTGGACCCACCACCAGGCGCCGATGCCCGCGGTGACGGCCATCGTCACGACCGTCCGGACGAGTCGGGTGCGGAGCGGGAGCAACCCGCTGCCGGCGACGAGCACGACGAGCGCGGCGAAGGGGACGGCGGGGAGTCCTGTCCCCTTGATCCACACGAGGCCGCCGAGCACGACACCGAGGGCGAGCGTCATCCGCCAGCGGTGGTCGCCGGTCAGCAGGCGGACCGTGAGCCACGCGACCACGGCCGCGAACAGCATCACGGGAGCGTCGTTCGACACCGAGGACGCGATCGAGGCCAGCTGCGGGATGCCGAACAGTGCCAGCGCCCCGACCAGGCCCGCGCGAGGTGAGCGGGTGAGTCGCCGGACCGAGGCCCAGGTCAGGAGCGGGAGGAGGGTGACCGCCGCCACGTCGACGAGGCGCAGCACGAGAACGGCGTGGTCCCACCGGAGGCCGGCGAAGTGGACGGCCTTCAGGACCAACGCCCCCACCAGGTAGGCGGTGGGCGGGTGCTGCGTCATCTGGTCGACGGTGCTCGACTCACCCGGAGCACCTCCGAGCAGCTCCGCGAAGTCCGACCACTCGGACTTGGGCAGGGTCGCCTGCTGCGCGGCCGCGGCCTGCACCGCGTTGAGCACGTGCATCTCCCCGGGAGCCACCCACGGGGCACCCGTCGCGAGGTGCACCGTCGCGTCGATGTGCGCGGTCTCGTCAGGAGCCTGGAACACGGGGACGACCAGCGCCCACACGAGCAACCAGAGCCCGAACGTGACCGTGACCACGGCGACGGCCACGCGCTCCCCACGATCGACGGGCGGTGCGCTGTCTCGGAGTCCGGGCGTCGTCACCGGACCATCCTACGGACGGCGCGGGAGCGGCTGGACTCAGACCTCGGGGACGCGGACCGTCTCCGGCGTCGCGTCCGCGCGCCGGGCGGACTCCTGCTCGACCCGGTCGGGGTGGTACACCCACACCTTGTAGAGCCAGAAGCGGAAGATCGTGCCGAGCCCCAGCCCGATCACGTTGCCGGAGATGTTGTCGGCGAGTGCCGAGGTGAAGCCGAGCGCGTAGTGCGAGACCGCCAGGCAGCCGAGCGAGATGACCATCCCGCCGAGGGACACGACGACGAACTCGAAGCCCTCCTTCGCAGCGACGGAGCGGCGCTGGTGCCGGAACGTCCAGTACCGGTTGCCGATCCAGTTCACGAAGATCGCGACCGTCGTGGAGACGACCTTCGCCCAGAACGGACCGCTGTGCACCTCGTCCGGTGAGAGCACCGTGGCACGGAGGACGTTGAAGACCCCCAGGTCGACGACGAAGCCGATCGCCCCGACCACGCCGAAGCGTGCGAGTTGTGCGATGAGTCGCCGCACGTGCTCTCCTGATTCCGTAGAGTTGGCCGGGACCGGCCAGCGGTCGGAACGGGGCAGATCGATGATCGGCCTCGACGGATTGTAGTCGAGCGGTCGCGGACCGAGGTCCGGAATCGCGGAAGGAACGCACAGGATGGCGCTGCACGTCGGAGTGATCGGTGGGGGACAACTGGCGCGGATGATGGTCCCCGCCGCCGTCGAGCTCGGGCTCGAGATCAGCGTCCTCGCCGAGGGGCCCGGGATGTCCGCCGCGATCGCCGCCACGGCCGAGGGCGACCACCGCGACGTCGACACCGTCCTCGCCTTCGCGCGCGGCGTCGACGTCGTGACCTTCGACCACGAGCACGTCCCGCAGGACGTCCTCCGTCGCCTCGTCGACGAGGGCGTCGCGGTGCACCCGGGGCCGGACGCGCTCGCGGTCGCGCAGGACAAGATCACCATGCGCCGACGGCTCAGCGAGCTCGGCGTCCCCGTCCCGGACTGGGCGGCCGTCGAGGACCGGTCCGCCCTCGCCGCCTTCCTGGCCGACCACGGCGGACGCGCCGTCGTGAAGACCCCGCGTGGCGGCTACGACGGCAAGGGTGTCCGTGTCGTCTCCGACCCGTCCGACGTCGACGACTGGTTCACCGCCGTCGCCGAGCTCGGCGACGGGCAGGCCCTGCTCGTCGAGGAACTCGTCCCCTTCACCCGCGAGCTCGCGCAGTCCGTCGCACGTCGCCCCTCGGGCCAGGTCGTGGCCTGGCCGCTCGTCGAGACCGTGCAGCGGGACGGCGTCTGCGCCGAGGTCATCGCGCCGGCGCCGGCCGCCGCGGGACGACTGGCGGACGCGGCGGAGTCCCTCGCGGTCCGGATCGCCGAGGAGCTCGGCGTGACGGGGGTGCTGGCGGTCGAGCTGTTCCAGACCGCCGACGAGCGGATCTTGGTGAACGAACTCGCGATGCGCCCGCACAACACCGGGCACTGGTCGATCGACGGGGCGACGACGAGCCAGTTCGCGCAGCACCTGCGCGCCGTCCTCGACCTGCCCCTCGGCACGACCGGCATGCACGCGCCGGCGGCCGTGATGGTCAACGTCCTCGGTGGGCCGGCCGACGGCGACCTCACGGCCCGCTACCCGGCCGCACTGGCGGACTTCCCGGAGGCCGGGTTCCACTTCTACGGCAAGGCCCCTCGTCCCGGCCGCAAGGTCGGGCACGTCACGGTGCTGGGCGAGGACGTGGACGACGTCGCCTACCGCGCCCGCGCCGCGGCAGCGCACTTCGACGACTGACCGCGTCCTCGCCGGTCTGCTGGACGGACGCCTGGCCCTCACCCGCCGCTAGGCTCGTGCCGTGACCGACACCACCGCCGCCACCGCACCGCTCGTCTCGATCATCATGGGGTCCGACTCGGACTGGCCGACCATGCGTGCGGCCGCCGACATCCTCGGGGAACTGGGCATCGCGTTCGAAGCCGACGTCGTCTCGGCGCACCGGACGCCCGACAAGATGGTCGACTTCGCCCGTGCCGCAGCCGACCGGGGCATCCGTGTCGTCATCGCCGGAGCCGGTGGAGCGGCGCACCTGCCGGGCATGGTCGCGTCGTTGACCACGCTGCCGGTGATCGGGGTCCCCGTGCAGCTCGCGCGCCTCGACGGGCTCGACTCGCTGCTCTCGATCGTGCAGATGCCGGCCGGGATCCCGGTCGCGACCATGGCGATCAACGGTGCGGCCAACGCCGGTCTGCTGGCCGCGCGGATCATCGGCACGACCGACGCCGGGGTCCGATCGGCCCTCGCGGAGTACGCCGACGGACTCGAGCAGGTCGTCGAGCGGAAGGCACGCGCCCTGCGCGAGGCGCTCTGAGCGCTCGCGGGCGGCCGTTCAGGACACGCTGACGGCGCCCGTCCTGCCGTCGACGCTGACCGTCGTGGTGCCGGCGGTGGTGGAGGTCGTCGCGGTCCACACCGGGGCCGAAGCCGGACCACCGAGCACCACCGAGACGAGCGTGCTGCCCGGCACCGCTCCGAGAGCCGAGGTGGCCGCGCGGTCCGCCGTGACCTGCAGGCCCTCGGTCCGGGACACGTCCGACTGCCGCGTCGCCGCGTCGCTGTCCTTGGGGAACGGGCCCGACGTCACCCGGCCCAGCGTGGCCGACACCACGGACTGGGTACGTGCGCCGTCCGGACCGGACACCAGGACCGTCCAGTCGTCCCCGGAGCCGGCGATCGAGATCACGGTCCCGCCGCCGGCGGCGGCGATGCCCTGCTCGGCAACGGCCGCCCAGTCGACGGTGGCCGGTGCGTCGGCCCCGCTGCCGTTGCCCGTTCCCTGACCGCTGCCGTCGGCGGGGGCGTCCTCGGTCGGGCCCGCGCTCGACGTGTCGCTGCCCGCCGTCGGGGTGCCGGCCGGCTCCGGGACCGGGGCGGAACGCGTGGGCGTCGGGCTGGTGCTCGGCGTCCGGGTGGCGGCGGACGCCGACGTCGAGGGTGCAGGGTCGTCGGCGCGGGAGCACGATGCGAGGGTGGTGCCGAGCCCGGCTGCAAGCGCGATCGCGGTGACGATGGCCGAGGTACGGTGAGGACGCGTCATGGGTGTGATGATCGCAGCACTGTGCGACGATCCGTCCGCCCGACACGGTGGCGCGGAGGATCGGTGCAGTCCCGTGACCGGTGCTGCGCCAGGTTCGGAGGCATCGTCGTGCCGGCTGGTCGTCGTGCCCGTCGGTCGTCGTGCCCGCTGGTCGTCGTGCCCGACGGGGTCAGAGGTCCGCGTGCAGCTGCCAGACCTCTTCGGCGGAGTCCCGCCAGTCGAACATCCGTGCCCGGTCGGGTCCGGTGACGGCGAGTCGTGACGCGAGCACCGGGTCGTTGACGACCTGGAAGACGGCCTGTGCCAGGCGCTCCGGGTAGCACTCGAGGTCGTGGCGGGCCACGGTCACGCCGGCGTCCGCAGCGACCTCACGGACGGCGGCGTCGTCCGAGTGCACGACGGGGGTGCCGAACGACATTGCCTCGACGACCGGCAGACCGAAGCCCTCGGCGAGGCTGGGGAACACGAAGACCGTGGCCCGGTCGTAGGCGACGGCAAGGTCGGCGTCCTCGATGCGCCCGAGCACCTTGACCCGATCGGGCGCGAGCCCGGCGGCCTCGGCCGTGCCGTGGACGTCCACGTCCCCCCACCCGTCCGGGCCTGCCACGACGAGGGGGACGTCCGCGGGGGCGGCGGGGTGGGCCATGGCCCGGATCAGGTGGCCGAGGCCCTTCCGCGGCTCGAGCGTGCCGACGGCGAGCACGTAGCGCTCGGGGAGTCCGAGGCGTTCGGCGCGCAGGTCGGCGTCCGGCGGGACGGCGAGTCGTCCGCTCGGTGCGCCGCCGATGACCCGGATGCGCTCGTCGAAGCGGTGGATGCGGTTCAGTTCGGCTGCCACGGCGTGCGTGGGGACGACGACCGCGTCCGCGTGGCGCCAGGCGCGCTTGACCATCGACTTGTGGAAGTGCACCCCACGGGGCGTGAGGGTCTCGGGGTGCGTCCACGGCACCACGTCGTGCACGGTGACGACGGTCTGGTGACCCGGGTCCTGGAACCGGTCGTGCCGGACCAACGGCGCCAGCACGCTCGGCGCGTGGACCATGCCGGCAGAAGCCCCTCTGGCCAGCCCGGCCTGCCACGCGAGGGCGAGCTCGCGTCGGCCGAGGGGGAGACGGTCGAACCCGGCGAGTCCGGGGAGCAGGGTCCGGAGGCGGTCGAGGTCGGCGGCCGGCGCTGCGGACACGACGGCCTCCACGTCGCATCCCGGCGGTGCCGTCGCGACGAGCTGCCGGGTGAGCTCCTCCGCGTACCGCCCGATCCCGCCGGGAACGGGCGAGATCACCTGGTCGAGGATCACACGGAGGGTGGTCATCGGTGGCTCCTCGTGGTGCTGGTGGACGGGCTCCGACCCTACCAGCGGGGTCCGCTCGCTCCTGGGTGCGTTCGGTCGTGGCACGGTCGTTCGTTAGGGTTGGACGGACCGAAGGGGACCCTTGGCAACAACAACCGCACCGGGGCGCAGGCTGCGCGCCCTCCACGCTGCTCCGCTCGTCCGCGTCCTCGAGAACCCCTGGACCCTGCGCCTGACGCTCGTCCTCTTCGTGCTCGTGGGCGCGGTGTTCTCCGTCGCCGTCCACATGCCGGTCGTCGACGGCGTCGGCAACGTGCCCTACGCGGGGACCATCGCGCCGGACGAGAACCGACACATCGCGAACATCCTGTACTACGCGGGGCGCAGCGTCTGGGCCGGTCCCGTCATCACGGACGCCCCGGCGAGCCTGCTGCAGATGGGCGAGATCGAACGCTTCCCGAGCTACGTCTACTACTACGTGATGAGCTTCCCGGTGAAGCCGCTGCTCGACCTCGGCGCACCGTACTCGGTCATCGTGGTGGCGCTGCGCTTCGCCAACGTCCTGATCGCGGCGGTCGGTCTCGTGGTCGTCCACCGCCTGGTCCGCACGATGGGTACGGCGCCCTGGGTCGCGACGCTCGACGTGGTGCTGCTCGCGGGCACCGGCCGGTACGAGTGGCAGGCGGCTGCCGTCACGTACGACACCCCGGCCAACACGCTGTTCTTCCTCTGCCTGCTCTTCTGCGCACGCCTGATCCGTTCGAGCGGACACGCGTACTCGGACCTCTTCCGTGCCCTCGTCCTGGGGGCCCTCGCCATCGTGGTGAAGTACACGTTCGTCCCGTTCGTGCTCGTCGCGGTCGCGGTCGCCGTCGCCCTCGTGCTGCAGCGGGACGGTGTCCGCACGTTCGCACACCCGGTGCAGCGCTTCCGTCGGGTCTTCGCGGAACACCCGGTGACGTCGTCGCTGTGGGCGTTGCTCTTCGTGGTCACCGCGGCGGTGCTGCTCGAGCGCATCGGCGGCAACCTCCTCGTCTACGGCCAGTTCAACCCGTCCTGCACCAAGCTGCACACCCACCAGGAGTGCCTGGCGTTCGACATCTACCGGCGGAACTACTGGGCGGCGAGGGCGCACGACCTCGGGATCGTCAACGCCGTACCGCAGACGCCGTTCGACCTCTTCGAGTTCGTCGGCAGCTGGATCAGCGCCTACTTCCAGAGCATGTTCTTCTACCGCGGGCGCAACACCGTGTGGCAGGTCTCCACCGTCGTGCAGATCGCCGGCGCGGTCACGTTCGTCGTCGCGGTAGTCGCGACGCTGCTGTCCTTCCGGAGCCTCGTCCGGACGCGGGCATCGGTCTGGGGGCTCTTCGTCGCCGGGAGCTACGTGGTGGCGATGTTCTTCTTCAACCTCCGGACGTTCATCCGGCTCGACAACGAGTACGCCTTCTCCGGTCGGTACCTGTTGCCGGTGCTGCCGTTGATCTACGTGTTCGCGATCATCGCCGGTGTGGCACTCTGGCGCACGCTGCCGCACTGGTGGCGTCGGGTGCTCGTCGTGCCGGCGGTGCTGCTCGGCGTCCTCACCCTGGTGACGTACGCCGGACCGATCGCGTTCTTCACCTACGCGCGCGGCGAAGGCTGGTACACGCCGATCGCGCTCCACCTGCTGCCGAGCTTCCTGACGGGAGTCGCCTCGTGACCGAACGTCCCACCGAGCCCGACATCGGCGACACGATCGCCGGTGACGACCCGACGATCCGGACCGGTCAGGTCCGCCCACGGCTCTCCCGACGGCACTGGTCCGTCGCGCTCGTGGTGCTGGTCGTCGCCGTGCTGGCCGTCGGCTACGAGTTCCTCTCGGCACCCAACGCGCAGGTCATCGGCGCCTGCCGGGTGGTCGCGGGCGCGTCGCCGGCGTCGCACACCGAGTGCTCCGGCGACGACCTGGCCGGCCGTGACCTGTCAGGGATCGACCTCCGACTCGCCGACCTGTCCGGAGCGGACCTGCGAGGCGCCGACCTGGACGGAGCGATCCTCTACGGCGCCGACCTCTCGGGTGCCGACCTCAGCGGTGCCCGGGTCCGGGACGCCGACCTCACCCAGGCGGACCTCAGCGGCGCGACACTCTCCGACACCGACTTCACACGCGCCGGCATCAACGGCATGAACGTCGAGGACACCGTCCTGGCAGCGTCCACCTTCTCCGAGTGGGTCACGGACTCGGACCCGGTCCAGGTGACCCTGACCGCGGGCACGCAGCCGGGGATCGAGAAGAACACCTGCGCGAAGCGGGAAGGGCTGTTCTACCCGGGACAGAACGGCGTGACGTGCACGCTGTCGACGGCGGCGGAGTACGACGGCACCCTGGAGTACACGCGGAACGTCGAGGTCAAGCTGCCACCCCAGGTCGACGTCCCCTCGACGGTGGCGCTCCGGGTGGGGCAGCAGGTGTCCGTGCAGTTCCAGGCGGACAGTCCGTTCCCGGCGGTCGTCACGGCCTTCTCGGCATCGCTGCCCGCGGGCCTCTCCTGGGACCCCGAGACGCTGACCGTCACCGGTGTGCCCGAACGTGCGGGCACCACGAAGGTCGAGTTCATCGCGGACAACGGCAAGCAGGTCCGGACCCCGGTGACGTTCCGCATCGGGCGCTGACCGTCCCACCGCACCAGCGGGAGGACGGGCACCGGGCCGCCGCGGGCAACGGGTGCCGACGTCGACGGGGCACGAGACCCTCCGGTCTCGTGCCCCGTCGTCGTCCTCGTCCGGTCAGGCGGTCAGGACACCCGCAGCCGCGGCGGCGTGGAGGGCGTCCCTCCAGTCACGCATCGGCGCCAGGCCGGCACGTCGCCAGCCGTCGTGTCCGAGGACACTGAACGCCGGCCGGGGCGCGGGACGGACGAACGCGGAACTGTCCGTGGGCAGCACGCGTTCCGGGTCCAGCCCGACCTCCTCGAAGATCGCCCGCGTGAAGTCGAACCAGGAAGCCCGGCCACCGTTCGTGCCGTGGTAGATGCCGGCAGGAGCACCAGCGTCGAGCATCGCGACGATCTGGTCGGCGAGGTCGGCGGTCCACGTGGGCTGCCCGACCTGGTCGGTGACGACGCTCACGGTGTCGTGCGACGCCGCCAGCCGCACCATGGTCTTCGCGAAGTTCGGGCCGCCGGCACCGTAGAGCCAGGCCGTCCGCACGATGTACGACCTGTCCGGCGCGACGGAGCGGACCGCTGCCTCGCCGGCGGACTTGGTCCGCCCGTAGGCGCCGAGGGGCCGCGTCGGCTCGTCCTCGGCGTACGGGGTCGTCCCCGTGCCGTCGAACACGTAGTCCGTCGACACCTGCACCAGGCGTGCGCCCGTCGCCGCCACCGCGGTGGCGAGGACCTCGGGACCACGGGCGTTCACGGCGGCGGCGGCGTCCTCGTCGGACTCCGCGTCGTCGACCTTGGTGTACGCCGCGGCGTTGACCACGACGTCGTGTCCGGCCACCGCGTCGGAGACGGCAGCCTGGTCGGTGACGTCGAGGTCTGCGCGGGACAGGGCGGTGACGTCACGCCCTGCCAGCGATCGCTGGAGGTCCTGACCGAGCATGCCGGCCGCCCCGGTGATCAGGTAGCGCGTCATGCGATCGCCGCGCGCTCCTTGAGCGGCTCCCACCATGCGCGGTTGTCGCGGTACCACTGCACGACGTCGGCGAGGCCCTGCTCGAACGGCACCCGGGGCTCGTACCCGAGCTCCGCCTGGATCTTCGAGATGTCGACCGAGTAGCGCAGGTCGTGGCCGAGACGGTCGGCGACGCGGTCGACGTACGACCAGTCCTTGCCGGTGGCGTCGAGCAGGAGCTGCGTGAGCTCCTTGTTCGTGAGTTCGGTGCCGCCGCCGATGTTGTAGATCTCGCCCGCACGACCGCGGGTCAGGACCATCGCGATGCCGCGGGTGTGGTCGTCGACGTGCAGCCAGTCGCGGACGTTGTCGCCCTCGCCGTACAGCGGGACGTGCCGGTCGTCGATCAGGTTGGTGACGAAGAGCGGGATGACCTTCTCGGGGAAGTGGTACGGCCCGTAGTTGTTCGAGCAGCGCGTGATCGAGAGGTTCAGCCCGTGCGTCCGGTGGTAGCTCCGGGCGAGCAGGTCGCTCCCGGCCTTCGACGCCGAGTAGGGCGAGTTCGGCTCGAGCGGGCGGTCCTCGGCCCACGAACCCTCGCTGATGGAGCCGTAGACCTCGTCGGTGGACACGTGCACGAAGCGCTCGGTCCCGTGTCGGAGCGCCGCGTCGAGCAGGCGCTGGGTACCGACGACGTTCGTCTCGACGAAGATCCCGGAGTCCCGCACCGAGCGGTCGACGTGCGACTCGGCGGCGAAGTGCACGATCGCGTCGACCGTCGGGACGACCTCGTCGAGCTTCGCGGCGTCACGGATGTCACCCTGCACGAACGTGTACCGCGGCGAGTCCGCCACGGGCGCGAGGTTCTCGAGGTTGCCCGAGTAGGTCAGTGCGTCGTAGACGACGACCTCGGAGCCCTCGAGCCCCGGGTAGGCGTCCTCGAGGGTCCGACGGACGAAGTTCGAGCCGATGAAGCCGGCCCCTCCGGTGACGAGGATCTTCACGCTTGGTTTCCTTTTCGTGGCCGATGTGCGTCGGTCACGAGGAGCCGACGGCGGTCGGGGTCGAGTGTAGCGGGGGCCGGTCCGGCCTCAGTCGCCGTACCGCGCGAGCTTCTGCAGGTCGAGCTGTTCCTCGGCCAGGGTCCGGTTCAGGCGTGTCAGGTCGGCCACCACGCCGATCGTGATCGACAGGAGTGCGCTGATCATGAGCACCATGCCCAGGATGAGCGACTGCAGGTGGTTGCCGCCGCTGTCCGTCCACAGCAGCACGAGGTACCGGACGAACGGGATCAGCCCGGCGACCCCGAAGACGGCGCTCACCCAGGCGAAGAGCGCCATCGGGCGGTACATCAGGTAGACCCGCGCGATGGCGGACCCGGACTGGAACATGTGCTGCCAGATGTTCTTGAACAGCCGGGACTCGCGCGTCTTGGCGTTCGTCGTGATCGGGATGCTGGCGATGGCGAGCCGCTTGTAGCCCGCCTGCACGATCGTCTCCATGCAGTAGCTGAAGCGGGTGACGATGTTGAGGCGGATGAGCGAGTACTTCGAGTAGGCGCGGAAGCCGCTCGCGGCGTCCGGCAGGTCGAGGCCGGCGGCCCGGCTGGCGACCCAGGAGCCGAAGCGCTGCATCGACTTCTTGAAGCCGGAGAAGTGCTCGATCGTCCGGGTCTGCCGGTCGCCGATCACGATGTCGGCCTCTCCCCGCAGGATCGGCTGGACGAGGTCGGCGATCTGCGACTGCGGGTACTGGTTGTCGCCGTCCGTGTTCACCACGATGTCGGCGCCGTGCAGCATGGCGTAGTCGACCCCGTCGCGGAAGGACCGCGCGAGTCCCATGTTCCTGGTGTGCCGGACGAAGTGCCGGACACCGTGCGCCCGGGCGACCTCGACCGTGCGGTCGGTCGAGCCGTCGTCGATGACGAGGACCTCGATCTCGTCGACACCGGGGATCGAGGTCGGGATGGTCTCGAGCACCGACGGGAGGGTCTGCTCCTCGTTCAGGCAGGGGATCTGGACGAACAGTTTCACGGGTGGTGGGTCCTGGGGGTCGTCGGCCGGGCTGCAGCCCGGGATCTTCGGGTCCCGGCCACACGGCCGGACGCGTGTCTTCGCGGACACACAGACGGTCGAGTCTACGCACAAGCGGGAACCGAGTCGAGAACGCCGTGGCCGGCCGTGCCACGATGGAGCGATGGCACCCCTCAGGTCGGCGATCGCCCGCGTCCTCCGGCGCGCCGGGACCACCCCCGCTGCGCCCCCACCGCTCGTCGGCTTCGTCGTGCACGGGGCAGGAGGGGTCCACCCGGCGTCCGCGCACGTCCGGGTGACCGGTCGGATGTCCGCACTCGCCGCGGACGGCCTCGCACGGACCGTCCAGGTCGACCCGGTGCGGTGGGCCGACGGTTCGGACACCGCGCACCTCGACGCCGTCCTGGTGCAGCGCGACGCGTTCCCGCTCGCGTCGCTCGACGCCGCGCTCGCGCGGGCACGCGACGAGGGCACGCGGATCGTCGCCGAGGTGGACGACGACTTCTTCACGCCCGAGGCGCGTGCCCGGCTGGCCCGTGCCGAGTACGCGCCGGACCGGCTGGCGTCGGTCGAACGGCTCGTGCGGTCCGCCGACGCGGTCGTGGTCGCCACCGAGCAGCTGCGGGAGGTGCTCGCGGCGCAGGGCGTCGACGCGGTCGTCGTCCCGAACGGCGTGCAGCCGGGACTCTGGCCCTCCCGTCCTGCCGAGCCGCCGAGCACCGGCGACCGGCGCGTCCTGTACATGGGCAGCGCGACGCACGCGGCGGACCTCGAACTCCTCCGCCCGGTGTTCGAAGGTCTCGTCACTGAGGACGGTCGCCGGGTGCGGCTCGAGGTGATCGGTGTCACCGGGGAGGACGGCACCTGGTTCGACCGGATCACGCTCCCCGAGGGGGCGACGCACTACCCGGCGTTCGTCGCCTTCCTGACGGGGCAGGCCGATCGGTGGTCCGCCGGGGTCGCGCCGCTGACCGGAGAGCGGTTCAACGACGCCAAGAGCGACCTGAAGTTCCTCGAGGTCACGATGCTCGGCCTGCCGTTCGTCGGCTCCGCCCGACCGTCCTACGCGGGTGCGGACCGGAACGGCGGGCTCCTCGTCGGCGACGACCCCGAGGAGTGGCGGACCGCGCTGGACACCGCGTTCCGGGAGGGCCCCGAGCGCAACCGCCGCGCACGTGCGTACGTCGCCGCCCAGCGGGTCGTCTCCGCGGGCGCTCCGAACGCCGGGGAGCGGGCCTGGCGCCGCGCGCTCGGGATCGGCTGAGCGAGCCGGTCTGCCCGGGCCCCGGCAGCGTCGTCGGCCGGGTCGCCGTCGCGGTGCGGCCCACCGACATCCCGCTGCGTCGCCTTGCTAGGCTGCCCCGGTGCAGATCCGCGAACTGAAGATCCCCGGCGCGTGGGAGTTCACGCCCGTCCAGCACGGCGACGCACGAGGAGCGTTCCTCGAGGCGTACCGTGCCGACGTCCTCGAGGACACGGTCGGTCACCCGCTCGACCTCCGCCAGGTGAACATGTCGATCTCGTCCGCCGGTGTCGCCCGCGGGATCCACTACGCCCTCGTCGCCCCCAGCCAGGCCAAGTACGTCACCGCCGTCCGCGGGGCCTTCATCGACTACATCGTCGACATCCGTGTCGGGTCGCCGACGTTCGGCCAGTGGGACGCGGTCCGCATCGACGACGTCGACCGCAGGGCCGTCTACCTGTCCGAGGGACTCGGCCACGCCATCGTCGCGCTCGAGGACCGCTCGACCGTGAACTACCTCGTGAGCGCCCACTACGACCCGCAGCGCGAGAAGGGCATCAGCATCCTCGACCCGACGGTCGGCCTGGAGCTGCCCGAGGGGATCGGCGAGCCGGTGCTCTCGGAGAAGGACACCTCGGCCCCGACGCTCGAGCAGGCCGCCGAGCAGGGCCTGCTGCCGACCTACGAGGAAGCGGTGGCCTACACCGAGTCCCTCCGCACGAAGAAGTAAGGACGGTCCGATGAAGGGCATCATCCTCGCCGGTGGTTCCGGCACGCGCCTCTGGCCCATCACCAAGGGCATCAGCAAGCAGCTCATGCCGATCTACGACAAGCCGATGGTCTACTACCCGCTGTCGACGCTCATGATGGCCGGCATCCGCGAGGTCCTGGTCATCACGACGCCGGAGTACAACGAGCAGTTCAAGGCCCTGCTCGGCGACGGTTCGTCGCTCGGCATGGACATCCAGTACGCCGTGCAGCCGAGCCCGGACGGCCTGGCGCAGGCGTTCGTCATCGGCGAGGAGTTCATCGGCGACGACAGCGTCGCGCTGGTCCTCGGCGACAACATCTTCCACGGCACCGGCCTCGGCACGAACCTGCGGAAGAACACCGGCGTCGACGGTGCGACCATCTTCGCCTACCACGTGGCCGACCCCACGGCGTACGGCGTCGTCGAGTTCGACGATGCGTTCACCGCGGTCTCCATCGAGGAGAAGCCCGCGCAGCCGAAGTCGAACTACGCCGTCCCGGGGCTGTACTTCTACGACAACTCGGTCATCGAGATCGCGAAGACCATCGAGCCCAGCGCACGCGGTGAGCTCGAGATCTCCACCGTCAACGAGCGGTACCTCGAGGCGGGCAAGCTCGGTGTGCAGGTCCTCGACCGCGGGACCGCCTGGCTCGACACCGGCACGTTCGAGTCGATGATGCAGGCGTCCGAGTACGTCAAGGTCATCGAGGACCGCCAGGGCTTCAAGATCGGCTGCATCGAGGAGATCGCCTGGCGCAACGGGTGGATCGACGACGCGCAGCTCGCCGACCTCGCGGCACCCCTCGTCAAGGGCGGCTACGGCGTCTACCTGAACGCCCTGCTGCAGGGCTGATGGCGTCCCGGCTCGGCCGGCTGTTCGGGCGGACCGCTGCGGCGGGAGCCGAGCGGACGGGTCCCGACGCCACCACCCGCGGTGGTGCGGTCGACGGAGCGGCCGAGCCGCGCCTCCCGGTCGACACGTCCCTCGTGACGGACCGGCCGACGGTCGCACCGGACGGGTTCGACGTCGTCGTGACCGTGCAGGAGCGGACGTTCCGGGACGGAGCGCACCGACCGGCGGTCGCCGCCGCGGTCGCCGCCGGCGCACGCACGGTCGTCGTCAGTGCGTACGACGTGCACGCCGGCCCGACGAGCACCTACGCGCCGGTCGAGCCAGCGGCCGACCACGTGGTCGCGCAGCGCACGGTCACGGCGACCTGGGGCGGCGCGGTCGCCGCGGCACGCGCGCAGCTCCGGTCCGCCACGGTCGTGGTCCAGGACGCCGCGATCACCCTCCCCGAGGGCGCCCACGCCCGGCTCGTCGCGACGGTCGGCCGGGAGGCGCGGGTCGCCGTGGCCGTCGTCCGGTCGGCCGACGACGTGGTGCTGAGCGCCGGCGCGGCCCTGCCCCAGCCGACCGCCCCGGTCGCGTCGCTGCTGCGCGGCCACCCCGCCGAGGACGCCGACGGACTCGACGGCACGGCCGTCTTCGCGGCGGACCTGCCCTGCTTCGCCGCGCCCGTCGCCGCGCTCGCGGACCCCGTCCGCACCGTCGACACCCGCACCGCGGTCGCCCGGCTGACCCGCGACACCGCCGACGACCTGCACGGCGACTGCGTCCTCGTGCCGCTCGGGCGGGCCTACGGCGACCCGGCCGTCCGCGAACGGCGCTACGACGCGGACGCGGCGGATGCGCTCGCGGTCTGGCGAGGACGTCGCGACGAGTACACCGCGCCGGCACTGGAGCGCCTGGGATTCCTCCCGATGCGGGGCACCGCGGACCCGGTCGGTGCGCCCGTGGCGCTCCGCGAACCCGTCGTCCGGGCCGAGCGGGGCACCGAGCGGCTGTCCCTGCGCGACCGCGGGGAACGGCTGCGCTGGTCGCTGCGGATCGCGGCGCACCCGGGGGCACGGGGGGACGACTGGGGGGACACGTTCTTCGCGCGCGACCTCGCGCGGGCGCTGCGGGGTCTCGGGCAGGAGGTCGTCGTCGACCACCGCGAGTCGCACGTCCGGCCCTTCTCCGAGCACCTCGACGACGTCGCGCTGACCCTGCGGGGACTCGACGACACCCCGGTGCACCCCTCGGCGACGAACGTGCTCTGGGTGATCTCGCACCCGGACCTCGTGACGCCGGCGGAGCTGGCACGCTACGACCTGCGGTTCGCCGCCGGGCCGGTGTGGGCCACCCGGGTCGCCGGGGAGACGGGGCTGCCGGTCGCGCCGCTGCTGCAGGCGACCGACCCTGCCCGCTTCCACCCGGGTGCTCCGGACGCCGCGTTCGGCGCGCTCGACACCGCGTTCGTCGGGAAGACCCGACGGGTGTTCCGGCCCGTGGTCCGCGACGCGGTCGAGGCCGGGGTGGACCTCGCGGTGTGGGGCGAGGGCTGGGAGGGGCTCCTGCCCGAGGGCGTGCACCGCGGCGTGTTCGTGGCGAACGACGAGCTACCGGCGCTCTACCGGACCGCCCGGGTGGTGCTCAACGACCACTGGGACGACATGGCGCGGGACGGCTTCCTGTCGAACCGGCTGTTCGACGCCGCTGCCTCGGGGGCGCTGGTCGTGACCGATCCGGTGCCGGGGGTCGACGACCTCTTCCACGGCGCGGTGCGGACGTACACCTCGGTCGAGCAGCTCCGCGAGACCGTCCACGCGGGGGAGTCGGCGACGCTCGAGGACCGTGTGGCGCGGGGGGAGCGGATCGGCGCCGAGCACTCGTTCCGGAACCGGGCCGAGACGCTGCTCGACGCCGTGCGTCGCGTCCGCGCGCAGGGCTGACAGGCAGCGCGCCCACGCGGGTCAGCGTCGTCGGATGCGCCGGGCGGCGTCCCCGGCTCGGTCGGCGAGCCGGACGATCCGTCGGGCCCTGACGGCGGCCAGTTCCGCCTCGGTCCGACGGTGCGCGTCGCGCTCGAACTGCACCGTCCGGCGCAGCGAGTCGGCGAGCTCCGCGCTGTCGCGCACCTCGTCCTCGAGCGCGGCGATGCGGCCGTCGCGGTCGGCGATCGAACGCCCGAGGGACCGGAGGGCCTCCAGCCGCTGCTGTGCGACGACGGGCTCCGGCGCACCGAGCGAGGTCGAGCCCGCACGGCGCAGGACCTCGGCGATGCCGTCGTCACGAGTGAAGGGTCCGCCCCCTGCCTCGTCGTCGGTCACGAAGCGGAGTGAGAAGACGGCCTCGAGCACCCCCTCCTGCAGCCGGCGCCAGTCGCGCATGCCGTGGTGCCGCGGGCTCGGCGTGAGGTCCGGGTTGTCGTCGTAGGCGCGGCCGGTGACCTCGACGCGGTGCGCGTACTGCGCCCAGGACCGCCACGGCAGGTGCAGGACCTCGAGCGCGAGGCCCTCCGGCACCGGAGCGCCGTTCGCCACGCTCGCACGGTGGTTGCCCTGCACGACCGTGACCGCCGGGTCGCCGACGTGGACCGTGTTCGCGGTGGGCGGGGCGATGAGACCGACGGCCCGGAGCTCCTCGACGGACCGCTCGTCGCGCCAGTGCAGGCGTTCGATGCCGGCCCCGGACTCGGCGAGTTCGCCGGTCAGGTTGACGACCGGCACGAAGAACGCGCCGATCACCGGGTCGAGGCGTTCGAAGACCTGTCGGACGGTGAGCGTCCGGTCGACGGGCAGGATGAACTCGTCGGCGTCCGCGTTCACCACCCAGTCGGCTCCGTGCACCGACGCGGCGTCGCGGGCCATGCCGGTCACGACGGTGCCCTGCTGCTTGCGGTGGACGGGGTCGTGGCGCAGGTCGACGGTGACGTCGTCGCGTTCGGCGAAGGCTTCGAGCAGGGCGCTCGTCCCGTCCACCGAACCGTTGTCGGTGATGACGAAGACGTCGAAGCCCTGGGCGACGTGGTGGTCGAGCCAGGCGGGGATGACGTCCGCTTCGTCGCGGACCATCAGGGTGACGGCGAGGATCATGTGCTGCAATCCGGGTCGGGGGAGGGCGGGTGGGCGTGCTTCCCTGAGAGGTTATACGGGTTCAGCGGGTCCGCGTGGCACGTGCACGGACGGACAGCGCCACGCGCAGCACCGCTCGCAGCGGCCAGAGCCACCACGCGGCGTACTTGCCGGCCAGGAAGCGGTACGCGCTCTCGTGGTGGGCGCGGCGCATCCGCTCCGAGGATCCACGCGTCGCGGTACCGCCCACGTGGGTGGCGACCGCCTCCGGCTCGTACACGTTCCGCAGGCCGAGGCGACCGATGCGCCACCCCAGGTCGACGTCCTCGAAGTACATGAAGTAGGTCTCGTCGAAGCCGCCCAGGCGGTCGTAGACGTCGCGGCGCACGAGCACGCACGCGCCGGACAGCCAGCCGGCGTCACGACGCACCGTGTGGTCGCCTTCCTGCCGGTAGCGCTTCGTCCACGGGTTACCGTGCCAGACGTTCGCGAAGACCGCGTGGCCGAGCCCGGTGCGGAGCGAGGGGACGAGCCGCGCCGACGGGTAGACCGCACCGTCGGGCTCGAGCAGGCGCGGCCCGACGGCCCCGATCGTCCCGTCCGTCTCGGCGGTGGCGATCAGGCGGTCGAGCGCTCCGGGGGCCAGCACGACGTCGGGGTTGGACACGAGGACCCACCGCACGTCGGGGTCGAGCGAGGCGACGGCGCGGTTCACGGCGGCCCCGTACCCGAGGTTCGCGCCGACCGCGACGAAGCGCGCCCCGGCCGTCTCGGTCACGCGGCGGAGTGCGTCGGCGGTCGCCGAGTCGTTGTCGGCGACCACGACCTCGACGTCCCGGCTGCTCGCGGCGGCGGTGGACGCGAGGAACGCGGGCAGCACGTCGCCGGACTCGTACGACACCGTCACGATCGCGGCACGCTGGGGGACCGCACCGCCCCGCTCGGTCCGGTCGCTCATGCGTAGACCCCCATGTGGCGCTCGGCGCAGGCGGCCCAGGTGAACTCGGCGCTCCGTACCCGCGCACGGTGCACGCGCTCCGCCCGGGCGTCGGCGGGCTCGGCGAGCATCGCCGCGAGGGCGTCGCGGATGGCGTCGGTGTCCGGCTCCGTGTACGTGACGGCATCGCCGCCGACCTCGGGGATCGCGAGCCGCCGGGTCGTCAGGACGTCGCCGCCGGAGGCCATGGCCTCGAGCACCGGCAGCCCGAAGCCCTCGCCGGTGCTCGGGTAGGCGGTGACGCGTGCGGCGCCGAGCAGGACGTGGAGTTCCTCGATCGGCAGGTAGCCGAGGTAGCGCACGGGTGCGCCGGGCTCGTCGCCGACGGCGCTGAGCTCGGCCCGCGCCTCCTCGTCCCAGCCGAGGCCTCCCGCGACGAGCAGCGGTGGGACGGCGGCGCCCCGACTGCGGAGTGCTCGGTGCGCGGCGAGGAGCGCCGGCACCTGCTTCCTCGGCTCGACGGTCCCGAGGAACGCGATCCAGGTGGTGTCCGGGCCGAGGTCGTGTGCGGCGCGGAAGGCCGCCGTCTCGGCGGCGGACGGCACGCGGAAGACGGTCGCGTCCACCCCGAGGTGCGCGACGACCGTCGCTCGGCGGGCGCGACCGGCCAGCCGGTCGAGCTCGGCGACCGTTGCCGCGCTCGGCGCGACGGTGCCTCGTGCCCACCGCCGTGCGAGCCGGGTCCACGTGCGGAAGAAGGTGCGCTTCAGGCGCGAGTGCGCCGCCGGGTCGGAGAAGAACGTCGCGTCGTGCAGCGTGACGACCGTCCGGGAGGCCCGGATCACCGGGAACGTGTAGTGCGGGCTGTGCAGGACGGTCGCCCCGGTGCGACGGAGCAGCCCCGGCAGACCGACCTGCTCCCACAGCAGCCGGAGCGGCCGCGATGCCGTCCAGCCGGGGGCGGCGTGGTACCGGTGCGTCGGTGCGAGTCCGCGCAGCCACGCGAGGTCGCCGGGCTTCACGACGACGTCGACGCGGACGTCGAGGTCGCCGAGGCCCTGCAGCAGACCGGCGATGTAGCGCGCGACGCCGCCGCGGCTCGGCGGCACCGAGGTCGCGTCGACGAGCACGGGGACTGCCCCCACGTCAGTGGACCTGGCGCTCGGTGGTCTTCGTCCAGGCGATGCCGGACTGGGTGTCCTCGTCGGCGACGACGAAGCGAGCTGCCTCGCGCTGGATCACGATGTGCTCGCCGTTCGGCTTCGCGAGGAACACGTGCACGAAGTACTGTCCGCCGCCGAGCCGCAGGTCCTGCAGGTGCCACTCGACCGTGGCGGTGCCGTCGAGCGGCTCGTGCCGGGTCTGCAGCTGCCGGCTGTCGACACCGAACGCGGGGTGCCCGAGGTGGGTCTCGATCTTGATGCCCGCGCGCCACTCGGGCAGAACGGTGGTGTGCGAGAAGGTCGCGCGGACGACCAGGTCGTCGCCGTGCACGTGCTCCGCACCGGGCTGCTTGCCGGGGATCTCGAGCTCGACGTGCTCGACCTTGCCCGGGGTGGCCTGCTCCTCGGGGTGGTTCGCCTCGACCTCGGCGACACGACGGTCCTCGAGGATCTCGCGGAAGTTCTTCACCGCGAGCCGAGCGGACCCCTGGAACTTGACCTCACCGTGGTGCAGGACCACCGCGGAGTCGCAGAGCTCCTGCACCTGTCCGAGCGAGTGCGAGACCAGGATGATGGTGCGGCCCTGCTCCTGGAACTCGCGGATCTTGTCGAGGCACTTCTTCTGGAACTGCTCGTCGCCGACGGCGAGGACCTCGTCGACGAGCAGGACGTCCGGGTCGGTGTTGATGGCGACGGCGAAGGCGAGCCGGACGTACATGCCCGAGGAGTAGAACTTCACCTGGGTGTCGATGAAGTCACCGATGCCCGAGAACTGCAGGATGTCCTCGAAGCGGGCCTCGGTCTCCTCCTGCGTCTGCCCGAGGATCGCGGCGTTCAGGTAGACGTTCTCGCGACCGGTCAGGTCCGGGTGGAAGCCGGCGCCGAGCTCGATGAGCGCGGCGAGGCGACCCCGGCGCTCGACCGTGCCGGAGCTCGGCTCGAGGATGCCGCCGATCGTCTTGAGCAGGGTCGACTTCCCCGACCCGTTCGGTCCGAGCAGCCCGATGGTGGTGCCGGCCGGGATGTCGAGACTGACGTCACGGAGCGCCCAGAAGTCCTCGCTGTGCCGTCGGCCGGCGCGGCCGAGCGTGACGACGCGCTCCTTGAGCGAGTTGTCCTTGCGGATCGTGAACTTCTTGGAGACGTTCCGGACCGTGACGACGTCCGGGGCACCGGCGAAGGGCGACGCGGGCGAGCCGGCGTCGGTGGTCGTGTCGTTGTCGATGCTCATCGATCAGATCTCCTGGGCGAAGTTGCCCTGCAGCTTGGCGAACACGCGCTGGCACGCGAGCAGGGCCACGAGGCCCACGACCGCGGCGATGCCGAGGCGGAGCAGCAGGTGGTCGGGGTACTGCGCGTCGTCGCCGGCGGACCAGAAGGCCCGGTGGATGCCGAGCACGGCGAGCGTGATCGGGTTGGACGTGTAGAGCGTCAGGAGCCACTCCGGCGCGCGGGTCGCGACCATCTGCCAGCTGTACACGATGGGGGAGCCCCACATGAGCAGGAGCACGAGCACCTCGACCAGGTACTGCATGTCGCGCAGGTACACGTTGAGTGCGGCGAGGAGCAGGGCGAGCGCCGTCGCCCAGATCAGGATCACGAGCGTGGCAGGGAAGAAGAACAGCAGGTCCGGGCGCCACCAGGCGAAGCCGCTCTGCAGCACCGCGGCGACGAGCAGGACGACCAGCTGCACGCCGAAGTTGAAGAGCGCGGACCCGACGCTCGCGAGCGGGTAGATCTCGCGCGGCAGGTAGACCTTCTTGATGAGCCCCGC
Source organism: Curtobacterium sp. MR_MD2014 (assembly GCF_000772085.1). Classification (NCBI taxonomy): domain Bacteria; kingdom Bacillati; phylum Actinomycetota; class Actinomycetes; order Micrococcales; family Microbacteriaceae; genus Curtobacterium; species Curtobacterium sp. MR_MD2014. Next base: position 2,234,122 of record NZ_CP009755.1, on the reverse strand, counting down.
GTTGCTCACGATCGACGCGGTGCCGGACGCCACGATCTCGCTGAAGAGGCCGTACAGCGTCAGGCCGGAGAAGACGTAGATCGCGAACTCGGGGATGTTCCGCGAGGCCCCGAGGATCTGGCCGAGCACGAAGTAGTAGATCGCGAGCTGCACGAGCGGCCGGATCAGCGTCCAGGCGAAGCCCAGCACGCTGTCCTTGTACCGGGACTTCAGGTCGCGGCGGATCAGCAGGTCGAGGAGCTGCCGGTGCGCGAGGACCTCACGGATCGAGCCCACCACGGCGGACGCCGGACGCCCTGCCGGGACCATGCGTTCCTGCCGGAGGCGTTCGAACCGCTCGCTGACGATGTTGCTCATGGGTTCCTCTGTGTTCGTGCGCTGGGACGGGTGCACCGGGGCGACGGACAACTGTACAACGGTGCCCGCGTGTGCCCGGTGTGGACGTCAGCGCCCGTTCCTGCTCTCCCGCATCAGCCGGACGCGGTCCTGCACCTTGGCGCGGAGCCCGCCGACGCCGTTCTGCCGCAGGTACCAGGTGGCCAGCCGGACGTCGCGGACGACGCCGTGGCGGCTGTTGGCGATCTCGTGGAACTCCATCTCCCGCTGACGTGCCGGGCTCAGCGCGACGCGCGGACGGCTGCCGGCCGTGACGGAGCCGGCCGGCACCGCGGCGTCGTGGGCGCGGTCCGCCGCCGGCTGCGGGTCCTTGCAGAACTCGACGAGCGGGGCGAGCGCGCGCTCCCACGTGAAGTCGTCGCGGACGCGACGGACCGCGTCCCGAGCCGCCTGGGCGGCCTCCGGGTCGTACAGCATCGACTCGAGGGCCGCGGCGAGTGCGTCCACGTCGCGCTCCTGGACCGCGACGCCCATGCCCTCGGCTGCGACGAGGTCGCCGAAGCTGTCGCCGTCGGTCGTGACGATCGGCAGGTTCGCCCACATGTAGTCGAGGATGCGGGTGCGGAACGAGAAGGTCGTCTCGATGTGCGCGAAGTGCGTGCTCACGCCGGCGTCGGCCTCGAGCAGGTAGTTCTGTCGGTCGTCGAGCGCGACCCACTGCTCGTTGAAGAACACGTGCTTGCCCGTCAGGCCGAGCTCGTCGCTGATCCGGCGGGTCTCCGAGACGATGGCCATCTCGGGCACGTCCGGGTTCGGGTGCGCGACACCGAGGAAGAACAGGCGGATGTCGTCGTGGCGTTCGGCGACATGCGCGATCGCGCGGACGAGCGACGGGGTGTCGAACCAGTTGTAGATGCCGCCGCCCCAGATGACGACCTTGTCGTCCTCGCCGATGCCGGGGGTGACACCACGGATGGCCTTGCGCTCGTGCTGCGGGGGCTTCGAGTCCAGGCCGAACGGCGCGATGGCGATCAGCTTCTGCAGGTTGTCGTCCGCCAGGTAGTTGTCCGGGTTGACGCGGCCGACCGCCGCGAGCTGGCCGAGCCAGAACAGGCGCTGACGCTCGGAGGCACAGAGGAAGAAGTCCCCGCGCTCGAGCTGCGCGTTGATGACCTCGGTCGTGCTCGTGACCTGGTTGCGCCACCCGACGTCGCCGTTGTCGCGGGCCTGCTCGAGCTGCTCGAGGTGCATCGGGTCGTACAGGTCGACGACCATGATCTTGTTCGACTGCTGCAGGGTGGTGAAGTGGTGCAGGGCGTAGCCCTGGAAGAAGATGACGTCCGCCCACTCCTCGTGCTCCCGCATCGCCCGCTCGTGCTGCAGCGGGACGCGGGCGACGTCGAAGGCGTCGGACTTGCGGTTCGCCACGTTCCAGGTGACCAGGCGCACGTCGTTGTCCGGGGCGAGGGACTCGGCGATCTTCCACGCGCGCATGCCGGGGCCGGCCATCTTCTCGCCCAGGGCGTCGCCCGTGATGACGAGGACCTTGGTGCGGTGCATCGGCGCCTCGACGTCGAAGGACTCGAGGATCGCGCGGTAGCCCTCGAGGAAGTACCCGTCCTCGAACAGCGGCTTGAAGGCGTCGCCGAACAGGCGGAACACGTCCTTGTCGCTCCGCACGCGCTGCGCCTGGATGCGGCGACGCTCCTCGGACAGGCGCGGCAGGTCGGCGACGAACTGGTCGAGCGCGAAGAACCCGGCGACGGTCTCCTTCGAGATCGGCGTCAGCGGATCGAACTCGTCGGGCGCACCCGTGAAGCGGCGGATGTCGAACTCCTGCGAGTCCCGTCCGCTCTTGGCGACCGCGCGACGGGCCAGGAGCGCGAGGGCCGCCGGCAGGAACACGCCGAGGTTCTCCTCGGACAGGTTCTTGTAGAGCAGGTGCAGGGCGTTCCGCTCGAGCAGGTACATCTCGCGGTGGTCGCCGAACGACTTCATCGAGCCGTGGTGCTTGTGGAAGACAACCGATCGCGGCGCGAACCGGACGCGGTAGCCGAGCAGGTTGAGCCGCCAGCCCAGGTCGACGTCGTCGTAGAACATGAAGAGGCCGTCGTCGAAGCCGCCGACCTCGAGGAAGACGTCACGGCGGACGAACAGCGCCGACCCGGTTCCGAAGAGCAGGTCACGCGGCTCGTCGAAGCGGCCGTCGTCGACCTCGGCGATGTGCGCCTTGTAGCCCATCCCGAACCAGCTCAGGCCGGACTCGACGAAGTCGATGGTGCGGCCCTCCCAGTCCAGGACCTTGCTCGCCACGGCGGCGACGCGCGGGCTCGGGGCGAACCCGGCGATGCCCTCCTTCACCCAGTCCGGGTGCGGCTTGGCGTCGTTGTTGAGGAACGCGACCACGTCGCCGGTCGCCTCGCGCGCGCCGAGGTTGCTGCCGCCGGTGAAGCCGAGGTTCTCGGGGGAGACGATGATGCGGACGTTCGCCCGGTCGCCGAGCTCGGCGCGCAGACGTGCCTCGCTGTCGTCGCCGGAGCCGTTCTCGACCACGACGATCTCGAGCCGGTCGGCCGGCCAGTCCACCTCGCTGAGCCGGGCGATGCACTCGAGCGTGTCGTCCGTGCCGCGGAAGTTGATGACGACGACGGACACGCGGGGCGCGAAGGTGGACATGGGAGGACTCCGTACGTCGGCTTGCGGGGGCGCCCTCCGGGACGGAGCCCGGAAAGCGGCACCACTATACCCGGGCGCTCTCGGCGGACCGGGGGCACACGGCCTGCGAGACTGGTCCCGTGGACGTCTCCGTGGTCATCGTCGACTGGCACCAGCCCGAGCTCACACGGCGAGCGATCGACTCCGTGCGGTCGCAGCGGGTCGACGCCGATGTCGAGGTGGTGCTCGTCGTGAACGAGGCGGACGACCGCACCGTCGCGGCCTACCGCACCGACCTGCCCGCGGTCGTGATCGTCGCCGAGCCGACGAACGCGGGCTTCGCCGGCGGGGTCGCGCGGGGCATCGCCGCGGCCTCGGCCCCCGTCGTCGCGCTCCTCAACAACGACGCCGTCGCCGACCACGGCTTCCTCGCTCGCGGCCTCGCCGCGCTCGCCGCAGGCGGGGACCGGGTGGCCGGGGTCGCCGCGACGGTCGTGCTCGAGGGCGGCTTCGTGCCCGTCCCCGCCGCGGCGGCCCCCGGTCCGGACGACCTGGTGGGCGTCGACGGTCGACGGTGGCGCCGCGACGCCGACGGTCGCACGCTGGTGAACGGCACGGGGGTCGTGCTCGACCGCTCGGGCAACGGCCGGGACCGCGACTGGCTGCGGCCGCTGCAGGACGCCCCGGAGACCGCGCCGCTCTTCGGGTTCTCCGGCGGGGCGGTCCTCCTGCGCCGGGACGCCCTCGCCGACGTCGGGGGCTTCGACGAGTCCCTCTTCATGTACTACGAGGACCTCGACGTGTCGTGGCGGCTCCGGCTCGCCGGGTACGAGGTCCGCCATGCCCCGGACGCGGTCGTCACCCACCGTCACGCGGCGAGCTCCGGCAGCGACTCCCCGCTGGTGCGGTACCAGAGCATGCGGAACCGCCTGGCGGTCGTGCTGCGGAACGGTTCGCCGCAGATGGTGCGCCGGGTCGTCCTGCGGACGCTCGCACGCGCCGCCCGGGACCTGGTCCGCCCCGCAGGTGGACAGCTGACGCCGGCCCAGTGGGCGCGACTCGGTCGGGAGGCACCCGGTCTCGTCGGGCACGCGCGTCGCGCCCGACGTGGGGACGGCACGGGCGCTGCGGCACGTCGTGCCGTCGAGTCACTGCTCGACGCCGGCGCCTGAGCGCCGTCTCAGGAGCGAGCGGCGGCGGGGTGGAGCCGGTTCCCCGCCGGACCGGCGGGGAACCGGCGGCGGTGCGGTGCGCCTCCCGGACGGGGGTCGACGCGGGGGCTGTGTGATCACTGTGACGGAGGTACAGTTTCGTGACACGTGTGGTCTGGACCGTGGACAGGGTCGTTCCGGACCGCTCCCGGAGCACGTGCTCGCTCGCACCCGTCGTCCGCCCCTCAGGAAGGCCCCCGACGTGAAGAAGCTCCTCGCCATGGCTGCGAGCGTGCTGGCGGTCGCCAGCGTGCTCGTCGGTCTGCAGGTCTCCGGTCCGACCGCATCGCAGGAGCCCGCCTCGGCGCTCAGCGGGTCGTCGTTCCAGGCCGGCAACATCATCTCCGACGCCAACTTCTACGACGGCACGGCGATGACCGCCGACCAGGTGCAGGCCTTCCTGGACAGCCAGGTGTCGTCCTGCACGAACAGCAACTGCCTGCGCAACGGCCGGTTCTCGATGAACAGCCGCGGTGGGGACGCCATGTGCTCGGCCGTCACCGGCGGTTCGTCCCTCTCCACCGCGCAGATCGTCACCCGCGTCAGCGCGGCGTGCGGGATCAGCCCGAAGGTGCTCCTCGTCACGTTGCAGAAGGAGCAGAGCCTGGTCACGAACCGCGGTCCCTCCGCCGCGGTCCTCGAGCGCGCCATGGGCTACGCCTGCCCCGACAACGTCGGCGGCCGATGCGATCCCGCGTACGCCGGTGTCGGCAACCAGATGTACTGGTCCGCCTGGCAGTGGAAGCGGTACAGCAACCCGCCGGGGACGAGCAACTACTTCACCTGGTTCAACCCGGGCGCCACCCGCAACATCCAGTACAACGTGCCCGTGTCCTGCGGCACGAAGCCGGTGAACGTGCAGAACAAGGCGACGGCCGCGCTGTACTACTACACGCCCTACACGCCGAACACCGCCGCGCTGAACAACCTGTACGGCACCGGTGACGGCTGCTCCGCCTACGGCAACCGCAACTTCTGGCGCATGTACAGCGACTGGTTCGGGAGCCCGACCGGCAAGGCGACGACCGCGAAGGGCAGCCTCGACGGGGTGTCGACGGCCTACAACGCGGTGACCGTCAACGGGTGGGCGCTGGACACCGCCACGAAGGTGGGCACGAAGGTCGTCGTCACCGCGGGGTCGGTCACCGGGACGTTCGCCGCGACCGGCAACCGACCGGACATCGGCGCCGCCTACCCGGCAGCCGGGCCGAAGCACGGGTTCAGCGCGACGCTGACGGTCCCGGGCGGGGCGCAGCAGGTGTGCGTCACGGCGAAGGCCGCCGACGGGAAGAGCGACGTGTCGCTCGGGTGCCGGTCCGTGACCGTGGCGGAGGGGTCTCCGACGGGGTCGCTCGACTCGGTCGTGGCGAACCAGGGCGGGACCGTCACCCTGACCGGGTGGGCCGTCGACCCCGAGGCCAAGGGTGCGATCGGCGTCCGGATCTACCGTGACGGCGCCTACGTGACCCGCGTCAGCGCCGGGACGATGCGGTCCGACGTCGCGGCGAAGTACCCGGCGCTCGGCGGCGGACACGGGTTCTCGACCACGGTCCGCACGACGGTCGGCACGCACGAGTACTGCGTGACCGGGGTCAACGTGAAGGCCGGATCGGACCGCAGGATCGGGACCTGCCGCACCGTGGTGACGCCCGGCAGCACCCCGATCGGCAAGATCACCGCCATCAAGACGACGTCGAGCTCGATCCGCGTGTCCGGTTGGGCGATCGACGGGGACTCGACGGAGTCGCTCACCGCTCGGGTGATCATCGACGGAGCCGGTCACGGCATCCGGGCCGACCGCGCCCGCCAGGACGTCGCGAAGACCTACCCGGCGTGGGGGACCGCGCACGGCTTCTCCGGCACGTGGAAGGCCACTCCCGGCAAGCACACCGTGTGCGTCCAGGTGAACGGCGTCGGCGCAGGGCCGGCGTCGGCGTCGATCGGGTGCAAGCAGGTGACCGTGACGAACGCGAAGCCGATCGGCAGCCTGGACGCCGTGACGGGTGTCTCGAAGGCGGTGCAGGTGTCCGGGTGGGCGATCGACACGGACACGCCGGGGACGTCGATCCCCGTGGACGTCTACGTCGACGGGGTCGGCAAGCGCGTCGTCGCCAAGACGTCGCGTCCCGACGTCGCCGCCGCGTACTCCGGCGCCGGCGCCGCGCACGGGTTCTCGGTGAAGCTCCCGGCGAAGACCGGGTCCCACTCGGTCTGCGTCTACGCGATCGACTCGCAGGCGGGCGCGAACACCACGCTCGGGTGCCGGACGGTGAAGGTCCCGTAGACCGGGCGCGGACCGTGCCCGGTCCGCCCACGACGGCGGCGACGCACCTCGACGGTGCGCCGCCGCCGTCGTCCGTTGTGAGAGGATCGTCCGGTGCTCGAGACCAGACCGCCCGCGCCGGGGGCGACGGACGGTGCAGCCGGCGGGACGACGACCCTCCGTCGGCGACTGACCACGGTCGCGGTCCCCGTCGTCCTCTGGTTCGTCATCGCTGCCCTCGGGTGGTTGCGCCTGACACCCGAGGTCCGGAACACGCTCTGGGCCGAGGACGGCAAGGTGTTCCTCGAGGAGCAGTACCGACTCGGCTTCGCGGGGGCGCTCTTCCACGACTACGCGGGCTACCTCCACGTCGTCCCGCGGATCGTGATCGCGATCGCCAGCGAGATCGCCCCGATCGACCGGTTCGCGGTGACCGTCTCCGCGCTCTGCGTCGCCGTCACGGCAGCGGTCGGTGCCGCGGTCTGGGTCCTGACCGCGGGCGTGCTCCGGTCCGTCGTCGCCCGGCTCCTGCTCGCCCTCGTCCCGGTGCTCGTGCCGCTCGGGCCGGTCGAGATCCAGGCGAACGCCGCGAACCTGCACTGGTTCCTCATGTACCTCGTCCCCTTCGCCCTGCTCGCGCCGGTCCGCTCGTGGACGCGGGGGATCGTGCTCGGCGTCGCGACGCTGCTCGCCGGCCTCACCGAGATCCAGGTCGTCGCGTTCTTCCCGCTCTTCCTCCTCGGCGTCCGAAACCGCCGTCGTTGGCCGGTGATCGCGGGCACGCTCGTCGGCGGTCTCGCCCAGGTCGCGACCACCCTCGCCCACCCGCGCGCAGCCCCGAACGTCGAGCACAACTCCGTCGGGGACATGCTGCTCGGGTACGCGGTGCAGCCCTTCGCGGGCTCTGCCACGTGGAGCATGTCGCGTGTCGGTGAGGTCATCGCGCACCACGGCACCTGGATCGTCGTCGCCCCGCTCGTGTTCGCCGCGCTCCTCGCCGCGCTCGCGTTCTGGGCCGGGGGATCGGCGCAGCGCTGGGTGCTCGGTTCGATGCTCTGGGGCTCGGCCGCCGTCTGGTTCGGTGCCGTCGCGCTGAACCCGAACGCGATGCTCGCCTTCGCGCACTTCGACACGGTGCAGTGGCTGGGCAACTGGACCTTCCGGTACTCGGCGGCCGGATCCATGTACGTCATCGCTGCGTTCGCCGTCATCGCGGACGTGGCGCTGAGCCGTGGCGTCCGCGTGCCCGGCGTCGTGCACCCGCACCCGCAGGATGCGCCCCGGCGCGCCCTCGCGTGGCTCGCGACGACCGCTGGTGCGCTCCTCGTGCTGGCCGTCGTCAGCTCCTTCGTCGCGAACTTCGAGATGCACGCGTCGAGCCGGCAGGGCGGCCCGTTCTGGGACCAGCAGGTCCAGACCTCGGAGACCGAGTGCGAGCTCGACCCGGACCGCGACGCCGCGCTGCAGATCGCCCCCGGCCCGCAGTGGGCCGTGACGGTGCCGTGCGCCGTCATCGACCAGGACGCCGAGCGCTGACCGCGCCGGACCACCCCGACCGTGAGCAGGACATGACCCGCAACACCGAAGCCAAGCCCCTCGTGATCGTGCCGACCTACAACGAGGCCGAGAACATCAAGGACATCGCGGCACGGATCCTCGAGACCGTGCCCTCGGCAGGGCTCCTCGTGGTGGACGACGGCAGCCCGGACGGCACCGGCGACCTCGTCGAGGCGATGGCCCGGACCGACGAGCGGGTCCACCTGCTCCGTCGCTCCGGCAAGCTCGGCCTCGGGACGGCCTACGTCGCCGGGTTCCGCTGGGGTCTCGAGCACGGCTACGACCTGCTCGTCGAGATGGACGCCGACGGCTCGCACCCGGCCGACCGCCTGCCGGCGCTCATCGCCGCGGTCGCCGACGCGGACCCGTCGGACGACGTCCTGCTCGCCATCGGTTCGCGCTGGATGCGCGGTGGCTCGGTCGTGGACTGGCCCAAGCGCCGCGAGTTCCTGAGCCGTGGGGCCAACACCTACGCGCGCATCATGCTCGGCATCGACGTGCACGACATCACCGCCGGGTTCCGCGTCTACCGGGCGGACGCGATCGCGCGCATGGACCTCGGGTCGATCGACTCGAAGGGCTACTGCTTCCAGATCGACATGACCATCCGGACCCACGACCTCGGTGGGCGGATCGTCGAGGTGCCGATCCGGTTCCGTGACCGCATCCACGGCGTCTCGAAGATGAGCAAGGACATCATCGTCGAGGCGATGGTGCGGACGACGCAGTGGGGGCTCCAGCGCCGGTTCCGACCGCGTTCCCGACGCTAGGGACGTCGGCCGCGGCCACGGTCACGGCCACCGCCGGCCACCGGCCAGCGGCCGCGGGCTCGCCTGCGAGGGCAACGCGGTCGCCTGCGACGGCAGCACGGTCGGCAGCCGCGCACGCTCAGGGGTGCGGGCGTTCCTCGAGCCGGGGGAGCCGCACGCGCCACGACCGTCGGCGCGCCGCGACCACGAGCACCGTGACGAAGAGCATCAGGCCCGCGCCGTGCAGCAGGTAGCTCTCGGCCAGGCTCGTCACGCCCAGGAGCACGAGGACCGCCGCGGGCCAGACGTAGGCCACGCCGGGGAAGGTCGTCGCCGTCACCCACGACCGGGCGAAGGCGAGGAGTCCCGCTCCGAGGAGCAGCAGCATGCCCGCGAGGCCGACCTGCAGCCAGGCGTCGACGGCCGCGTCCAACCCGGACGTGAACCGGGCGCCGGACGGATCGATGAACGTGACGAACGGCACGACGGGCTCGCTCGGCCAGGTCCCCACCCAGCCCCAGCCCTGGATCGGCTTCTGCTCGATGAACGTGCGGATCTGCTCCCAGAGCTCGAGCCGTGTCGTCGTCCCACCGGCAGCTCCGATGCGGGGGAGCACCCGTGCGCGGGTCACGACGAGCACCACTCCCGCCGCCACGACCAGGGTGGCGAGGACGCCGTCGAGCAGCGGCCGGACCGAGGGCCGTGCGTGCCGCAGGGTCCAGAGGGCGAGCGCGGTCCCGGCGAGGGCGATCGTCGCGAGCCCGGTGATCGGCGACTGCACGAGCATGAGCGTCACGACCGCGCCGCCCATGGACGCGACGGCACGCCACCGGGCCACCGAGCGGGTGAGGAACTCCACGACGAACGTCACCAGGGCGGTCACCGCGATGAAGCCCATGAAGTTGCGCGTCCCGCCGATGCCCTGGATCGGACCGCCGAAGGCGATGTCACCGCGGATGCCCAACGCCGGGATCGGCAGGTCGAGCACGAGCCCCGACAGCACCTCGAGCCCGAGCGACACGACCAGCAGGATGCGGAAGGCGTCGCCGCACGCCCGGATGACCTGGACGAGGTCGCGACCGAGCGCGAGGTACAGTCCGAGTCCGACGAACCCGACGGTGGCGGTGAGCCCGCGCAGGGCGACCCAGGAGTACTCGCTCCACAGCACGCTCAGCGCGCAGTACCCGACGAAGACGAGCAGTGACAGCGGCAGGACGCCGTGCCACTCGATCCGGTAGCGCTGCCCGAGCAGGCTGAGCCCGGCGAGCACGGCGAGGGTCACGAGCACCGACCAGGTGCCGGCAGGACCCACCAGGACGCGGACGGTCGGCTCGCCGAACGCGAAGAGCACGATGGTCGTCGCGAGTGCCTGGCTGAACCGACCGCCGGCGGAGAATCCGATCCAGGCGGACAGGTAGCGGCGCGCGCGGATGCGTCGCGTCGTCCTGCCGTCCGTCATCCGTCCAGTCTGACGTACTCGGCCGCACGGGACCTGCGCCGTACCGGAGCGTCGATATCGCGGATCGTCGATCGCTCGCTAGCGTCGGACCCCGATGACATCGACGAGGGACCGGCTCCGACGCTCGGGCGCGGCCGTCGGGGTGGGGCTGCTGGCGGCGCTCGCGGCGTGGGTTCGACTCGGACCCGTCGCGCGCGGTACTGCCTGGGCCGAGGACGCAGGGCTGTTCTTCCGCGAGCACCTCGCCCTCGGGTCGGCCGCGAGCGTCGTCGAGCCGTACGCGGGGTACCTGCACGTCGTCCCGCGACTCGTCGTGGACGTCGGGTTCGCGCTGCCGATCGCCTGGTACGCCCTCACGGTGACGACGCTCTGCTGCGTCCTGACCGGAGCTGCGTGTGCCGGCGTCTTCGTCCTCGCCGCGGACGCCGTCCCGTCGGCGGTGCTCCGCGTCGTGCTGGCCGCGGTGCCGGTCCTGCTGCCCACGGCGCCGTGGGAGGTGCTGGGGAACGCTGCGAACCTGCACACCACCGCCCTCCTGCTCGCGCCGTGGGTGTTCGCCCACCGTGCCCGGACCCGGACCGGGGCGGTGACGCTCGCCCTGGTCGCCGTGCTCGTCCTCACCACCGAGGTCCAGGCGCTGCTCTTCCTGCCGCTGCTCCTGCTCGCCTGGGTGCCGGGACGCGACCGAGCCCGGGCGACCGGAGCGTCCGCCGGACGCGCCGACGCGGCGTCCGCTGCGGTGCCCCCCGCATCGTCCGCGGTGCCCTCCCGCCGTGCGCGCGTCCTCCGCGCGCTGCCCGTCACCGTCGCGGCCCTCGGCGCTGGGGCCGCGCAGGTCGTGACGGCCCTCACCACCGACCGGGACTCGCCGCGGGGCGACCCCTCGGGCCGCGACGTCGCCTCGGGGTACCTGCTGCAGACCGTCGGCGGCCTGTGGCGAGCGGACCTGGCAGCGGTCGGCCGCGCGGTCGTGGCCTCGGGCTGGTGGGTGGTCGGGGTCCCCGCTGCGGTGCTCGTCGCGATCGTCGTCACGGCGGTCGTCGTCGGACTGCGGGAGCGACGCCGTCGTGCGGTGCTGCTGGCGTCTGCCCTCGCCGTGGGGTCGGTCGTGGTGTGGTCGGCGGCACTGCTGGCCAACGCCTCGGCGAACGGACGGTGGTCCCGGTCCGACCCCGGCGCGCTGCTCGACGCGACACCCTCGCGCTACGCGGCCGCGGCCGGCATGCTGCTGAGCGCAGCGCTGGTGGTGTCGGCGTCGGTGCTCGTCGGACACGTGCTGCGGTCGGACGCCCTGCACGCCACGGGCACGGACGCGGGCACGGACGCGGGCACGGGCACGGGCACGGACGCGACCGTCGTCGGTGGGCACCGGTCGGTCCGGGTGGTCCGCCGCGCCCTCGGGTGGACGGTCGTCGCGGTCCTCGCGGCCACCTGGGTCGCCGCCTTCCCCGGTACGGCCCAGCGTGCGACGGGGCCGGAGTGGTACCCGCAGGTGGTCGCCGCCGAGGCACGGTGCCGACAGGACCCTGCCGGGACGGTGATGATCGGGGCGCTGCCGTGGGAGGCACGGGTGCCCTGCGTGCTGGTGCTCGGCACCGGTGCCACCGGGCGGTGACGCCGCCCCTCAGCCCGACGTGGCGCGGAAGGCGCGTTGCGCGAGGGGAGTGCGCGGCCCGTCCCCGGTCGACGGCGGTTCCTCGTTCACGAGCACGATCCGCGTCTTGATCGCGACGAGGGCGAACAGCACCCAGTTCCCCTGGTAGAGCAGGCGCGACTCCGCGAGCGCCTGCACGAGCAGTGCGACCACGACGAGCAGCGGGAAGAGCGAGACCGGATCGAACGGCCGCTGCACGAGCCCGGGACCGTAGGACTCCCGCACGGCCCCCGACCACGACCTGCCGAAGGTGGTCAGGACGTACACGAGGAAGAGCGCCAGACCGACCAGGCCGGTCTGCATCCACACGTCGAGCGCCGCATCGTGCGCCTGCAGGTACTGGACGCCGTTCCGCGGCGCGAGTTCGGCGAGCATCGGGATGTTCGGCCACCAGTAGCCGATCCACCCCCAGCCGAGCACCGGGTGCTGCTCCGCCAGACCCACGACCGCGGTCCAGATCGTGCCCCGGCCCGTCAGGTCGGACGAACGGCCGAGCAGCGCCAGCAACGGAACGCGCGCGGCGACGGCGGCGACGACCAGGACGACCAGGCCGGCGACCACCGCGAGCACACGCGGTCCCCGGCGCCCGCTCGGGACGCGTCGGATCCACAGGGCGACCAGGAGGGCAACGACCACCGCGACCACGGCCAGGAACACCGTCGAGGACCGGGTGAGCAGCAGGGTGGCGGCCGCCACGACCAACCATGCGACCGCCCGGCCCCGGCGCATCCGGCCGTCGACGAGCTGCACCGCGACGGCGATCGCCGCGAGCAGGGCGACCATCGCCAGCAGGTTGGCGTTGCCCGGCAGACCCTGGATGCGTCCGCCGGTGAACAGCTCGGCGCGCGAGAAGTAGAAGGCGTCCGGGATGTCCCGGTCGCCGTAGTCGGTCCAGATCGGCGCGATGGGGTGCCTCACGACGACGGCCACCACGGCCTCGAAGACCAGGGAGAGGCCGACGACCCAGCGGAACGCGGTGCTCGCGGCGTCGAGGATCCGGCGCCAGGAGAGCGTCGACGCGATCGCGAAGGCGACCAGCGCGCAGACCACCTGCGCCACGATGCTCGCGAGCGTCGCCGGTCGCCAGTGCGACCACGCAACCGACACCAGGCACCAGGCGAGGAAGAACCAGAGCGCGCGGGGCGTCCGGGTCAGCGGCGGTCGCGCACGCACCACGACGCTGATGCCCCAGGCGGCCTCGATCGCCCAGATCGTCGCGGCGCCGTACCACGTCGTCGTGTTCGGGACCGCGTCACCGGCGAACATCGTCAACAGGACGGTCACGGCGAGGGCGAACGCCTCACGCTCGGACACGGTCCCGCGGGCGATCGGCCAGGTGTTCGTCACGGGAGACAGGCTAGCGCCCCCGGTTCAGCGCTCGAGCGACGCGAGCGCCGAGCTGAGCCGGTCGCCGAGTGCCGGGGCGAGCGTCGTCGCGAACGTCGCCGTCAGGTGCGTCGGGTCGCGGTGCGTCACGACCCCGCCGATCACCGCGGGGCACGTGGTCCGGTCGCAGTACCAGTCCGTCATGTCGACGTACCGGGCACGGTCCCCGATCGCCGCAACGGCCTGCTCGCTGCCGTCGAAGGCCGCCAGGGCCTGGTCGCGCGGGAGGTCGCAGGCCCCGGTGGTCGGGCCCTGCATCTGCGCGAGGCACGCGATGACGTCGTCGCGCGCGGTCGGGTTGTCGCGGATCGCGATCACCGGGACGCCCGCGTCCGTCGCCGCCCGCCACGCGCCGACGAGACCGTCGACCACGGTCGCGTCGTTGCTGCTGCCGTCGGGGACGATGACCGGGCTCTTGGTCGCCGCGTGCGTCACCACGACGGCGTCGAGCTCGTCGTCGTGCTGCCGGACCCAGTCCACGGCGTTCTGCTTCCAGCCCTGGCAGCTGTCGGTGTAGCCCTGCGTGGGGGCCTGCTGCACGGCCGTCGTGAAGTAGCAGCCGATGTGCCCGGCGACGTCGATGCGCCAGTGCTCCCGCTCGGCGACCGCGCGGTAGGCCGTCATCAGGGCGTTGTTGTGCGAGTCACCGACGGCGAGCAGGTGCTTCCGGTACCCGGTCCTCGGTCCCAGCGCGCAGACGTTGAAGTCGGCCGTCGTGTTCGACCAGCAGTCGCCCGAGTTCGCGTCGTCGTGCTGGGCGGCGGCCGGGGCGGGCACCCGGACGTCGGCGAGGCGCGGGTTGACGCACGGGTCGTCCGAGCCGATGCGCGCGGCCGCGCCGAAGCAGTCGACGTCCCCGCGCGTCAGGCGCTCGGCGAACGCGGCCGCCTGCACCTGCTGGACCTGCACCGCGGCCAGCGTGCCGGCGCCGAGCGCGACGACGGCCACCGACGCCACCACGCCGAGCACGGCGACGCGTCGCGGACGGACACGTGCGGAACGGACCCGGGCGCGCAGCGGCTCCTCGACGAGCAGCGTGGACGCCGCGGCGAGGACGAGTGCCCCGACCAGGACCGCCACCTTGCTCGTGGTGCCGAGCGGGTGGCCGAGCACGATCGGCAGCAGGACGACGGCGGGCCAGTGCCACAGGTAGACCGCGTACGACGTCCGGCCGACGAACGCGACCGGCGGGGTCCGGCCGACGACGTCGAGGCCGCTGCGGGCACCGAGGGCGACCACGAGCGCGGCCGACACGACGGGCAGGAGCGCCGCGGTGCCGGGGTAGGGGGTCGTCGGCGTGATCACGAGGACGGACGCGACCAGGCCCGCGACGCCCAGCCACGTGCCTCCCGTCCGGACCGCACGCGCCCGACGCGAACGGGCGACGGCGAGCGGGACCGTCGCGACCAACCCGCCGAGCGCGAACTCCCACGCACGCGTGGCGGTCGAGAAGTAGGCGATGCCGGGCGCGGTCTGCGTCTGCACGACCGACCACGCGAGGGAGAGGACCGCGACCGTGCCGAGCAGGAGGCGTGCCGTGAGGACGGGGTCCCGACGCCGGGCGCGGGCGAGCACGGCGCCGAGCAGCACGAGGAGCACCGGGAGCGCGATGTAGAACTGCTCCTCGACCGAGAGCGACCAGAAGTGCTGGAACGGCGACGGCCGGTTGTCGCTCGCCAGGTAGTCGACGGCGTCGGACGCGAGCTGCCAGTTCTGCAGGTACACCGTCGACGCGATCAGCTCCCGCCCGTACTGCCCCCACAGCGAGCTCGGGACGAGCAGCAGCACCGCGGCGCCCGTGGCCAGGAGCGTCAGGAACGCGCCGGGCAGCAACCGCCCGGCACGTCGTGCCCAGAAGGCGCCGAGGCGGATGCGCCCCGTCGCGGCCTGTTCGCGCACGAGGTGGCCGGTGATGAGGAAGCCGGAGACGACGAAGAAGACGTCGACCCCGACGAAGCCGCCGGGCAGCCGGTTCGGCCACAGGTGGTACAGCACGACGGCCAGCACGGCGAAGGCGCGCAGGGCCTGCACGTCCCATCGGGTCGACTCGGGGCGGCGCGGCTCGGACATCGCGGGGAGTCTATGCGAGAGCGGTTCGTCGATGCCCCGGTCGGCTCCGGCACCACGGGCGGCGCCGAGCGGACGCCGGTCCCCGCCCGGTACGCTCGCGGCATGTTCCTCGGCATCACCAACACGCCACGCGACTACGCCTGGGGTTCCACCAGCGCGATCCCCGAACTCCTCGGCCGCACCGTCACCGGTGCACCGCAGGCGGAGCTCTGGCTCGGCGCGCACGCGGGGAGCCCCAGCGTCGTCGTGAACCCGGCGATGGTGGGCGGTGCCGACACCCTGCGCGACTGGATCGACGCCGAGCCCGAGGCCGCGCTCGGCCCGGACCGCAGCGGCCTGCCGTTCCTGCTGAAGCTCCTCGCGGCGGCGGCACCCCTGTCGCTCCAGGCGCACCCCACGCCCGAGCAGGCCCGCGACGGCTTCGCGCGCGAGGAGGCCGCGGGGACCCCGCTGGACGACCCGGCGCGCAACTACAAGGACCCGTTCCCCAAGCCCGAGCTCGTCGTCGCCCTCAGTGACCGGTTCGAGGCGCTCAGCGGCTTCCGCCCGGTCGGTGACACCGTGGCCGAGGTCGAGTCGCTCGACGGCGGGAGCGGACGGCTCGGGCCGCTGCTCGCGCACCTCGCGCAGGGGCTCGAGGACACCGTGCGCTGGCTCGAGACCGCCGATGCGTCGGCGCTCGCCGTGGTGCAGGCGGCGTCCGACCTCGCCACCGCCCTGCCGGAGGACGACCGCACCCCGAACGTGCAGACGGTGGTCGACCTGGCCGCCGCGTACCCGGGCGATCCCGGCGTGGTCGTGTCGATGCTCATGCACCGCGTCACGCTCCGGACCGGCGAGGCGATGTACCTGCCCGCGGGCAACGTGCACGCCTACCTCGACGGGCTCGGCATCGAGCTCATGGCGCCGTCGGACAACGTGCTCCGGGGTGGCCTGACGGCGAAGCACGTCGACGTCCCGGAACTCCTGCGGGTGCTCGACTTCACCGCGTACCCGGCACCGGTGCTGACCCCGGAACGCCTCGACCAGGGCGTCGACCGGTTCGCTCCGGACGGGGTCGGGTTCGCGCTGGTCCGCGTCACCGGCGACGGTCGTCCGGTCGGCCTCGGCACCGGCGGTGTGGCACCGCTCTCCGGCCCGAGCATCGCGGTCTGCACCACGGGCGCCGTGACCCTCGTCGGCGCGCGGTCCGCGACCCTGCTCCGCCAGGGGGAGTCCTGCTACGTCACGCCGGACGAGGGCGACGTGACGGTCGAGGCCGACGCCGCGACCGGTCTGACGTCCACGGTCTTCATCGCGACCGGTGCGTGAACACGCAGCGGCCTGCAGCCCGAGGGGACGGTGCCGTCCGCTAGCGTGACGAGCATGAGTTGGCTGGTCACCGGCGGTGCCGGGTACATCGGGTCCCACGTCGTCCGCGCGCTGCGCGCCGCAGGGATCGACACCGTCGCGTTCGACGACCTGTCGAGCGGGTTCCGTGCCTTCGTGCCGGAGGACGTGCCGTTCGTCGAGGGGACGATCCTGGACGGCGACCTGCTGGCCAGCACCCTCCGTGCGCACGCGGTGACCGGCGTCGTGCACGTCGCCGGCTTCAAGTACGCCGGCGTCTCGGTCGAGCGGCCGCTGCACACCTACGAGCAGAACGTCACCGGTACCGCGACCCTGCTCCGGGCGATGGCGGAGAACGGCGTCACCAAGGCCGTGTTCTCGTCGAGCGCCGCGGTCTACGGCACACCCGACGTCGACGTCGTCGTCGAGGACACCCCGAAGGCACCGGAGTCGCCGTACGGCGAGTCCAAGCTCATCGGCGAGTGGCTGCTCCGGGACATGGAGGTCGCCGCCGGGTTCGCGACCACCTCGCTCCGCTACTTCAACGTCGTCGGGTCGGGGGAGCCGGACCTGTACGACGCCAGCCCCCACAACCTGTTCCCGCTCGTGTTCGAGGCGCTGCTCGCCGGCCGGGTGCCGCGCATCAACGGCGACGACTACGACACCCCGGACGGCACCTGCGTCCGCGACTACATCCACGTCGCCGACCTCGCGCACTCGCACGCCGTCGCGGCGCAGAAGCTCGAGGCGGGCGAGCAGCTCGAGCGCGCCTACAACCTCGGCAGCGGGGACGGCGTGAGCGTCCGGCAGATCATGGACGCCATGGCATCGGGCACCGGGATCGCGTTCGAGCCCGAGGTCGCGCCCCGGCGTCCGGGTGACCCCGCCCGGATCGTCGCGACCGGCGAGGCCGCCGCGCGCGACCTCGACTGGGCGATGCGGCACTCGCTCGACGAGATGGTGTCCAGCGCCTGGGAGGCCCGTCGCCGCGTCGGCTGAGGCCCGGGCACGGCGGTGGGAGTGCGCAGTGTGTCCCCCGATCGCCGGACAGACGGCCTGCGACACGCCCGTACGGGGGACATGACACGCCGCAGCGGTCAGCACCTTCTATGATCCGCGACTTGACGGAACGGAATCACACCGCTGTAATTACAGGCAGCGGCTTCGGTCGTTGCAGGCCGTCGTCGACATGTCAGGGGTGATCAGGGTGAACGGTTCCGACTTCCACGCCGGCGTGCCGGAGGACTGGCACGTCGACCCGGTGTCGCTCGGTGTCCCCGGTGTCCGCCGTGCCGAGGGCGACGAGGAGAACCCGCTGTCGTGGCAGGTCGACTCGCTCTGCGCCCAGACCGACCCCGAGGCGTTCTTCCCCGAGAAGGGCGGCTCCACCCGCGAGGCGAAGAAGATCTGCGGGTCGTGCGAGGTCCGGTCGCAGTGCCTCGAGTACGCGCTCGAGAACGACGAGCGCTTCGGCATCTGGGGCGGCCTCTCCGAACGCGAGCGCCGGAAGCTCCGCCGCCGCGCCTGACGCACCCACCGCGCCGCGCGCAGCGCGACGGGCGTCGGTCGGCCAGGAGGCGCGTCCCGCCTCCGCCACCCACCGTCCGTTGATGGTGCGCACAGGTTGACGGCGCGCCGTTCCCGCAGACCGGTCCCGCGCCTCCAGACCGTAGAGTGACGCGCGTCATGCAGCCCAGTCCCGCGCAGCCCCGGTCCGCCCAGCCCCGCGTCACCGCGGTCCTCGTGACCGCGAACGGCGGCGAGCACCTCGACCGGACCCTGGACGCCCTCGTCGCCCAGACCCGGCACCCCGACAACCTGGTCGTCGTCGACGTCGGTTCCACCGACGGGTCGACGGCCGAGCTCGCCCTGGGCGGGTCCGCCGGGCTCGTGCGCCTGCCCGCCGGGCGCCCCTTCGGCGAGGCCGTCGCGGCGGGGGAGCGCGAAGCGCCGACCGCCGACGGCGACGACGGGACCGACGCAGCGCCCGACGAGTGGCTGTGGCTGCTCGGACACGACAACGCTCCGGCACCGACCGCACTCGCCGAGATGCTCTCCGCGGTCGAGATCGCGCCGTCCGTCGTGGTCGCCGGGCCGAAGCTCGTCGACACGGACGACCCCGCACGGATCCGTGCGTTCGGGGAGAGCACGACGCGCGCCGGCCGATCGCTGGCCCTCGTGCAGGACGAGCTCGACCAGGGCCAGCACGACCGGCACACCGACGTGATGGGCGTGTCCGCCGCCGGCATGCTCGTGCGCCGCTCGGTCTGGCGCGAACTCCGCGGCTTCGACCCGGCGCTGCCGGACGTCGACGCCGCGCTCGACCTCTGCATCCGTGCGCGCCTCGCCGGACACCGCGTCGCCGTGGTGCCCGAGGCCCGCGTGACGAGTGCCGGACCGATCGAGGAGTTCGGCCGCAAGCGCGTCTCCGAGGGGCGGCGCGTGCGCCTGCACCGCCAGGCGCAACTGCACCGCCGGCTGACGTACGCCCCCGCCGGGCTGCTCTGGTTGCACTGGCTGCTGCTCGTGCCGACCGCGCTCGTCCGGGCCGTCGGCCACCTCGTCGCGAAGCACCCCGCCGCGGTCTCCGGTGAACTCGCCGCCGCCCTCGCCGTGGCCTTCGGTGGCGGCGTCCGACGAGCGCGGGCGAACGCCGCGCGGACCCGTCGGGTCGGGTGGGCGGCCATCGAGCCCCTCCGTGTCAGCTGGCGCCGGGTGCACGAGCGACGGACCACCTCGCGCGACGTCGAACTCGCCCGCGTCGAGGACGCCCCGATCGCGCGGGCGTCGTTCCTCGGCGACGGCGGCGTGTGGGTCGTGCTCGCGGCGGCCGCGCTCAGCGTGGTGACGCTGTACCCGCTGCTCGGCACCCCCGCGGTCACGGGCGGCGGACTCCTGCCGCTCAGCACCTCGGTCGGGCGGCTGTGGCAGAACGTCGGCTACGGCTGGCACTCGGTCGGGACCGGCTCCACCGGCCCGAGCGACCCGTTCGCCGCCGTGCTCGCCGTGCTCGGCTCGATCACCGCCTGGTCGCCGTCGACCTCGGTCGTGGTCGTGCTCCTGCTCTCGTTCCCGCTCGCCGCGCTCGGCGCCTGGTTCGTGGTCCGCAAGGTCACCACCCGCACCTGGGTGCCCGTCGTCGGTGCCGCGCTGTACACGATCACCCCGACGCTCGTCGGCGCCGTCACGACCGGACACCTCGGGGCCGTCATCGCGCACGTGCTGCTCCCGTGGCTGCTGCTGGCGGTGCTCGAGGCGCACCGCTCGTGGGCATGGGCGTCCGGCGCGTCGCTGCTCTTCGCGGTCGTCGCGGCCTCGGCGCCGTCGCTGCTGCCGGTCCTGCTGGTCGGGTGGGTCGTGTCCCTCGTCGTCGGCTGGCGGCGTGCGCACCGTCGGGTCTTCATCCCGGTCCCCGCCGCCGTGCTCTTCCTGCCGCTCGTCCTGGCGCAGGTCGCCCGCGGCAACCCGCTCGCCGTGTTCGCGGACCCGGGCGTCCCCTCCGCCACGCGCGCCCCCTCGGCGCTCCAGCTCGCGGTCGGGCAGCCGCTGCCGGACTGGAGCGGGTGGCTCCCCGCGACGACGCCCCTCGGGCTCGCGGCGTCGGTCCTGCCCGTCGCGATGGCCGTCCTCGCGCTGCCGGTCGTCATGCTCGCGGTCGGGGCGCTCCTCGGACACCGCTGGGCCGTCGCCGGTGCGGCGCTCGTCCTGGCGCTCCTCGGCTACGCGACGGCCTTCGGTGCGACCCACCTCACCGTCACCGGGGTCGGTTCGACCACGACGATCGTCTGGCCCGGCAGCGCCCTGTCCGTGACGGCGCTCGGCATCGTGCTCGCGGCGTCGATCGGCATCGACGTGCTGCCGCGGACCGCCCCGGTCACCGCACTCGTCGCGGCGGTGTTCGCCGGGGTCGCGGTCACCCCCGCCTTCGCCGCGTCCACCCTCGGTGACACGCTCCTGCAGCCGACCACCGGACGGGTCCTGAGCGCCTACGTGAACGCCGAGGCCCAGGCCAACCCGGACGTCGGCACGCTCGTGGTCGACCCGCAGACCGACGGCTCCCTCGCGGTGTCGCTCGAACGCGGCCAGGGCTCGACGCTCGACGACCAGACGACGCTCGACTCCACCGCGCTCCGCCTCAGCAGGTCGGGCGCGCAGCTGGCGACGCTCGCCGGGAACCTCGCCAGCCGCAGCGGGTACGACCCCGAACCCGCGCTCCGCGAGCTCGGCATCTCGTTCGTGCTGCTCGACGACGCACCGGACGCCGACGCGGCGCAGCAGGTGCACGACCGTGCGGCCGGAGCGATCGGCCAGGACGCCCGGTTCACGAGCATCGGCGAGACCACCTCCGGTCGGCTCTTCCACTACGAGGGGGACGTCGACCGGGTGTCCACCGGTTCGGCCGCGACCCAGGCGACGCACGTGCTGTACCTTCTCGTGCTCGGCGTGGTCTTCGGCGCCGCGGCCCTGCTCGCCGTCCCGACCGCACCGCGTCGCCGCCGTGCCACCTCGAACGTCATCGAGGCCGAGGAACCCGCCACCACCTTCGACGAGGAGCGCGACGAATGAGCACCGAGCACCGGTCCGTCCGACGGTGGGTCGTCCGCGGGACCGCGACCGCGGTCGCCGTGGTAGTCGCCGCCGGTGCCGTGACGGCCGCGCACGCGATCGGCACCGAGAGCACCGCGCTCCGCCCGGCCGGGCGACTCGTCACACCGGTGCCCGCCGACGCCGAGCGTGTGTGCGCCGGCAGCGCGCTGCGGCTCTCGGACGAGTCCGGGAACGACGCGACGACGGCCAGCACCGTCGGGTCGTCGGAGGTCGCGACCGGCACCACCGGCAGCACCGTCGACCGGTCGACCCTCGGCTCGTCGACCACCGGCGGCAGCGACCCCCAGCTCCTCACCGCGCCCGCCGGTGACAGCACGCCGCAGGTCGCCGGCAGCACCTCGCAGAGCGTGTCGTCGGGGGACCTCGTCGGCTTCGGCGCGGCGTCCTGCGACGACCCCGGCCAGTCGACCTGGCTTGTCGGCGGCTCCACCGAGACCGGCCGGACCAGCCTCATCACGCTGTCGAACCCGACGGACGTCAACGCCACCGTGGACCTCGACGTGTTCGACGCCTCCGGTACCGTGCAGGCGCCCGGGACCACCGGCATCGTGGTCGCACCGAACACGCAGAAGGTCGTGCCGCTGTCCGGTTTCGTCGCCGACCAGGGATCGACGGTCGTGCACGTGACCTCGTCCGGCGGGCAGATCGTCGCGCACATGCAGGAGAGCATCGTGCGGACGCTGACCCCGGGCGGCTACGACGTCGTCTCCGGCGGCGCCGCACCGGCGCGGACGCAGGTGATCCCCGCGGTCGTGCTGAGCGGCGCCGAGGAGGCGCAGCGCGGGGACGACACCGAGGACGCCACCCCGGTGCTCCGCCTGTTCGTCCCCGGCGACCGCGCTGCACGCGTGACCGTCGGCATCACGACGGCGGACGGCGGCGGTTCGACGGTGAACGCGACCGCTGAGCCCGGGGTCGTCACCGACGTCGCCCTCGACGACTTCCCGGACGGGCGGTACTCGCTCACGGTGACGTCGACGGAGCCGCTCGTCGCGGGGGCCCGCACCACGAAGCCGACCGACGACGGTCGGACCGACCTCGGCTGGTTCGCGTCCGCGGAGCCCCTCGGCGACCGTGTCGTGACCGCGGTCGCGCCCGGCGGCGGGTCGCGGATGAACCTCGTCAACCCGACGCGGTCGGACGCGACGGTGACGATCACCTCGGGGGACCGTGAGCAGGAGGTGGACGTCGCCTCGGGCAGCACGGCCACCGTGCAGGTCCCCGTGTCGACGCAGCTCGAGCTCACCGGCGCCGAGGGGCTCGTCGCGGGCGTCAGCTACGACGCGGACGACGGCATCGCCGGCTTCCCGGTGCGGCCGGCGACGGAGGTCTCGACCCCGGTGCGCGTCTACCCCTGACGCCGTCTACCCCTGACGCCGGGGCCCGTCGGTCAGCGGTGGCGGTGCCCGACCGGCGCGTCGTCCCTGTCGGTCACCGGTGGCGGTACCGGTCGGGTGCCGGGTCCGGCCGTGGGTGCTGGTCCGTGTCGGTCACCAGTGGCGGTACCGGTCGGGAGCCAGGTCCCACGGGTCCTTGTCGATGAGCTCGCCGACCGCACGGAACACCGCGGTCTCGATGATCACGCGGCGGTCCGTGTCGTCCTTCTCCGGACTCCGGGTGACCCGCTCGACAGGGATCCGGAACAGCGTCACGCGCCGGTCGCCGCGGTCGACCCGCCAGCGGGGGAGGCGGTCCGGCAGCGTCTGGTCGGTCGGCATGTCGGCCACCTGGAACACCACCCCGGCGAGCTCGTCCGGCCAGAGCCCCACCAGGTAGTGGGCGGTGTCGCCGACGATGCGGTCGAACGTCTCGGCGCGCGTGATGACGGGCGCGAGCTCCGGTCCGGTGACACTCGACCGGCCACCGCGTCCGTGCCGTGACCGACCACGGGCGCGGTCGACGGGGGTGACGGTGGGGTGCTTCCGACGCATCCCGCCATCGTACGCGGCGAGGGCGTGGCCGACCCCGGCGTCGGCCCTCGGCAGGCCGTCGCGGTGGTGCGCCCGGTAGGGTCGGTGCCGGTATGGACGTACGGATCTGCAGCAAGGTCGCCTGTGGCGCGAGCGCCTCGGCGACCCTGACGTACGACTACGGCGACTCCATGGTCGTCGTCGGGCCCCTCTCCACCCGTGTCGAGCCGCACGGGTACGACCTCTGCGCCCGCCACGCGGCCCGCCTGCGCGTGCCCCGCGGCTGGGACGTCGTGCGGCGCGAACCGATCCGGCGGGACGCAGCGCCCGCCGACTGAGGCCGCGCACCGCGGTCCCGGTGGCCCACGCCGCCGAGCGACGGCCGCCGCGTGCGTCGGTTCCGGTGGCCCGCCCGCCGGAGGTGAGTCGGTCCGTCCAGCGTCTCCCGGTTCGGCCTGGAGGCCCGCCCGACGTCCGTGACGTCGTCTGACGGTCTGCGCCTCCCGGCGTGCCAGACTGACGCCATGTCGACCGAGACCCGCACCGCCGCCCCGTTCCGCGTCGCCGACCTCGCCCTCGCCGAGGCGGGTCGCCACCAGATCCGCCTGGCCGAGAACGAGATGCCGGGCCTGATGGCCCTGCGTCAGGAGTTCGGGCCGTCGCAGCCGCTCGCCGGTGCGCGGATCGCCGGGTCCCTGCACATGACGGTCCAGACCGCGGTCCTCATCGAGACCCTCGTCGCCCTCGGCGCGCAGGTCCGTTGGGCGAGCTGCAACATCTTCTCCACGCAGGACGAGGCCGCCGCGGCGGTCGCTGTGGGGCCGACGGGGACACCGGCGTCACCCGCGGGCGTCCCGGTGTTCGCGTGGAAGGGCGAGACGCTCGACGAGTACTGGTGGTGCACCGACCGCATCTTCGACTGGAGCGCCGAGGCTGCTGCCGCGGGGGAGTCGTGGACGGGGCCGAACCTCATCCTCGACGACGGCGGGGACGCGACGATGCTCCTGCACACCGGTGCGGACGCCGAGGCCGCCGGACGTGCTCCGGAGCCGGGGGCCGACGCGAGCGCCGAGTGGCGGATCGTGCTCGCGACCGTCGCCGCGTCGCTCGAGCGCTCCACCGACCGCTGGACCCGCATCGCGGCCGAGGTGCAGGGCGTCACCGAGGAGACCACCACGGGCGTGCACCGGTTGTACGAGCTCGCTCGGAAGGGCGAGCTGCGCTTCCCGGCGATCAACGTCAACGACTCGGTGACGAAGTCCAAGTTCGACAACAAGTACGGCATCCGGCACTCGCTGCCCGACGGGCTCAACCGGGCCACCGACGTGCTCATCGGCGGCAAGGTCGCCTTCGTCGTGGGCTACGGAGACGTCGGCAAGGGCGCCGCCGAGGCGCTCCGCGGCCAGGGCGCCCGGGTCGTCGTGTCCGAGGTCGACCCGATCTGCGCACTGCAGGCGGCGATGGACGGCTACCAGGTCGCCCGGCTGGCGGACGTCGCCGGCGAGGTCGACATCGTGGTGACCTGCACCGGCAACCTCGGCGTCGTCGGGGTCGACGAGGTGCTCGCGCTGAAGCACCTGGCGGTCGTCGCGAACGTCGGACACTTCGACAACGAGATCGACATGGCGGGGCTCGAGGCGCTGCCGGGGGTCGAGAAGGTCGAGATCAAGCCGCAGGTGCACGAGTGGCGGCTGCCGAACGGCCGCTCGGTCCTGGTGCTGAGCGAGGGGCGGCTGATGAACCTCGGCAACGCGACGGGGCACCCCTCGTTCGTGATGAGCAACTCGTTCACGAACCAGGTCCTGGCGCAGATCGAACTGCACACGAGGCGCGAGGAGTACCCGACGGGGGTCTCCGTGCTGCCGAAGCACCTGGACGAGAAGGTCGCGCGCCTGCACCTCGACGCCCTCGGGGTCCGGCTCACCGAGCTCCGGCCGGAGCAGGCCGCCTACATCGGTGTGCCCGTCGAGGGCCCCTACAAGCCGGACCACTACCGGTACTGACCGCGCCGGCGCCGCGCTGCTGCGCGGCTCCCGTCGGGGCGCGGGGCGGCGCCAGCGCCTCAGCGCGGGAAGCCCGGCGGCCGCGCCCCGGCGACGGCCGCCGCACCGTCGAGCAGTGCTGCCCGCCCCCGCAGCGCCCGCACGTCGCGCTCCCGCCGCACCGCGACCACGCCCGCGAGGAACACCTCGGGGTGGACGTCCGGCACCGGGGAGGCGTGCTCCGCGACCGCCGCCGCGAGCATCCGCGCGGCGGCCTCGCGCGCTTCCGGCCGCAGGTCGGCCGCCGACCGGAAGAAGGCCCCGAGGCGGTCCTCGAGCCGCTGCGGCAGCGCCGACACGTCCGCCACCGCTGCCCACGGCACGAGTTCGACCGGCAGCAGGACCTCCACGTCGCGCCGACGTGCGCCGCGTTCGTGCTGCACGAAGGTCCCGGCGAGCAGGTCGCCGAGGCGTCTGGGGCGCGAGCCGAACAGCGCCACGACGAACGCGACGGAGCCCAGGGTGGACCAGAGCTCGAGCAGCCCGACCAGTGCGCGGGTGAAGGCGTGCCGGAACCCGATCGCGCCTCCGTCGACCCGCACCACCCGGGTCCCGGCGGCGTACCGTCCGACGCTCTTGCCCCGCGTGACGGTCTCGACCCCGGCCGGGACGAGCACGAGCACCGTCACCGCGGCCCCGATGCCGAGGGGGAACAGCCACACGGTGTCGGCGCCGGGCGGCCACACCCTCGCGAGCCCGAACAGCAGCATGGCGAGCAGCGCCACGAGGCAGACCCCGTCGAGCAGCGCCGCCGCGAGTCGCAGCACGATGCCGGCCGGCTGCACGTCGAGCGCGACGGCCTCGCCGACGACGAGCTCGTCGGCGGTCTCGTCGAGCGTCCCGCCGAAGCGGGCGTCGGACAGGTCGCGTGGCACGCGCGTCTTCCCCATGGGATCATTCTGTCGTGAGCGGGTCCCCTCGGGGGCCCGGTGTGCGCGATCGGGGGAGGCACGTGGACCTGGAGGCCTACAGCGCGGTGCACGGCGACCGCTGGGACGAGGTCGACCGGCTCGCCCGCGCCCGACACGGGTCGGGCGCGGACGCGGACCGGCTGGTCAGCGGCTACCAGGAGGTCGCGACCGACCTCGCGCGGGTCCGCGGCGTCGCGCCCGGCTCCGCGGTGGGGGACCGCCTGTCCCGCACCGTGTTCCGCGCACGGCTGCGCTTCACGGGCACGCCGGTCGACCCCCTGACCGCCGTCACGACGTTCTTCGCGCGGCACCTCCCGGCGGCGCTGTACCGCATCCGCTGGGTCACGGTCTGGGTCGCGGCGGCAACGGTCGCGATCACGGCGATCGTGGCCGTGTGGATCGCGTCGACCCCGGGAGCGGTCACGACGTTCGGCACGCCGGAGGCCCTGCGGCAGTACGCGACGGAGGACTTCCAGGCGTACTACTCCGACCACGGCCTGGGGGCGTTCACCGCGCAGGTGTGGTCGAACAACGCCTTCATCGCGGCACGCATGGTGGCCTTCGGC
Source organism: Curtobacterium sp. MR_MD2014 (assembly GCF_000772085.1). NCBI lineage: Bacteria > Bacillati > Actinomycetota > Actinomycetes > Micrococcales > Microbacteriaceae > Curtobacterium > Curtobacterium sp. MR_MD2014. The sequence continues at coordinate 2,207,416 of NZ_CP009755.1, read as the reverse complement.
ATCACGGGGCTCTACGTCCCGGTGTCGATCGTGCAGAACGCGGTGAGCCTCGGCGTCTCCGCGGCGATCATGCACTCGCAGGGGCGGCTCGGCGACTTCTTCCTCTGGATCGCTCCGCACGGTCAGCTCGAGCTGTACTCGGTCTTCCTCGCCGGTGCCGCCGGCCTGATGATCTGCTGGTCGTGGATCGCCCCCGGTGCGCGCACGCGGGCGCAGGCCCTGGCGGAGGACGGTCGAGCCCTCCTCACGGTCGCGGTCGGTCTCGCGCTCACCCTGCTCCTCTCCGGGCTGGTCGAGGGCGTGGTGACCCGCCAGGACTGGCCGTGGCCGGTGAAGATCGGGATCGGCACGGTCGCACTGGCCGCGGTGCTCTGGTACCAGTGGGTGCTCGGCGGCCGTGCGTTCCGCGCGGGTGAGCGCGGTGACGTCGAGGAGTTCGAGCGCGGCGCGACGGCGCTCACCGCGGGCTGAGCCGAGGGCTGCGCCGTGGGTCGTGCGCCCGCCGCCCGCGGCTCAGAGCCGGCCGGCCGCCTTCGCGCGGATGTACGCGTCGGCGACGGCCGGTGGCACGGCCCCGGGCCCACCGCGCACGACCTCGGCGCCGGCCCGGCGTGCGACGTCCCCGACGCCGTCCGCGTCGAGCAGGGTCCGTTCCGCGGCCGCTCGTCGGTAGACGTCGCGCTCGGCACCGGACCCGGCCAGGAGGCGCGACATCCGTCCGTCCCGCTGCTCCGGTGTCCCGTGACCGGCTTCGGCGACCCCGCTCGCCATCCGCTCGACGGCCGGGTCCGCGATGCTCGTGACGACGACGGCGTGCCGTCGCGCGAGCCGGGGGAGCACCGCGAGCAGGTCGGCCGAGGCGCCGACGGAGTCCAGGCTCGACAGGAGCACGACGAACGAACGTGAGGTCGTCACGGCGTCGACGGCTGCCGGGACCGCCGACCAGGCCGTCGCCGCGAGGCCCGGCTCGGCGAGTGCGAGCCGTTCGCCGAAGCGTCGCACCACGTCGGTCCGCGTCGCACCGTGGACCCGGTCGCGGACGGTGTCGTCGAGCACGACCAGCTCGACCCGGTCGCCGGCAGCCGTCGCGAGCGCGCCGAGCAGCAGCGCGGACTCGATGAACGTGTCGAGCCGCGGCTCGTCGTCGACGCGTCCGGCGCCGGCACGACCGGCATCGACGACGATGACGACGCGGCGGTCACGCTCCGGTCGCCACGTCCGGACGACCAGGTCCTGCCGCCGGGCGGTCGCGCGCCAGTCGATCGACCGCACGTCGTCGCCGCGCACGTAGTCGCGCAGGGAGTCGAACTCCGTCCCGTGACCCCGCAGTTGCAGGGTGGTCTCACCGTCGAGTTCGCGGAGCCGGGCGAGCCGGGAGGGCAGGTGCCGACGCGATCGGAAGGGCGGCGTGACCACCAGCGAACCGGGCGCGTCCAGGACGGCCTGCCGGGCGGCGAGGCCGAGCGGGCCGAAGGACCGGACGGCGACCCCGGCGCTGGTGCGACGGCCGCGACGGAAGGGCGTGAAGCGCACCCGGGCGGTCCGGCGTTCCCCGGCGGGCACCGTCGAGCGGATCCGGTGCGGCCCGTGGCCGGCGGAGGGCTCCCACATGTCCCGGACGACCGCGCGCAGCGGCCGACGTCCGTCGTTCGCCAGGACGAGCGTGCCGTCGGCGGTGCTGCCGCGTCGGACCAGCTGCGGCATCCGTCGCTCGACGCGGACCGAGCCCGGATCGGCGGCGAGCAGGACGTCGAGCCCGGCGGCGAGCACCACGACGGCCGCCCACGCCACGCCGCCCCAGGCGCTGCCGAGCAGCACCGTGGGGACGATCGCGACCGCCAGGAGCGCGACGAAGCGACCGGAGACGGCCACTAGAAGGGCACCCGGACCTGCTCGACGACCTGCTGCAGCACCCCGTCCGCCCCGACGCCCTCGAGCTCGGCGTCCGCGGCCACGCGCAGACGGTGCCGCCAGACCGGCAGGAGCATCGCCTGCACGTGGTCCGGCGTGATCGCGTCGTAGCCGGTGAGCCACGCCCACGCCTTCGCGGCGGCGAGGAGCGCCGTCGCACCGCGGGGGCTCACGCCGATGCGGACGGACGGCGCCTGCCGGGTGGCGCGGGCGAGGTCGACCACGTACGCCAGGACGTCGTCGCGCGCCCCCACCGCGCGGACGGCCCGCTGCGCCGCGAGGACCTCGTCGACGCCGAGCACCGGCCGGACCCCGGCGGACCGGACGTCCCGCGGGACGAAGCCGTCCGCGTGCCGACGGAGCACCTGCCACTCGACGTCCCGGGGCGGCACGTCGAGCGTGAGCTTCATCAGGAAGCGGTCGAGCTGCGCCTCCGGCAGCGTGTAGGTCCCCTCGAACTCGATGGGGTTCATCGTCGCGGCGACGAAGAACGGGTCGGGCAGCGGCCGCGCGGCGCCGTCCACGCTGACCTGGCGTTCCTCCATCGCCTCGAGCAGTGCGGACTGCGTCTTCGGCGGCGTGCGGTTCACCTCGTCGGCGAGCAGCACGTTCGTGAAGACCGGGCCCTCGCGGAACGGGAAGGTGCCGGTCGACGCGTCGAACACGAGCGAGCCCGTGACGTCCCCGGGCATCAGGTCCGGGGTGAACTGGATGCGCTTCGTGTCGAGCGACATGGCCGCTGCGAGGCTGCGCACCAGCAGCGTCTTCGCGACGCCGGGGACGCCCTCGAGCAGGACGTGGCCCTGCGCGAGGATGCCGACGATCATCCCGGACACGGCGCCCTCCTGGCCGACGACGGCCTTGCCCACCTCGGCGCGGAGCCGGCCGAAGGCGTCCCGGAGCGCGTCGGTGCCGCCGGTCGGGCGTGCCGTGGCGTCCGGTTCCGTGGCGGGCCGCGTCCTGGTGGTGGACGCAGCGTCGTTCCGGGTCGTGCCGTTCGGTTCCTGGGCGGGTGACGGATCGGTCACGGTCGTGCTCCTCGTCGGTTGCGGTGGGGCGTTCGGGGGGTGGAGGTCTGCGGGACGGGGGCGCCGGTCGCCGCGCGGACGGCACGCTCGAGCTCGTCGAGGGCCGCTGCGCCGTCGCGGAGCGCACGGTCGTCGGTCGTCGGGCCGCCCACCAGGACGGCGCCGACGGCGGGGTCGGGACGACCGGTCGCGCGGGCCGCGGCACGGACGACCTCGTCGACGTGCGCACCGCGGGGGAGCCCGAGGCGGTGCCCGACCCGTCGGAGCGCTGCGAGCCGCAGGGTGTCCAGCGCGTGCGTGCGGTCCCGGGTCCTGGCGTAGAGGCGTGCGCGCCCCTCGGTGGTCTCGGAGGCGCGGACGACCACGGGCATCCGTTCCACGACGAGCGGCCCGAGCCGGCGACCGCGCCAGACACCGGCCGCGACCGCGACGAGGCCGAGCAGCAGCAGGGCGCCGGGCACCCACGACGGTGCGAGCGAGCCGATCGTCGGCGCGGCGTCGGCCGACGTCCGGGTCGGCGTGTACCAGACGAGCCGGTCACCGGAACCGAGCAGGTCGAGTGCGAAGGCGGCGTTGCCCGCGGTCGTGATCGTGTCGTTCCGCAGCGCCCCCGTCGTGCCGACCAGGGTGACGTCGCCGCCGGGCGTGGCGGTCCGGACGATGCCGGCGACGCGGTCGTCCCCGCTGCCGGTCGTGGCGCAGAGGTCGGTGCCGGACGGGACGGGGCCGTCCGACGGCGGGCGGTAGCCCTGGCCGCTCGTGGTGATGCGCTCGGCGGCGGCGACGGCCGGGACGGCGCACCCGGTGGTCGCGACGGTGTCGTCCCCGAGCACGGGGCCGGCGGCGACCACGTCGAGGCCCAGGGCGTCGAGTGCGGCCTGGTCCGTGGTGACCAGGACGACGTGCTCGGCCGAGCGACCGAGTCGGCGGGCGACCCCGGCGTCGAGGGCGCCGGCGGAGTCGTCGACCAGGACCGTCGCACCGCGGAGTGCGTCGCCGTCGAGGCCGTCCACGCGGTCGACCACGTCGACCCGGGTGCCCTGCTGTTCGAGCACCCGGACGAGCGCCCGCGCACCGCTCGCCGTCGTCGAGGTCGGGTCGAGCGGCTCGCGGGACGGGTCGGTGGAGGACTGCACCGCCGCGGTGAGCCCGGCGAGCAGCAGGCCGACGAGCACGATGACGACCCAGAAGGCGACGCGACCGAGCCTGCCCGGGGCGCGGACGACGCGGGTCGCGGTCGCGGCGGCGCTCACGTCGACACCGCCGGTGCGACCGCGGGTCGGGCACCGCGGACCGTCGCCTCGGTGTCGATGACCGAGCGTGCCGTGGCCTCGTCGGCCTCGGTGCCGAGGTACCGGACGTCGTCGAAGGCGCGCGCTGCCCGGTCGATCCGGTCCGCGTGGTCGGGGAACCACGGTGCCGCGCGGCCGGCGACGGCCCGTGCCGTGGCGCCGGGGACCTCGCGCACGAGGTCGCGTTCGGCGAGTCCGCGCGCGACGGCGCGGTACCCGTCGAGGACCGCGGCGGACCAGTCGCCCGCGCGCAGGGCGGAGCGGGCGGCGTCGCCGAGCTCGCGGGCGGACCGGACGTCGTCGGCGTCGAAGACGCTCCCGTCGTCGGACCGCGCGGTGCGGGCCCGCCGACGGGGGAGACCGCGGGCGACGACCACGAGCACGACGACCGCCACGAGCACGACGACCGCGATCCAGAGCACGGACTGCCCGAGGACGGGGGAGTCCAGCCCGCCGCCCGGGCGGAAGGACCCGAGCCACTCGAGCACGTGGCGCGAGGCCCGGTCCCACCAGGTCGCGCGCGCACCGTCGTAGTCGGCTCGCTCGAGCTCGCGTTCGAGCAGTCGACGTGCCTCGTCCGGACCGAGCGTCACGAGCCGCCCGGCCACGGTTGCCCCGGCCACTGCTGCGACGGCTGCTGTGGGCCGGGCCACTGCTGCGTGGGCTGCTGCGGGCCGGGCCAGGGCTGTCCGGGCCCCTGCTGTCCGGGCCAGGGCTGTCCGGGGCCCTGCTGTCCGGGCCCCTGCTGACCGGGCCACGGCGGGCGGGCGACGGCGGGCGCCGGTGCGAACGGGTCCGACGGTTCCCCGGTGTCCAGGTGCGCGGCGATCCGCTGGTCGAGCGCCTCGGTGCGGATGCGGCGGTCGAGGGCGAGGAAGGTCAGGACCGAGGCGCTGAGCACGTCGGTGACGCACTGCACGGCGATGGACAGCAGCGCACCGAGCACGATGGCCACGACGGCCCCGACGCCCACACCGGCGGCCGCGCCCGTCTGCCCGAGCGGGTCGAAGGCGCCGATGGCCAGGACCGTGCCGAACGTGAGCGGGATCGACGCGATCGACCCCGCGATCCCGAATGCGACCTGGACGAGCAGGACGATGCCGAAGGTGCGCCAGAACGCCCCGCGGGTGAGTCGCCACGACTGCGCCGCTGCCGAGAAGACGCCCCGGCCCTCGAGGGCGATCGTGGGGACGGTGAACGCGAACCTCGTCGCCAGCCAGGCGACCACGACGAGTGCGCCGAGGGCGAGCAGGAAGAACGCGCCGATGAAGCCGCCGATGCCGGAGCGACCCGCGACCAGACCGGCCGCGATGCCGACCACGAGTCCGCCGAACACCGCGCCGAGGACCAGGCCCGCGGCGAGCTGCAGCAGGATCCACGCGAGGACCGGCCACCGCCGACCGGCGAGGAGCGCCCAGAGGCCGCGGAAGCTCGCGCGGCGCCCGAGCACGCGCTGCCCGGTGTCCGCCGCGACCGGCGCGACGAGGAAGGCCCGGCCCAGGTAGGCCAGGAAGGGCAGCCCGACCGAGAGCACGAGGAAGAGGGTCACGGACCCGGCGACGACGTCCCCCGCGCCGCTCCCGCCGGCCTCGACCGCCGACGACATGCGCGCCTGCAGCGACTGCTGCCCGAAGGTGCTCGCCAGCGTCGCGAGGAGCCCGAGCACACCGCTGAGCAGCAGGCTCCAGAGGAGCAGGACGCGTGGGTTCCGCCGGAACACCGTGAACGCCCCCGCGAGCACGTCGCCCAGACCGAGCGGACGGAGCGGGACGACCGGGCGCTGCGCCGGCGGTCGCTGCGGACCGGGACCGGGACGCCCGGGGCCGGCGTGCTGCTGCCAGCCCTGCTGGGCCGGCCACGGCTGCTGCCCCGACCACCCTGCGGACGACGGCTGCCCTGCGGGGTGGGACGGGCCTCCCGTCCGGTCCTCGCCCCCACCGGATCCCGGAACCTGCCAGTCGGCCATCGCCGCCCCCTCGTCGTGCTCGTGTCGCGCAGCGGAACGCGCGACCGTGCACCCATACTGTCGCAAGATCCCGGTGCGACGGGTGCTCGGCTATCGTGACTGTGGGTGCCGGCTCTCGGCACCGCCGCCCGTCCCACGGAGTCCATGCACATGACACCGCGCATCCTCGTCGTCGACGACGACCAGGCCCTCGCCGAGATGATCGGCATCGTCCTCCGTTCCGAGGGGTACGACCCGGAGTTCAGCGCCGACGGCAACGACGCCGTCGAGACGTTCCACAGCACGAAGCCCGACCTCGTGCTGCTCGACGTCATGCTGCCGGGGATCGACGGCATCGAGGTCTGCAAGCGGATCCGCGCGGACAGCGGCACCCCGATCATCATGCTGACGGCGAAGGGCGACACCGCCGACGTCGTCGCCGGCCTCGAGAACGGTGCCGACGACTACGTCGTCAAGCCGTTCAACCCGAAGGAGCTCGTCGCGCGCATCAAGACGCGGCTGCGGCCGACGGCGGGGGACGCGTCGGTGCTGCACGCGGGCGACCTGACCGTCGACGTCGCCGCGCACGAGGTCCGTCGCGGCGACACGGTGATCGCGCTCACCCCGCTCGAGTTCGACCTGCTCCGCGCGCTCGCCGAGAAGCCGAACCAGGTCTTCACCCGCGAGATGCTCCTCGACCAGGTCTGGGGCTACCACTACAAGGCGGACACCCGGCTCGTGAACGTCCACGTGCAGCGGCTCCGCGCGAAGATCGAGCACGACCCGGACAACCCGAAGATCGTCACCACCGTCCGCGGTGTCGGCTACCGGGCCGGAGGAGCCTGAGCACCGTGCCGTCGGCGTCGTCCGGTACCGCGGCGGGCGGGGGCGCACCGCGGGCCGGCCGCGGGTTCCCCGGTCGCGCCGCCCGTGTGCGGCGTCGGCTCCGCCGCTGGCTCCGTCGCGGGTGGTACGCGGTCGCCTGGCTGTGGCGCCGGTCGCTCATGGTGCGCAGCGTCGCGATCACCGTCGCGACGACCGGCCTCGCGGTCGCCGTCATCGGTACCGCGGTCATGATCAGCATCTCGAACAACGTCTACGCGCAGCGCCGCGACCAGATCGAGTCCGAGTCGGCCCGGGCGACGATCGTCGCGCAGGGCATCTTCGACGCGGCGACCGCGGCCGAGGACAACAACCAGACCGAGCTGGAGACCCTGCAGAGCGAGGCGCAGCAGGCGATCCTCTCGAACACGACGAGCCCGGGCGGCACGAGCATCGCCATCGAGCGGACGCCCGGCCAGTCGACGCCCCAGACGCTGCAGAACCTCGCGAGCCAGGGCTTCCCGGACGCCGTGATCACCGACGCCCTGCGCCGCGAGGTCGGGAAGGACACCGGGCGACTGAGCCTGCAGCCCGTGCAGCTCGACGACGGCGGCCGCCGCGAGCCGGGCCTGGCCGTCGGGTCCGTCCTGCAGGTCCCGAGCGCCGGACAGTACGAGCTCTACATCGTGTACGACCTGTCCGACGCGCAGCAGACCCTCGACTTCGTGTCACAGACGCTGTCGGTCGGCGGCGTCGCACTCATCGTCCTCATCGCGCTCGTCACCTCGCTCGTGGTGCGGCTCGTCGTCGTGCCGATCCGCGGTGCCGCCGAGACGAGTCGCAAGATCGCCGCCGGCCGGCTCGACGAGCGCATCCCGGTCCGGGGTCACGACGACATCGCGATCCTCGCGCGCAGCTTCAACGACATGGCCGACGCGGTCAGCCGGCAGATCACCCAGCTCGCCGAGCTCTCCCGCGTGCAGCAGCGCTTCGTGTCCGACGTCTCCCACGAGCTCCGCACGCCGTTGACCACGATCCGGCTCGCGGGCGACATGCTCTACGACTCGCGGCACGCCTTCGAGCCGTCGGTGAGCCGGTCCGCCGAGCTCCTGCACGCACAGGTCGAGCGCTTCGAGCTGCTGCTGGCCGACCTGCTCGAGATCTCCCGCTACGACGCCCAGGCGGTGCAGCTCGACACCGAACCCGTCGTGCCCGCCGCGCTCGCCGCCGACATCGTCGAGGAGTTCCGCCCGCTCGCCGACCGTGCCGGCGTCGACCTGCAGCTCGTCACCCCCGGCGGCCACACCACGATGCAGCTCGACGCGAAGCGCATCCGGCGGATCCTGCGGAACCTGGTCGGCAACGCGGTCGAGCACGGTGACGCGAAGCCCGTCCAGGTCGTCGTCGACAGCGACTCCCGGTCCGTGGCGATCGCGGTCCGTGACCAGGGCGTCGGGATGCCACCGGAGGACGCAGCGCGGGTGTTCGACCGCTTCTGGCGCGCCGACCCGAGCCGCAAGCGCACCATCGGCGGCACCGGCCTCGGTCTCGCGATCTCCCTCGGGGACGCGAACCTGCACGGCGGTCGGATCGACGTGTGGTCGCGCCCCGGCGAGGGCTCGACGTTCGTGCTGACCCTGCCGCGTGGCGAGTCGCTCGGCACCGCGACCTCCGCCATCCCGCTGCCCGAACTCGACGAGACCTACGACGGCCCCCGCGCCGTCCGGGGGGAGGACTGATGCGCGCACGACTCCGGACCCTGGTGGTGGTGACGCTCGCGGCGCTCTCCGTGGTCGCCCTCTCGGCGTGCGCGGCGATCCCGACGGGTGGCGGCGTGCGTACCGGGCAGTCGGTGAAGGACGAGGCGATCTCCGGCTTCGAGCTCCGCCCGGACCGACCGGTCGCCGGCATGGACCAGACCGCGATCCTGCGCGGCTTCGTCGCCGCCGGCACCGGCGCGCAGGACGACTACGGCACCGCCCGCGAGTTCCTCGCCACGGGGTTCGCCGAGAAGTGGAACCCGCGCCGCGGCGTCACCGTCCTGCAGGGCAGCGGCGCGATCGAGCGGGTCGCCGACCGCGAGCTCACCTACACGCTGACCGCCAGTGCGACCGTCGACGCCGACGGCGAGTACACCCAGGCGGTCCGGCCGACGACGTCGACCCTGACGTTCCAGTTCGTCCGCGAGGACGGGGAGTGGCGGATTGCCTACGCCCCGGACGGGATCATCCTCACGCCGGTGAGCTTCGAGTCGCAGTTCCAGCAGCACGCGCTCTACTTCTTCGACCCGACGTACCGCTACCTGGTGCCCGACGAACGGTGGTTCCTCGCCCGGTCGTCCACGAGCACCCGCATCGCCAGTGCGCTGCTGGCCGGGCCGTCCGACTGGCTCAAGGGCGCCGTCGTGTCGGCCTTCCCGGAGGGGACGCAGCTCTCGCTCAACGCGGTCACGATCGAGAACGGCTCCGCGCTCGTCGACCTGTCGCGCGACGCCCTCGGTTCGAGCGGCGAGGACAAGGCGCGCATGCGCGAGCAGCTGACCCGCTCGCTCGCGTCGGTCGCCTCGGTGTCGTCCGTCTCGATCACCATCGAGGGGGCGACCTTCGCCGAGCCGGAGCAGCAGGACGCGACGGCGCGTCTCAACCCCGACGTCGACCCGCGACCGCTCGTCGACCGCGACGACGAGGTCGGGTACGCGACGGGCAACGGTCGGGTCGCGGCCCTCGGCGGCGACGCGAGCACGACGATCGCCTCCCTCGACCCGGAGTCGTTCTCGCTCTCCACGTCCGGCACGGTCGCCGCGGTGGGCAACGCCAGCGGCGTGGTCGTGGTCCGCGGTCGGGACGCGCTCCGCATCGACGCGACCGACGGACTGGTCCCGCCGACGCTCGACGACCTCGGCTTCGTCTGGGTCGGCAGCGGTGACGACACGAGCCGGGTGACGGCGTACGGGCTGGGTGGCGACCCGCACGAGGTCGCCACGACGCTGCCACGCGGCCGGCTCGTCTCGTTCCAGGTCTCCCGCGACTCCACACGGGCGCTCGCCCTCATCGAGACGGGCGACGGGCCCGCCCTGTACGTGATGGCGATCGTCCGCGGCAGCGACCGCACGCCGACGGGCCTCGGCTCGCCGGTGCGCGTGCAGGCGACCACGGGTGACGCCGTCGGTGCGGCCTGGGTGAACGACAGCGACGTCGTGTCGGTCGGGCAGACGGAGGCCGGCCCCGAGGTCGTCCGGTCGACGGTCGGCGGCCAGTCGACGACGTTGCCGAAGCCGGACGGGACGGCGTCCTCGGTGGCGGGCGGCAGCGGCGGATCGGTCCTGCTGCGCATGGCGGACGGCACGGTCCTGCAGTCCACCGGCGGCCGCTGGGACACCACGGGGGTCACCGCGGACGTCCTCGGTACCCAGCGCTGACGCGGCACGCGCCGCTCCTGCGGCGCGGCCGCCCCTGCACGCGCGGCGCGGCCGTTCCTGCACACGCGGCGCGGCCTGGAGGCTCGTCCACCGTCCGCCGCGACGGCCCACCTCGGCGGTGTGCCGGGCGCCACGATCGACCCGTGTCCAGGACCGACCCGCGCCGCCGGCGCACCCGCGCTGCCGGCGCCCCTCCCACCGCCCCTGCCACCGACCCGTCTGCCTGGTCGGACGCCGTCGCCGCGGTGCTCGGACTCGTGCTCCCCGTGGCCTGCGTCGGGTGCGGTGCGCCGGACCGGGCGGTCTGCCGGCCCTGCCGTGACGCACTCGACGCCGAGCCGCAGCGACGCCGGCTGGTCGCGGGTGTCCGACTCGACGCGGCCTTCGCCTACCGGGACACCGTGCGGGCTCTCGTCCTCGAGCTGAAGCTCCGTGGCCGGACGGACCTCGTGCCGGTGCTCGCGCCACGGTTCTGCGCGCTCGTCGACCGGGCCCTGGCCGACGTCCCGGGAGCGCTGCTCGTCCGTGTGCCGCCGTCGCCTGCCGGGGCGCGGCGACGGGGGTTCGACCCGGTCGTCCTGCTGCTCCGCCGCGCGGGTGCTGCGCGTGGGCGGCCCCGTCGCGCGCCGCGCCGGGCGCTCCGGCGAGTCCGGGGGCGGGTCCCCGCGGACCGGCCCGGCTCCCGGGCCACGAAGCGCGTCGCGCACGGCCAGAAGGAGCGGACGGCACTCGAACGGGTCGAGGCGACGGTGGGCACGCTCCGTGCGGCGCACGTCGCGGGTCGGGACGTCGTGGTGGTCGACGACGTGGTCACGACCGGCGTCACCATGGCCGAGGCGGTCCGCGCGGTCCGTGCGGCCGGGGGTCGCGTGGTGCGGTGCGTCGCGCTCGCCGAGGTCGAGGAGTGACCGCTCGGGCCGCACCAGGACGGTTCGTGCACCGGCCCCGCGGGTGCGGCGGCTGGTCGGCCGGGTGGACGCCGGGTGGCCGCCCGGCGACGCCTGAGCGTCCGGTGGGTGTCCGGCGCGACCCGCCGGCGGGTGGTGACGCCGCTCGGGCCGGGGGTCTAGCCTCGCGGCAAGGCGTTCGGGATCGCCGGATGGAGGCGACGCGCCGAAGTACGGATGGGAGCCGCCACATGGACGTGACGATCACGGGCCGGAACGTCGGGGTCACCGATCGATTCCGCACCTACGTGGAACAGAAGTCCGAGAAGATCGACGTGCTCGCCGACCGCGCCCTCGCCTTCGAGGTGCGCCTCAGCCGCCACAACGAGAAGGCCGGCGGCGCCCAGGGCGAGGACCGCGTCGAACTCACCCTGATCGGCCCCGGGCCCCTCGTGCGGGCCGAGTCCGCCGCCTCGGACAAGTACGCGGCGTTCGACCTCGCCTTCGCCCGCATCACCGAGCGCCTGCGTCGGGCACGTGACCGCCGCAAGGTGCACCGCGGTCGCCACCGCCCGACCTCCGTGGCCGAGGCCGCCGGCACCGGGTTCGAGCACATGGATGTCACGCCGGCCGACGGGCGGCTCATCGAGACCGTCGCGACCGGTGTCGTCGCCGTGGTCGAGGAGTCGCACGACGAGGACGTCGAGCCGTACTCGCCCGTGGTCATCCGGCAGAAGGTCTTCACCGAGGCCCCGATGACCCTCGACGACGCGCTCTACCGCATGGAGCTGGTCGGGCACGACTTCTACCTCTTCGTCGACGCCGAGACCCGGCGCCCGAGCGTCGTCTACCGCCGCAAGGGCTGGGACTACGGCGTGATCGGCATCGACGACGGGAGCGCGGACGGCAGCACCGCCGACGCGGACGCCGCCGGGTCAGCGGCCGTCGCGTAGCGCACCGTCGCCGTCCAGCGGGTGCGTGCGGTCCTCGTCGGACCGTTCGCACCCGCTGCCCTCGTCGGCCGTCCCTGCTCGGTGCAACGCCCGTCTCCCAGCGCAGCGCTCCGGCGGGTTGCTAGCATGACTGGCTGTTCGGATCGCGCAGGTCGCGCGCGACGACCCCGTAAGGAGCTCACGTGGCAAACGTGCTGGAGAAGGTCCTCCGCATCGGCGAAGGACGGACCCTCCGACGGCTGAAGGCGTACGCCTCGGCCATCAACGACCTCGAGGACGACTTCGCGAGCCTCACCGACGAGGAGCTCCAGGACGAGACGAAGGAGCTCCGCGAGCGGTACGCCAACGGGGAGTCCCTCGACGACCTCCTGCCGGAGGCGTTCGCCGCCGTGCGCGAGGCAGCCAAGCGCACCCTCGGCATGCGGCACTTCGACGTGCAGCTCATGGGCGGCGCGGCCCTGCACCTCGGCAACATCGCCGAGATGAAGACCGGTGAGGGCAAGACCCTCGTCGCGACGACCGCCGCCTACCTCAACGCGATCCCGTCGCGCGGCGTGCACGTCATCACGGTCAACGACTTCCTCGCGTCGTACCAGTCCGAGATCATGGGGCGCGTCTTCCGTGCGCTCGGCATGACCACCGGCTGCATCATCGCGAACCAGTCGCCGGCCGAGCGCCGCGAGCAGTACGCGGCCGACATCACCTACGGCACGAACAACGAGTTCGGCTTCGACTACCTGCGCGACAACATGGCGTGGCAGGCCTCCGACATGGTGCAGCGCGGCCACTACTTCGCGATCGTGGACGAGGTCGACTCGATCCTCATCGACGAGGCCCGCACGCCGCTCATCATCTCGGGGCCGTCCTCGGGCGAGGCGAACCGCTGGTTCACCGAGTTCGCGTCGATCGCCACCCGCCTGATCCCGGGCGAGGACTACGAGGTCGACGAGAAGAAGCGCACGGTCGGCGTGCTCGAGCCCGGCATCGAGAAGGTCGAGGACTACCTCGGCATCGACAACCTCTACGAGTCGGCGAACACCCCGCTCATCTCCTTCCTGAACAACTCGATCAAGGCCGTGGCCCTGTTCAAGAAGGACAAGGACTACGTCGTGATGAACGGCGAGGTGCTCATCGTCGACGAGCACACCGGTCGCATCCTCATGGGCCGGCGCTACAACGAGGGCATCCACCAGGCGATCGAGGCGAAGGAGGGCGTCGAGGTCAAGGCCGAGAACCAGACCCTCGCGACCGTCACGCTGCAGAACTACTTCCGCCTGTACCAGAAGCTCTCCGGCATGACCGGTACCGCCGAGACCGAGGCGGCCGAGTTCATGTCGACCTACAAGCTCGGCGTGGTCCCCATCCCGACGAACAAGCCGATGCAGCGCATCGACCAGACCGACCTCGTCTACAAGAACGAGAAGGCGAAGTTCGAGCAGGTCGCCGTCGACATCGCCGAGCGCCACGAGAAGGGCCAGCCGGTCCTCGTGGGCACCACGAGCGTCGAGAAGTCCGAGTACCTGTCGAAGCTCCTCGCGAAGAAGGGCGTCAAGCACGAGGTCCTCAACGCGAAGAACCACGCCCGCGAAGCCGCGATCGTCGCGCAGGCCGGTCGACTCGGGGCCGTCACGGTCGCCACGAACATGGCCGGCCGCGGTACCGACATCATGCTCGGCGGCAACTCCGAGTTCCTGGCCGTGCAGGAGATGCACGCCAAGGGCCTGTCCCCGACGGAGACGCCGGAGGAGTACGAGGCCGCCTGGGACGACGTCTTCGCCCGCGTCAAGGCCGAGATCAAGGAAGAGGCCGACAAGGTCCGCGACGCCGGCGGTCTGTACGTCCTCGGTACGGAGCGCCACGAGTCGCGCCGCATCGACAACCAGCTCCGGGGGCGTTCCGGTCGTCAGGGCGACCCGGGCGAGAGCCGCTTCTACCTGTCGCTGACCGACGACCTGATGCGCCTGTTCAACTCCGGTGCGGCCGAGAGCCTGATGGGCCGCTCGAACGTGCCGGACGACATGGCGATCGAGAACAAGCTGGTCAGCCGGGCGATCCGGTCCGCCCAGGCGCAGGTCGAGGGCCGCAACGCGGAGATCCGCAAGAACGTCCTGAAGTACGACGACGTCCTGAACCGCCAGCGCGAGGCGATCTACAGCGACCGTCGTCACATCCTCGAGGGTGACGACATCAACGACCGTGCGCAGTCGTTCCTCAAGGCCGTGATCGACGACGTCATCGACACGCACACCGGCGAGGGCTCCCCGGACGACTGGGACCTCGACGCGATGTGGACCGAGCTCGGGACGCTGTACCCGATCTCGATCTCCATCGACGAGGTCATCACCGAGGCCGGTTCGAAGGGCAAGGCGACGCGCGAGTTCCTGGCACGCGAGATCCTGTCCGACGCCAAGCTCGCGTACCAGCAGCGTGAGGAGCTCCTCGGTGACGAGGCCATGCGCGAGCTCGAGCGCCGCGTCGTCCTCTCCGTGATCGACCGTCGTTGGCGGGACCACCTGTACGAGATGGACTACCTCAAGGACGGCATCGGCCTCCGCGCGATGGCACAGCGCGACCCGCTGGTCGAGTACCAGCGCGAGGGCTACGCGCTCTTCCAGAGCATGATGGGCCAGATCCGCGAGGAGTCGGTCGGGTACCTGTTCAACCTCGAGGTCCAGGTGCAGTCGGACGGCGACAACGCGGTCATCGAGGCGAAGGGGCTCGGGGAGTCCGAGGCCACCGGCCTCGAGTACTCGGCGCCGTCGATCGACGGCGAGGTCGAGGTGCGCGACGAGCGCGGACGCCTGGAGCAGGCCGCCACCGCTCGCGCGCAGCGCGCACAGGCCGAGGCCGAGGCAGAGGCCGCCGGTCCGGAGCAGGGGTCGGCGTTCGGCAACGCGGCGACCGCCTCCGGACAGGCCGCCGCGGGGAACCGCGCGGAGCGTCGTCAGGCCGCCAAGAAGGGCTGACGCCCCACGACGACGGACGGGAGGCGCGGTGCCGGACGGCACCGCGCCTCCCGTCCGTCGTGTCCCCGGTGCGGGATCAGAGCACCCCGATCGCGGTCGCTCGCCAGCGCCCCTGCCGCAGCTCGAGCCGGAGCGCGACGGCACGCGCGTGGCTGCGCGTGTGCACCACCACGGCTGCCTCCGCGACGCCGGGCGCCGGCTCGCAGACCCGGACGCTCCCGACCTGCAGGATCGGGCGGGCGCGGGACCGTCTCCCGATCGACCGCGCCCGAGCGCCGAGGGCGGCACGCTGCAGCAGGTGCCGCTGCACGTCCTCGGTGATCCAGCGCGCGATGCTGTCGACCTCGCGCCCACCGGTCAGGACCTCGACGACGCACAGCCCGAGTGCCCGCGCCGTGTCGGCGACGTCCGGTGTCGCCGTCGTGGTCTCGGACGACGTCCCGGCCTCGGCGCCGTCCGCGACGTCGGGGTGGCCCCTGCCCGCCGCCACGAGCTCCCGGTGCTCGGACTCGCTCCTCGGTGTCGTCCCGGTCACCGGGGCGAGCGTCCGCGGTACCGGTCCGCTCTGGTCGTCCGCCGTGATCGGACGCGCTTCTCCTGCCGCCATGTCCCCTCCGGTCCCGAGCGTACGGACGAATGGCGCATGTGAAATACCGACGTCATCGTGCTTGTGGAGGGGCGTCGT